>CAZVRY010000400.1:0-2611 GCA_964629545.1 uncultured Verrucomicrobiota bacterium | reverse complement strand
CCCGCCACCACCCACGGGAACGTCCCCGGACTCCGCGCCACCGCATCGAAGAACGACGCCAGCGAAATCAAGAAGATCGGCGCCACCACCGGCCCAATCGACCCCAGAAACGAAGGCAGCTCATGCTCCGGCCGCGCCACGATCTCCTCCAAATCCTTCAACGGCGCCCCCGGCGTCTCCCGCAACGGGACCTCCATCCGCCGGTTCAACCACTTCACCACCTGCCACGAAACCATCGTCGGGATAATCCCCAACACAATCCCCGCCACAATCGTCACCCCCAAGTCGATCTGCAACGCCTCCGCCATCGCCAGCGGACCCGGATGCGGCGCCACCAGCGAATGCGTCACAATCGACCCGCAGCAAATCGCCATGACGAACAACAGGTAATCCCGCCCCGTCCGCACCCGCATCGCCCGCGCCAACGGCAGCAACAACATGAAAAACGTGTCGAAAAAGATCGGAATCGACATCACGTAACTGCTCGTCGCAATCGCCGCCCCCGCCCGCTTCTCCCCAAACACCGCCAAGAACCGCCGCACCACCTTGTCCGCCGCCCCGCTCTCCATCAAACACACCCCCACCACCGACGCCAACGCAATCACCACCGCAATCTTCCCCGCCGTCGTCCCAAACTCCGCCGCCGTCAATTCCACCGCCTGCACCCAATGACTCCGCCCCTTCGCCGGATCCTCCGGAAACGTCCCCACTTCCCCAGGCAGTTTCTTCGCCAACAGACCCGCCAACACCGCCGCCACAATCAGCGCCACAAACGGATGCATCCGCAGCACCGTGATCATCCCCACAATCGCCGCCAAACTCACCAACAGCACCACAAAGGGCCACCAGTCCACGGCTCCACCCGCCGCCAGCGCCAAGAAATACATAGGATTGTTCAAAGCCCACTCCACCCCGAATCCCGCCCCCGGTCAAGCCGCCCTTCTCCCCAACCGGCAGTTCTCATTCTGAAACTCGGGCGGCCCCTCACCCGGCCTCTGGCCATCCTCTCCATGAACCGTCGCCTACCCCGTCTCTCCCCCCAACCGTTTCCAGCGCAGCGGTGACTCAGGTTGGGGGGAGGGAGATAGGGAGAGGTGAAACGTCAACGGTTCAGGGGTTCAACCCGCAGTTCTGATCGGGGAATTCTCTCCCCGCACCGTTGATGGCAGACGTTCCCGCAAATGGTAACCGCCCCGAGACCCCATGAATCACGGCTGCGCCCCCTCCGCCTGATCCGCCGCCACCGCCCGCCGCTTCTCCAGGGCAGGACGCAACGGTGGGAACCTCGCCGCCAGTCGCTCGTAAATCCGGGCGGCCACCTCCCAGCGCTGCTGAGCCTCCGCCACCCGCGCCGCCGCCAACCCCGCCTCCTTGACCCACAGCGGATCGGCCGGCTCGGTCTCGTTTGGCCGCCGATTGCTCTCGTAGAGCACCGCCGCGTAATGGCTCAAGGCCTGGTTCAACAAGGCATCCCGTTCCGCCTCCCCAGCCAACCCCGCCATCCTCTCCAAGGCCGTGCCCACCCCCACCTCGGCTTTGCTCCGCGCCGCCAACCCCGCCAACGGCGACTCCAACACCCGCGCATACGCATTCGTGGCCCGCTCGTATCGCCGAGGATCCGCCGACGCCAACTGCAGATGACAATCCCCAATCCGCCCCCACGCCAGCGGAGCCAACCGATTCGTCGCATGTTGCTGGGTAATGCGCGTGAACGCGTTGATCGCATTCTCGAAATTCCCCAACACGTTGGTGGTCTCGGTCGACGGACGCGCCGTGAACGCGTTGCCGAGGTCGAACAAGGCCTCGGCAATGATCGGATCCCCCGCCACCGCATTCGTCACCAGCCACAAGAAATAACCCTCCGCACTGGCATAACCCTCCCGGCTAAACGCCGCCCGGCCCGCCATCAGGCGCGCCCGGCCCGTCAACTCCGATCCCACCCAATTCGTATTCTGAAACAACAACTGATAGTTTAACTCCGCCTGCGCGAAGTCCCCCTGGTCAAAATAATAATCCCCTATCCATAACTGCGCCTGGGGCGCCAGGGCGTTGGTCGGAAACTGCGCCACGAAGTTCGTGAACCGCTGAAAGGCATTGGTCACTAACCCCGACTGCCAGTACAACCACGCCCGGTCGAATTCCACCTCCGGCCGCTTCGCATGCTCCGGATAGGCCCCCAACCACCCGTCCACCTCCGTAATCGCCGCCGACCAGTTCCCCTCCTGCGCATACGCCCGGGCCAGGGCCCGCCGCGCCTCCGGCAATAACGGGGACGACGGGAACCGCTTCACCAAATCCGTCAAACGCTCCCTCGCCAATGCCAAATCCCCCTTGCCCGTCAGCGCCTGCCCCAACAACAGCAGGGCCCGCTCCGCATAGGGGCTCTGCGGGAACCCCTCCACCAACCGCCCCACCGCCTGGTCGGCCACCCCCATGTCGCCCATCTCCACCCCCGCCCGCACAATCTGCGACAAGGCCTGCTCAAACCACGCCTCCTTCACCCCCGCAACCCCGCCATACCGCTCGAGCCCCCACCCGGAATTCGATCCTGCCCCCGCATAGTCCTTAAGCTGGCGCTGACAGTCCGCCCCCGTGGGCCGCGCCGCCGCCG
>CAZVRY010000399.1:0-5445 GCA_964629545.1 uncultured Verrucomicrobiota bacterium | reverse complement strand
GCGGCCAAGTCTGGAGTTCTTCGCGCTGACCTTCGCGCTCTTCCGCGCCGGGGTCGACGACAGCGGGGGAGGGGGGGACGAGGATGGTGGGGGGGTGAGCGACGATCAAGTGCGCGGGGGCGCTGGTAGTGGCGCGGAGGGGGGTGGAGACGACGGCCTCGTAGCGGCCGCTGTGGGCGGGTTGGGCGTTCGTGAGGATGAGGACGCGCTCGACAGCGCCGGGGAGCGGGGAGCCGTTGAAGCGCCATTGGTAGCTCAGGGGGGCAGGACCGGAGGCTTCGACCGTGAAGGTGACTGGGGTGCCGGGGAGGACGTGTTGGCTGAGCGGGTGGGTGGTGAGAGTGGGTTCGGGGGCGGGGCCGAGCGGGGCAGCGGGGGTGGGGGCGGCGGCGACCCAGTTGGTGGGGTCATTGCCGTAGGCGGATTCGGTTCGGCGTTGGAGGGAATAGCCGTAGCCATCGGCGCCGGCGGGCCAGGGGGCGTCGTCGCGATAATTGACGCGGTCGATGAGGACGCTGGTGACGACGAAGTTGGTCTCGTAGAAGCGGACCATGTCGGGCTGGATGAGTTCGACGGAATCTCCGCTGTTGGAGAGTTTGCCGTCGTAGGGGCCGACGAGGCGGGTAGTGGGGTTGAGGCCGTAGCGTGAGCGGAAGGCGTTGGCGGCGGCCGGATTGGCCGTGGGATCGAAGGAGACGACGAGGAGTCGCTCATTGGGGTTCATGGTTTGGCCAGGGGGGAAGGCGAAGGAGACGGCGTCGCGGAGTCGCCACGTATTGGTGGGGGCAGTGGGATCGAAGAGGGGGACGGTGATGGGGGAGAGGTTGCGGAGTTCGATGAACTCGTCCTCGGTGTTGTCCCAGAAGGCATTGTTGAGGGCGACATCGGGCGGGTGGTACATGATTTCGGTGATGACGATAGGTCCGACGGCGGGGAGGCTGTTGGTGGCGCCGGGGGTGCGGGCGGCTTGGGCGACGAAGTGTTCGTCGCCGGTGCTGGTGCGGTGGCGTCCCAAGGCGACCCCGTTGAGGGCGGCCCCGAAGTCGTAGCCTTGGACGTAGCCGGTGAGTTGGCCTTGGGGGTTGGCGGAGTAGAGGTAGGCGTCGTCGCCGGCGGCGCTAAGGCTGAAGGAGGGTGGGGTGCCGGGGGTAGGGTTAAAGTGCTGCTCGAAGAAGACGACGAAGCCGCCGGCGGGGATGATGGTGCCGTCGGGGATGCGGAACTTGGGGGTGCGGCGGTCGTCGGAGAGGAACCAGCCGCCGAGGTTGGCGTCGGTGGGGCCGGGGTTAAAGAGTTCGATCATGGTGACGAGCGGGGGGTCGGTATGGGTGAGGATCTCGTTGATGACGATGCGCGGGATGGCGGGGTCGGCGGGGTCGGGTTGGCCTGGGGTGCCGCCGAGGGCGCCAGGGCGCCAGCCGCTGGCGGTGGCAAAGGCGGCCACGGGTTGGCCCTCGGCGATGGGGACGAGGGCGAAGCCGAGTTCGTCGGTGGCGGGGTGCCAGTTGGGGTTGTATTCGAGGTCGAAGACGGGTTCACCGCGGGGGCCGACGAGGGTGAGGCGTTCGCCTTGGTTATCGAGGGAACCTTGGTAGGGGCCGACGAGGTTGGGGATGGGGCCGTGGCGTTGGGTGAGGGCGGCGGGGTCGCGGGCGAGGACGAGGCGTGCGCCTGGGGCGAGGGAGGTGAGGCCGGAAAGGCCGAAGGTGAAGGAGATGCCGCGGGTGAACTGGAAGCCGCGCAAGTCGAGGGGTGTGGGGCCGGCGTTCAGGAGTTCGAGGTATTCGAAGAGGGGGGCATCGTCGACGGGAGAACCCGGGGTGCTGGTCGGGGCGTACATGAGTTCGGTGAGGACGAGCGGGGGGACGTCGAGGGTGAAGGTGGCGGCGGCGGGGCCGCTCCACCGGTTGCCGCTCCGGACGCGGGCGACGACGCGGCTATTGGATTCGAGGCGGAGGCCGTTGGAGTAGAGGCGTGCTTGGGGGGAGATCCCGCCGCCGGGGGCGCGCGGGTCCGAGCCGTCGGTGGTGTAGTAGATGGAGCCGGCGGCGGCGGAGAGGGTGAGGGGATAACCGGGGGAGACACCGCCGCCGGGGAGGCTGAATTCGGGGATGCGCAGGAACTGGCTATCGATCCAGATGTAGCGACTGCGGACCCAGTTTTTCAGGTTAGCGATGATGCCGCTGTAGGTGGTGGGGGTGGAGTAGAGGGGAGGGTTGGGCCAGACGTAGGAGCCGAGGCGGGGCCATTTGGCGAAGTCGCGGGCTTGGGCTTCGTTGAGGTAGGCGGCGAGTTCGTCGATGCGGAGGAGGAGGTTGGTCGAGTTGAAGACATTCGTGCGGAGGACGCTCCAGCGGTCGGCGATTTTCTGGTTGAAGTCGGGGTCGCCGGAGGTGCCGGCGCTGGAGGTGGTGCCGCAGATGAGGCGGCGGAGCCAGATATGGCCATTTTCGTCGAGGAGGGAGTAGTACCAGCCGGCGGTGTTGGCGCCCTCGAGGTAGTCGGCGTTGCCGAAGCTGAGGTTCCAGTCCCAGATGGGGTCCATCGCGAGCTTGCCGCCGCGGTCTTTGTGCATGTAATTGCTGAGGCGGTAGCCATCGATTTGCTTTGGGAACTCGACCATCCAGTGGTTATCGACGAAGGAGTCGACGTCGATGTAATGGGAGTAGTGGTTGGTGCCGGTGGCGGAGAGCCAGGTGGGGGCGTAGAGGGCTTTTTCGAATTGGACGAGGTAATTGCGGATCCAGGTGAGTTGGGCGGAGGTGATTTCGCGGGGTTTGGGTTCGTGGATTTTGAGGGCTTGGGCGCTGAAGCCGCTGCCGCCTTGGGTGGTGAAGTTGCGGTCGCCGGGGCTGTCTTTGTCCTTCTTGATCATGTAGCCGCCGGTGATTTGGGGTTCAGTGTTTTGTTCTGAGGTAAGGCGGGCGATGTCGACGCGGTTATTATCGACCTTGATTTTTTCGACGAGGATGTAGATGCCCTGGTAATCGGTGGGGGAATCGAGGCGATTGGCGGCGCTGCCGGAGGTGTCGACAAAGAGTTCGACGAAGAGGCGGCGGGGGGCGTAGTGGCCCATTTTTTCGTGCAATTCGTAGGCCAGGAAGTTCTGGAGGAAGGGTTTGTCGGAGTAGGGGTTATAGAGGACCCAATCGGATTCGGCAGGCAAGCCGAGGAGGGGGACTTCGAGGTCATTGCCTTGGGGATCGTTGATTTCGACGTTGAGGGCCTTTTTGGGGAAGCTGAGGGAAGATTGGCCTCGGTATTCGATTTGGCAGTTGCCCATGAAAGAGGGGGGCGAGGCGAGGCTGGCGCGTCCGCGGGTGGTGTCGATGGCGGTGAGGGTGGCGGCGATGCGCGATTCGGTGCTGATGGCACGGCCGGAGGTGTGGAGGAGGAGGAGGGGGAGGTTGGAGCTGAAGTTGGCGGTGGAGGCGCCGAGGAGCGTGTAGATCTGGACGCCGGTGGGGCCCGGGAGGAGTCCCGATTGGAAGACGCGGGCGTGGATGACAGTGCTGCGGGAGACGGTGATGGGGCCTGCGTAGATGGGGGAGGAGGTGGTGGGGCGAGAGCCGTCGGTGGTGTAGCGGAGGGTGCCGGAGGGGGCGGAGAGGGTGACGGAGAGGGTGGCGTTGGTGAAGGTGCCACCGGCGATGGAGAAGGAGACGGCGGGGGCGAAGCCGCTGCCGCTGGTTGAGTTAGGGGCGCCCGGGGTAGGGGTGGTGAAATAGCCGACCATGTCGGGGTTATTGACGTCGCGTCCGTAGGAGATGTCGGGCTGTTGCGGCGGGAAGGTGGGGGCGAAAGCGGAGACAACGTTGGTTTGGGGGCTGACGAGGGCCAGGTATTCGCCGTTGGGAGAGAGGCGGAAGTTGGTGTGGAGCGGGGCGAGGGGGTTGGAGAGGTTTTCGCCCGAGGCCCAGACGCGGAGGTAGGAGCGAGCGCCGAGGGTGACGGCGGGGAAGCGCCATTTAGCCAGGTCGGTGGCGTCGTCGGTGAGGAACCATCCATCGAGTTCGGCCGGGGCATCGCTGCGGTTGAAGATCTCGATCCAGTCGGATCGCGTCCCAAGGTTGTCGCGGATGCCGTTGGCGTTGTCGGCCATGAATTCGGAGAGGATGAGGTCTTCGAGCGGGGCGTTGGGATCGACGGTGTAGTTCCAGTCGGTGGGGGTGAAGGAGTTGCCGGCGGCGTCTTTGATGTTGTGATTGACGTTCCAGGAGATGCCGACGAGGCCGCTGGGCGGTTGGGGGAAGCTGAACACGTAGTCTCTGGGCGAGACGACGGTGAGGCTGGCCGCGGGGACGCCTTGGATGAGCAGGTCTGCGAGGTCCACTCCGGTGACGTTTTCGCTGAACACGACTTCGATGGAAGCGAGGCTGCGGACCTGGGCGCCGGCGGGCGGAACGGTGGTCTCGACGGTTGGGCCGCGTCCGTCGAGGTTGCCGGTCATGGAGGCGGCGATGAGGAAGTCGCTACTATCGGAGAGGGAGGCGTTGAAGGCTTGGACGGCGAGGACATTGGAGCCGGCGTGAAGGATGGAGTAGGCGTTGGTGACGATGAACGTGGCGATATTGGGTTCACCGGCGGCGGGGAGGGAGGTCCAGGAGAAGGCAGGGTTGCCTTCGGGCATGTTGACGCGGCCGACCTCGGTGCCATTGAGCCAGACGACGGCGCCGTCGTCGGACTGGACGTTGACGGAGAGTTCCATCACGCCGCTTGGCTCATTGATGGTGAATGACTTGCGAAGGAACACGGAGGAGTAGCGGCCGCGCATGTCGGTGAGGGCGGTGTTGCCGCTGAAGCCGGAACCATCGTCGTAGTAAAAAGGGCCGGGCGCGCGGGACCAGGAGGCGTCGTTGAAATCTCGGAGGCGCCAGGCGCCGTTATCCGGGGTGGAGGCCTCGACCACGCCTTTCAAGAAGCGCCAGTCGGTATCTTCGCTGATGATGACATCGGATTGGGCGAGGGTGGCGAGGGTCCCGGAGGGTCCGAGGGCGGCGGCGAGGAGGAGGCACGAGCGGAGGAAGAAAAGATGCCACTTGGAGGCGCGGCGAGGTTGGGCGGGGTGGCGGGGCAGGGGTTGCCGCGGGGGCGACATGCGGACATCATCCGAAACCGTAGGGTGCATGAATACAACGAGTTAGCGCTAACCGGGGCCCGGGTTGACCTGCGGGGTGCGAGGGTGCCGAGGCCAACAGGGGGTAGCCGGTCTAGATCGGGCCAACCTACGCAGCCCGCGTGCCAAAGTCGAAGCGAAAAGTGCCCGACAGGCACTGAATCGCACGGGTGATGCATTTGGATTGGGGGAGGGGGTCACGCCGACTGCCGGAGCGGGTGATTCAGAACCCTGCGTTGGGAACCGGCGTGCCGTGGGCTGGCCAGCCTTTTGTGGCGCCCGACGCTCTCCCCGGGTTGATGCGGCTCCAGGCTGGGGTTTCATCCTGG
>CAZVRY010000398.1:0-5458 GCA_964629545.1 uncultured Verrucomicrobiota bacterium | reverse complement strand
CGGCCCGGTGGCGCTCCCGCCAAAATCGGAAGTTATTTTTGCACAGACCCTAAGCTTCAAGAGATCCCTCGAGCCAGAGGCCGCGCTCCAGCGGGTCGGTTCACGAACCCGCAGGAGATGCCGCTTCGCCTCCGCGATCCAGCCTGAGTGTGGAAAACGTTCGGTGTAGTGGGCATACGCACTCTCGGAGTCCAGCACCCTCGCCCACGCGTAACGGGGCCAGGAATGGAGAGCCCCGAAGACGAGCAGAAACAAGAAACACATTGCCCCGATGAAGGCCCGGTGCAGGCGACGGCGTTGCCTGGCGAGGAATCGCTCCGCCTCACGCCGCAACTTTAGCAGGGCCTCAAGGCGGGCACTGGGAGAAATGGTCCGAGCGGCCTGGATGCTCCTCGAGGCTCGGCCTAGATCACCGGGGGACAGACATCGGACACTCAGATATGCTGAAAGGGCTTGATCCGGATTATCGGCGTTGCCGCTGCCCGCAATAGGTGCAAGCTGACATCGCGTCCTCTTTGCCTGCGCCACAAGAGAAGCAGATTGCCTTGATCATGATTCACGTTGGCCGTTTCCGGGGAAGACGGCGGGTGATGGAATGTGACGCCCATCTTCCTCAGAAGCCCGCAGGCCTTCTCAGTCTGTAGAACTTCATGGGCTCCGTGATGCCCACCGACTGGACGAACCTCCAACCCCGGACCTCGGAAGCCCCGGGCACCGGGTCCCAGGAAACTACGGGCCCTGGAATCTCCGCCGATTCGAGGGTGAATCCGACCCAGTTCGTGAGCCAGGAGAAAGCTAAAGTTCCGTCTTGGAGGGTGAGCTCGAGGCGTGGTCCAGTCTGAAGATCAATCGCCAACTCCACGCTTCCAGATGCCGCCGCGCGTCCATCCACGGCGAGGGCATAGGCCGTGCCTGCCGTTACCATCAACGATGTCGCGCTGGTCAGCGTGTCGGAGTTGGCGTCGTTGTTGCCATCTACCCCCACCAGGTTGTCCACCGACAAGCCCGTGTAGACTCCAAGCGTCGTGTCAAATGTGCTTCCTTCCGTCTTGATCGTCACCAGACCGCCTGCCGGGGCGGTCCAACTCCACCAGATGGATCGCCCTCCAGACGTTTGACCGTGATTGGGTTCGCCGATCTCTTTAGTCGCATTGGTATTCGTGCCCGAAGTCGCGACGGCCATGCCCTCCAGTGGGATTCGGTTCGCGAAATCGTCGTTGGCGATGGGAGGATCGCCGACAAATTTGGCCCACAGAGTTGTTTCTTGGTAAATGGTGAACGAAAATGGATTCGTTATCCCGGAAGCTGCCCCTTCCCAACCAGCGAATGCATAGCCTGGGCCTGCCAGCGCATTCACAGTGACCACCGTTCCGTAGTTGAAGCGCCCCTCGGCGTTCGGCGCAGGACTGGTGTCGATCATGCCAGCTCCCGGCGGCTCGCTGAGGGCGTGGAACGAGGGGAACCGAGGAGGCAAAGGGCGCAAAACCGGGCTGAAAGCGCCCGCGGGTATCGGGCTTGGGGGCGAAGGCGGTGAACCACCGCCGCCGCTGTAAACAAACGGCGCAGCCTCGCCTGCATAGATATCCGGTCCTCCAGCGTTCAAGGCGTCTCCATAACTGACGAGGGTTGATCCCCCGGACCATGCCACCGTCATGAGCGTTACCGATGCCCCTGGAACGGTGCGGCTTCCACCGTTGAACCGCCCAGCGAGGGGCCCAATCGCGACTGCTGCCCCAACTTGTTCAAAACTCGAGGTCGAAGGATTAAGCCAAAACAATGCAACCCGGAAATCGGATGGCGATCCATTCGTCCCTACGGGCACAGGCTGCCCTCGCAGAGCCTCCGGGACGTCGGGCGTCGAGGCGAACCGGACAAGAGAATTTGTATTGTTCCGGAAGTCGATCCGAACCTGCGCCTCGGCGTCGAAGCCCGACGCGATCCACAATGAGGCGCAAGCTAGCAAAACGGAACCCGCCGCTCCCGCCGCAGAAGGCATCTGCGGCGCCTCACCAAACGAAAACTGACCACGACATTTCATATCAGAGGGGATGTTGTTGCTGCCCTCTTTGATGGCCGCCCACTCTAGAATGCCATTTGCGCGGTCATGTTGCCGAGCACTGGAGCAACCGCCGGGCCCTCATCCACATTGAGTTCGCTTTTCAGCAGGTCTCGACGCTTCACCACCTACAGGAACCAGATCAACGGCTGATCAGCACGCCATCCACCAAAGTAATCCGGTCTGTTCCCTCTCTCAGAATCACTTGCTAGCCTTAAACTTCAGCCCTTTGAACAATGGCAGGTCGCTGGCGGGTTTTCCTGACCAACGTGTCGCTCGAGTCTTTGAATTTAGGGTTCTTCGCTAGATGCTGTCGTTCCTGGAAACGAACCTGTCACTGGTCACCCTCTCTGGCTCCCTGGCCCCCTGGACCGCCGAGCAGCAAGACACCCACACCCAGGACCAGAGAAAGCGAGCGCCGGGAGCGGTTAGCTGAGTTTTCCATAAGAGTCCGCCATTTGTTTCACGTTGTTGCAGCGCAGGATCTTGTGGAGGCCGTCTTTGCGGTGGAGGACGACTTCGGCGACGAGGCCGTCGCGTTCCAGGCGAAAGGCGACGCATTCCTCGGCCGGCACGCCGGCCTGCTCCGCCCAGCGCGGGCCTTCTTGGGGGAAGATCTCCTTGAGCGGCCCGAATTGGCCCTTGCGCTGGAGCGCCGCCAGACCCTCCGGCGAAAGTTCGTCCGCCAAGGCCTTGCGCACGAACTGCTCCTGCTCAGCCACCGTGCGCCCGCGCAGGGGCGGCGGCAGCACCAGGCGGTCGAGCAGGGCCTTGGCATCCGCGTTCGCCAGGGCGGCGTGCAGCGTGCGGAGGGATTCCATCGACTGTTCTCGCGCGGTGGCCGGACGGAAGAAGAGGCAAAGGAGCAGGATGAGGGCGGCCCCGGCCAGGGTGAGGGCCGGGAAAGGCCGTTTCAGGACCGGCGGTTGGTCCTCCGGTGAACTTTCGGCGTGCATAGTCACAAGTTCCGGTGCGGACGGTTCGGCGACGACACCGCCCATGGGTTCTAAACTCATCTACGCGGCGAGAGGGTGGGTTCTTGCGCGGCAGACATGGAAAAATGAGAATCACTGATCGCGAGATGCGCTTGCTCGCGGGAGCGTGGTTCGGCGGGGTGGCGGAGGCTGGGTCAGAGTAGGAATGGGCCTGGACGTGGGGCCACAGTCAGGCGAGAGCAATCCTCCGGTGTCGATGGTGGGGACCGGCGGTTCCCACCTACCACTTCCTTCCTGCATCGGTCCGTCGTCGCACCTTGGATCCGCTGGGACGGTCGAGCATTACGATTTGCTGCGTTTGCTCGGCGAAGGGGGCATGGGGATGGTCTTCCTGGCCCGCGATCGTCGCTCCGGCGCCAAGGTCGCCATCAAGGTCCTCAAATCGACCGTCGCCAGCAATGCGCGCGCCGCCGCCTTCTTCCGCAAGGAAATCCAAAACCTGGCCAAGCTGGCCCATCCGCACATTGTCCGTGTCCTCGACGCGGCTCCCGATGAGCAAAGCGGCTGGTTCGTCATGCCTTAGCTGGAACGGGGTAGCCTGGACCGCCTGATCCGCGAGCAAGGGCCGTTGCCCGCCGACCGGGCGGGTCTGCTCTTCACCAGTTGGAGCACCGAGGACCAGGTGGGCACCACGGCCTACCGGCACAACCTCGCCCAGAAGAGCTTCTTCACGGAGGGCGGACCTTCCAGCACGAACGACGTTTATCTGAACAAACTGTCGTTTCTGCGCGCGATACGGTTCCTTCCGTCCGGGGTCAGGTCCGGGGCGGAGGATGCCTTGCACTCGATGGCGAGGCGCTGCCGGCCGCGTTGCAGGACAAGATCGCATTCGGCGCCGGCGCTTGTTCGGTAGAAGAACGGGTCCCAGCGGTCGCCCAGGACGCCCAGGACCTGTTCGATCACGTAGCCCTCCCAGGAACTGCCATAGACTGGGTGTCCCAGCAGGTCATTGTCGGTTTCCACCCGCAGGAGGGTATGCAGCAATCCGGAGTCGGGAGAGTGGATCTTGGGCGTCTTGACGAGGCGTTTCTTGAGGTTGGCCTCCAAAGGGGGCAGGACGCGCAGCATGAACGCCCTCTCCAACAGTCGGACGTAACTCGGCACGGCGGGATGGGTGGCTCCGAGGGCCTGACCGATCTTCGAGACGTTCCAGAGTTCGCCGTGGTAATGGGCGGTCATTTGCCAGAACCGGCGCAGAGTGTCGGACGGCCGTTCGAGGTCGAGGTGCAAGGCGTTGGGGGAATCCGCGAAGGACGGGCAAAGGAACAGTCGCGAGAAGGCAACGAAGTAACCCTCGCCATCGCCTGGGTGCATCCCGGTCACCACCTTTGAACTTCCGCCGCAGGAACAACGGCGGCCCGGCGTAGATCTCTGCGGAGCTTGTCTGCCAACTCCAACCATCCCGAGCCGAATCGGATGGACCCCGAGAGCCACCGGTTGGCGGCGCTGTTCGCACTCGAACCGGCCCAACTCCGGAAGGGGCTGGGCTGGGCGCTCCGTCAACCGTGGTTGGAGGAGGGGTTGCGCGCCCTGTTTGTGGAGGCCCAAAGCCGGCTGGCCAAGCTGCCGGCGAGTCAGGAGGCTGCGCAACCATAGCCCCGGAAGGAAACCACGCATGGACGCGGATGGACGCGGATCAGGCGCAAGCACCGCTGTCATGTCGATCGGGGATCCGAGGGTCCCAGCGCGCGCCTGCCAACGTGGGTGGGCCCACCCCCGCGGGCGGGGACCTCGGGCACGGTGCGGCATTAGGCTGTGAACCTGTCACCTCAGCAGGAGGCTATTACGGCCGGGTGGATCGACGGACCGTCGCTGTTTCGACGCGCGTGTGAAACGTGCGGTCCCACGCCAAATCCTCAAAGCAACGCCCCCTGCCTCGCCCCCCCGGGCTTTACCCCCAACCGCCGGAAGCTCAACTCCGTGGCCACCCGCCCTTGCGGCGTCCGATTCAGATAGCCCTCCATGATCAGATACGGCTCGTAGACCTCCTCGATCGTGTCCGGTTCCTCCCCCACCGCCACCGCCAATGACCCCACCCCCACCGGTCCCCCCCCAAACTTCACCACGATGGTCTCCAAGATCCGTTTGTCCATCTCGTCCAAACCGTTCTCGTCAATCTCCAACATGGCCAGCGCCCGATCGGCCAAGGCCGAGGTAATCCGACCGTCCCCCCGCACCTGCGCATAGTCGCGCACCCGGCGCAGCAGGTTGTTCGCAATGCGAGGCGTCCCCCGGCTGCGGCGGGCGATCTCCAGCGCCCCCGGTTCGTCGATCTCCACATTCAGGAGCCGGCTCGACCGCACCACAATCTTCTGCAAATCCTCCGCCTGGTAGTAATCGAGCCGCTCGCGCACCGCGAACCGGGTCAGCAGCGGCGCCGTCAACAACCCACTGCGCGTGGTCGCGC
>CAZVRY010000397.1:0-5463 GCA_964629545.1 uncultured Verrucomicrobiota bacterium | reverse complement strand
AACGTCGAACCAGGCGTGCGAGCTAACGCCGGACGAGCGCGCCCGGCGTGGATTTGGGCGCTTGCTCCGGCGTAGCTCCGTTAGGTGCGTGCCGACGATGGCCGCGACGCCTGCGCCCGCTCCAGCAGGTCCCCCAGCTCGGCCACGCTCGGCAGGACGACGTCCGGCGGCGGATCCGCCTTCGCCGCGTCCTCCGCGGTGGCCTCCCCGGTCAGCACCAGCACCCCCACCGCCCCCGCCCGCAGCGCCATCTGCATGTCGGTGTAAAGCCGGTCGCCCACCATCCCGATCTCCTCGCTGCCCAACCCGTGCCGGGCCCGGATACCGTCCAGCATGGTCGGATCCGGCTTGCCGAAGACGCGCTCGGGGGCTCGACCGGTGGCCTTTTGCAGGAGGGCGCAGAGCGATCCGCAATCGATCAGGATGGTCGGCAGATCAGTGGGGCAGACGGCGTCCGGGTTGGTCGCGAGGAACGGCTTGCCCTTTTGAATCCACCAGGCGGCGCGCCCGAGCCGGGGGTAGGTCAGGGTGGGATCGAACCCGACGATGACGGCGTCCGGGGGGTCCTCCGGATCGTCGTCGGTCAGCGCGTAGCCCGCCTCGGCGAATTGGGTTTGCATGCTGGGGGTGCCCAGGAGGAAGAGCCGTCGGAAGTCGGGTCGGGCGGAGCGCAGCCAGTCGAGGGTGGCCTGACCCGACGTATAGAGCTGATCCGGGTGGATCTCCAGGCCGTAGCGCTGGAGGTGAGCGAGGTAGTCGGCCGGGCTCTTGGACGGGTTATTCGTGAGCATGGTGAAGCCCACCCCGAGGGTCCGCAAGCGGTCGAGGAACGGCCGCGACCACGGGAAGACGGTGCCGCCGCGGTAGAGGGTCCCGTCGAGGTCCAGCGCCAGGTGGCGCAGCCTGTGGAGGCGGCTGGCGAGGGCGGGGGACATGGGGCAAGGGGGGGGCACCGCGAGCATCATGGGTGGGGCGGCCGGGCGTAGCCGTGGGCGGGGGCGGGCCAGGCCAGGATGAACATGAACGTGCCCAGGGCCCCGAGCCCCAAGAGCGTCCCGAACCCGACGTTCCAACCGGCGTGTTGCACGAGCAGGCCGAGCCCCCATCCGGACACCAGGGTGCTCGCATACCCGAACAACCCGGTGAAGCCGGCGGCGGTGGCCGCGGCCCGTTTCGTGCCCAGATTGGCCGCGCTGATTCCGATGAGCGCCTGCGGTCCGTAAATGAAGAAGCCCGCGCACGCCAGGAAGGTCGTCGCCAGTCCCGGCGTCGACCCGAATTCCCAGAACAAGGCCAGCGCCGTGCACGCCCCCAGCATGCAAAACACGCACGTGCGCGGGCCTCGTCCCTTGAACACGCGGTCGGTGATCCACCCCGCCAACAACATGCCCACGATCCCCGAGAGTTCGAACGCACCGACCATCCAACCGCTCTTCTGCACGGAGAAGTGTTTCATCTCTTTCAGGAGCGTGGGCCCCCAGTCGAGCACGGCAAACCGGAGGATATAGACGAAGAAGTTGGCCAGCGCGATGTGCCAGATGTGCGGGTTCAAGAACACCTGCCGCTTGACGAAGGCCTTGTAAGCGGCCGAGCTTCGATCCTCGTGGTCCTCCGCTCGGCCGCCCTCGACCTGGATTTCCGGGAGGCCGATCGAGCGGGGGGTGTCGCGCAGGAGCAGGAACAGGATCAGCCCCGCCGCGGTGCACAGGATGGCCGGGCCGAAAAAGCACCATCGCCAGCCCAGCAACACAAAATACCCGCAGGCCACGCTCGCCACCGCCGCCCCGATCGAATGCGAGGTGTTCCAGATCGACATGGTCGAGGCCAGCCGCCCCGGCTGAAACCAGTGCGTCATCAGCCGGCAGCAAGGCGGGAAGCCCATTCCCTGCACCCAACCGTTGATCATCCACGCCACCCCGAGCCACAGCACCGTCGAGCCAAAGCCGAAAAACACATTCGCCCCCACCGAGAGCATCAACCCCGCCACCATGAAGTAGCGCGCATTGGCCCGGTCGGCCCAAAACCCGTTGGCGAAGCGTGACACCCCGTAAAGCAAACCGTGCAAGGTCAGGAAAATCCCCAGATCCGCCTTGGTCACCCCAAGGTCGGTCTGCATGGCCGGCATGGCGAAGCTGAGGTTCTTGCGGACGAAGTAGAACGCGGCGTAGCCGAACATCGTCCCCACCAGCGTGCGGACTTGCCAGTAGCGGAAGAGGCTTTGGACGCGGTCCCTGCCCGCGTCGGCGGTGGTGGGGGAAGCGGTCGGACGATCCATGCGCGGGCCGCCGGGTTAGGGGGTCACGACGTTGATCCAAGTTTGCGCCCGCGCCCCCGCCCGGTTGTCGATGCGCTCGCGCCCGCGCAACCGGTTCCCATAAACCAAGGCCGCCTCCACGCCGTCCTCGATGGCCATTTGGGCCCGTCCCTTGTCCATGAAGTCGCAGGCCGTGACCGTCACGCCCCCCCGCCGGACGACCAGGCAGGGCGCCTCCTTGTCCCGCCGGCCCCAGCCATGGAAGTGACATCCGTTGAACGTGGTGTGGCCTCCACCCTCGAGGACCGCGTGGTGATCGGTCGTCTCGATGCCCCAGAAGCCGCAGGCGGTGAACTTCACCGGACCTCGGTTGGACGCGGCAACCTCGATCCCCGCCATGAATTGCCCGTTCACGAACGACACCCCCGCATGGGCCTGGCACGCCTCGACCCGCACGGCGGTCGGGCCGATGTCCGATCCGCACTGGGTCAGGACGGCGTTCGGTTCGCCCGCCCGCGTGCTGACGAAGTGGAACCCCGTGCGGTAGCCGATGCAGAAGCAATTGGACATGTACTCCCAGTCCGTCCGCCCCACGGTAAAGGCAATCCCATGCTCTCGCGTGTAGCGCCCGAGGTCTCCCTCGTAACCTCCCCAGAACGGCCAGAGGTGGACATCCTCGATCCGGCCCACGTCGTAGCACTGGTCCACCAGGATCCCCCGGTGGAGGGCCTGGGCGTACAGACCTCGGATGAGATGCCGCCCTGCGGGATGGGTGCCGAAGTCCACGGCCTGATACGGATTCACCAGCAGGACGTCCACCAGCGAACAATTATCCCCGATCCCGCGGATCGTCCACGGATAGGGGAGCGGGGGATTCGTCTGTTTCTGTTCGGGATGGAAGATGGTCAGCGCGTGAAGCGTGCCATTCTCCCGCAGCGTGAGGAAGGGGCGGCCGTCCGCCTCGCCCGCCCCGTGGGTGGTCAAGAGCGTGCTGCCTCGGCGCTGCGAGCGCGCGGTAGGCGCGCGAAAGACACCCTCGAGCACCACGTGGGGTGGCACTTCGAGCGTGCCTTTGATCAGGAAATCTCCGCGCGGCACAAAGACTAGCCCGCCACCCGCGTCGCCCGCCGCCTTCAAGGCCGCGGCGAACGCTGGGGTGTCGTCGGTCTGTCCATCTCCCACGGCCCCGAAGTCGCGCACGTTCAGGGCCCCTCGCGTGGGATCCGCCCCGGCGGGGGCGCGGACTTCGGCGGGCAGGGCGGCTCCGCCCAAGCCGGCCAGGGCTCCGGCCAGGGCCGTTTGGCGCAGGACCCGCCGCCGGGAGATCGACCGTGGGCTCATGGGGCCTTGGGCTTCACGTGCGCGGCCATGGCCCGGATGAACTCTGGGCTGGTGCCGCAACACCCGCCCACGAAGGACGCGCCGGCCTCGACCAGCGCGGGCACGTGCTGTGCGAACGACTCGGGGGTGGTTCGGTAGAGCGCCTGGCCATCCACCAACTCGGGCATGCCGGCGTTGGGCTTGATCCAGATGGGCCGATCCGTCACGGCCTGGAGGCGCACGCAGAGGCGGATGAACCCTTGAATGCCCTGCCCGCAATTGGCGCCCACCGCATCCGCTCCGGCCTCCGTCAGTGCTTCCGCGACCTGTTCCGGCGTTTGCCCCATCATGGTGCGGTCGCGATCCCGCCCGGAATCGAAGACGATGCTGGCCACCACCGGAAGGCCGGTGGCCTTGGCCGCCTTCAGGGCCAGCAGGGCCTCCTCGAGGTCCGACATCGTCTCAATCACCAACGCGTCCGGATCCGCCCCCGCCAACGCCCGGGCCTGCTCCGCAAACGCCGCCTCCATCTCCTCGGACGTGGTGTCCCCCGTCAGCAGCATCCGCCCGGTGGGCCCCATCGAGGCGAAGACCAGCGCGCCGCTCGTCCGGGCCGCCGAGCGGGAAATGTCCACTCCCACCCGGTTGATCTCGGTGATGTGGTCGGCCCAGGAATGGCCGGCGAGGCGGAGGCGGTTCGCTCCAAAGGTGTTGGTGAGGATCACCCGGCTCCCTGCGTCCACGTAACTGCGCGCCACGTCTTCGACCAGGTCTGGATGCTGCAGGTTCCAGGCGTCCGGGAATTCCCCGATGGCCAGCCCCCGCGCCTGGAGTTGGGTGCCCCAGGCCCCGTCGGTCAATACGGGACCGCGGGCCGCGATCCGTTCGATGAGATTACTCATACGCCCCTTCTCCCTTTATCCCTCTCCCCAACCCCTTTCCATCGCTTCGCTGGCACGGGTTGGGGAGAGGGATGGGGTGAGAGGACGGTTCATGGGGAGGGCAAGGGGTGAGGGGCACGCTCGGGACCATGGCGAAGGAACGTCCGCGCTACGCGTGGATGGCCTTTTTGGCCAAGGCCACCGCGCCGACCGCGTTGTCGCTATAACCGTCCGCCCCGATGTCATCGGCGAACTTCTGCGTGATGGGCGCGCCCCCGACATAGACCTTCACCTGGTCGCGCACCCCCGCCGCTTTCAGGGCGTCGATCGTAGTCTTCATCGACGGCATGGTGGTCGTGAGCAGCGCTGACATGGCCACGATGTTCGCGTTCTTCTCCTTGATCGTCGCCACGAACCGCTCGGGCGGCACATTGACCCCGAGGTCGATCACCTCGAACCCGCCCCCTTCGAACATGGCCGCCACGAGGTTCTTGCCGATGTCGTGCAGATCGCCCTTGACCGTCCCGATGGCGACCCGGCCGACGGGTTCGATGCCGCTTTGCACGAGCAGAGGTCGGATCAGTTCCAACGCGCTTTTCATCGCCCGGGCGGACAGGAGCAGCTCCGGCACGAAATACTCGTTGCACTCGAACCGTCGTCCCACCTCGTCCATCGCCGGCACCATGTATTCATTGACCAGCTTCATCGGTTCGACCCCGGCGGCCAGGGCGGTTTCAGTGGTGGTGCGGGCGGTCCGGGCATCGCCCGTCAGGATGGCGTCGCGGAGCGGTTGGAGGTCTTGCATGCGCGGAGTCAATCATAAGTGCCGGTTGCTTGTCCACCCCGACCAAGAAGCGCTGAGCAGTTCTCGTTTTGGAAAAGGGAGAGGGGAAACGTCAACGGTTCAGGGGTTCAAAGGGCCATAGAGGTGAACCTGTGACCCTGATTGACCACGGTCGGCGTGGTGCCGCGCCCGAATCGAAAGCGGCGGAGCACCGCCGCACTCCA
>CAZVRY010000396.1:437-5470 GCA_964629545.1 uncultured Verrucomicrobiota bacterium | reverse complement strand
CCCCCCCCCCCCCCCCCCCCCCCCCCCCCCCCCCCCCCCCCCCCCCCCCCCGCGGGCCCGGCCCCCCCCCCCCCCCCCACCGCGGGGGGGATCTGATCGGCGGCTTCGAGGATGGCGGCGATGGTGTTGAGGGCGTTGCCTTCGAAGCGGTTGTTGACGTAGAGGAAGGTCTGGCGGCGGTGGGAGTCGGGCCTGGGTTGGAGGAGGCGGGCGGCGGCGGCGCGGCCATCGGGGTAGGGGTCGCGGGTTTCGCGATAGGGGCTGAAGAGGCTGACCGCTTCCTCGTAGCGGCGGCCTGGGCGGAGGAGGAGGCGAGCGACGGTGAACTGCGAGGACGGGAAGGCGCCGGGCAGGGTCATCTGCTCGTCCAGGGGAGGCATGCCTTCCCAACTGTTGAAGACGTGGGCGACGCCGTGGCGGGCGAGGGTTGCGAAGTACTCCGGGCGAAGGAAACCGCGATTGCGGATCTCGACTCCGTAACGCCAGTCGCGGGGCAGTTGGGCGAGGAAATGGTCGAGGGCCTCCACGAAGTCGCGTCCCCGTTCGAAGTCGGAGGGGTAGAACCTGGAGAACTCGAAGACCAGGACGCCCATGCGATGGCGGTAGGGTTCGCACGGGGCGAGGAAGGCGCGTTGGAAGAGGTCGGCGTTAAGGAAGTTGGCGTTGACCCGTCCGGCGCGGTCGCCGAAGCGGGGCAGGTTGGTGAACTTGCGGATGGTGATTTCGTCCGTGACCTTGAGAGTGTAGAGGAACGAGGGTGGGGTATCGGCGAGGAGGCCGGCGAGGTAGCGGGCGTCGGGGAACTTGTAGTAGGCGGCATCGACGCAGACGGTGGGGAAGACCTCGGCGTATTCGGCGAGGCATTGTCGCTCGAAGCGCGAGGTGGCGAAACGTCCGCGCCAGACATAGCGGTCGCGGGAGTAGAGTTGGTCGATCCAGCCTTCATATTTCCAGGAGGAGGTTCCGATCCAGATGCCTTGGCGGGCGAGGGCGGCCAGTTGGGGGGCGAGGGTGTCGCGATGGAACAGGGCTGGGGACATGGCTTGGGAATGAGGGTAGCGACGCGGGAGAAGGCGGGAAGCCGAAAAGAGTTGAGCCCCGAGCCAGGGGGCGGTGAGTCAGTGAGTCAGTGAGTCAGTGAGTCAGTGGGGCAGTGGGGACGGTCGGGGAGAACGGATGCATTCCCAAACCGCCAGCACAGAAGTCGGACCCAGGTCCTCGCTTCAGCACCTCGAACCGACCGCGGATTTGGCGGGTGGCACGGAGGTTCAGGCGGTCGCGGTGATGCGTGGTCCGGAGCCAAGCTGTAGCGAGGCGCAGCCTCGTTAGTCATCAGTCAGGAATCAGAAATCAGAGATCAGACCCAACGTTGACAGGGGAGAGGAGTGCGAGAGACTTGGGGGGCGAGCGTTGGGAGGTCAGTGGCGCCCTCCGGCGGTTCGGTGGACTCAGCTTTTTGAACTTATGATGAACGCATTGCGACGATCAGGCGTGGGCGCGGCCGCAGGACGTTGGGCCAAGCGTCGGGGGATGGGAACGCGGACGACGTCCGCGTGGTGGTGGGGCGGGTGGGCCGGGATGGTGGTGGGGATCGCGCTGGGGGTCCTGAGTGGATGCGCCACGGATGCCAGGGGGCGCAAGGCGTCGGGAGGGGAGGTTGGTCGGAGGGAGCCGCCGCCCGTGGGGGAGGTGTTTTGGTTGGAGAAGTTGGCGGAGATGGATGTGGCGGTGGGGGAGGCGGTGGCGGCTCGGAAGTTGCCTGGGGGCGTGCTGTGGGTGGAGCGGCAGGGGGCGGTGTATCGGAGGGCCTACGGGCAGCGGGCAGTGGTGCCGCAGGCGGAGGCGATGACGGAGGACACGATATTCGACGGGGCGTCGTTGACGAAGGTGATGGCGGGGACGCCGGCGGTGATGTTGTTGGTGGAGCGTGGGCAGGTGGGGTTGGACGATCCGGTGGTGCGCTACGTGCCGGAATTCGGAGTGCATGGCAAAGAGCGGATTACCGTGCGGCAGCTCCTGACCCACACATCGGGGCTGCGGCCGGATATCAGTTTGAGGCCTGAATGGACTGGGTATGAGGCGGCGGTGCAGTTGTCGTGTGCGGAGAAACTGCAGGCGGCGCCCGGGGAGAGAGTGATCTACAGCGACACGGGTTTGATCCTGGCGGGGGAGATTGTGCGGCGGGTGAGCGGTCGGCCGCTGGACGAGTTTGTGCGGCGGGAGATCTATGAGCCGCTGGGGATGCGGGACACGGGGTTCAATCCGGCACGCGAGGTTTGGGGACGGGTGGCGCCGACGGAAGTGGAGCAGGGGGTGCCGGTGCGGGGGGTGGTGCATGATCCGCGGGCGCGGCGGATGGGGGGAGTGGCTGGGCATGCGGGGTTGTTCTTCACGGCGGCGGATGTGGCGCGCTTTGCGCGGATGATGTTGGGGGGCGGGCAGGTTGACGGGGTGCGCGTGTTTCGGCCGGAGACCGTGGCGTTGATGACGTCGGTGCAGACGCCGGCCGGGGTGGGGGCGCGGCGGGGATTGGGGTGGGACATCGACTCCTCGTATTCCGGGCCGCGGGGCAAGGTGTTTCCGTTGGGGTCGTATGGGCATACGGGATGGACGGGGACGTCGTTGTGGATCGATCCGTTTTCGCAGACCTTTGTGATCTTCCTGTCGAATCGGAATCACCCGGACGAGAGCGGGGCGGTGGGGCCGTTGCGGGCGCGGTTGGGGACGTTGGCAGCGGAGGCGGTGCGGGGTTTTGATTTTGGCACGGTAGCCGGGGCGCTGTCGCCGCGGGTTGCAGGTGGGGCGGGGCGGCGGGTATGGCATGGGGTGGATGTTCTGGTGCGGCAGGGTTACGCGCCGCTCAAGGGGAAGCGGGTGGGGCTGGTCACGAATCACACGGGCCACAATGCTCGGCGGGAGGCGACGGTGGACCTGTTGCGGGCTGCGGAAGGGGTGTCATTAACGGCGTTGTTCAGTCCGGAGCATGGGATTCGGGGGGCGCTGGACGAGAAAGTGAGCGACAGCGTGGACGAGAAGACGGGGTTGCCGGTTTACAGCTTGTATGGGGAGCGGCGGGCGCCGACGCCGGAGCAGTTGGCGGGGTTGGACGTGTTGGTGTTCGACATCCAGGACATTGGCTGCCGATTCTACACCTATATCGCGACGATGGGGAACTGCCTGGAGGCGGCGGCGCGGGCGGGGGTGGCATTCATGGTTCTGGACCGGGTGAACCCGATTGGCGGGGTGGCGGTCGAGGGTCCGGTGCACACGGGGGCTTCGACCTTTGTGGCGTATCATCGGTTGCCCTTGCGGCACGGGATGACGGTCGGGGAGTTGGCGCGGATGTTCAACGAGGAGCGGGGGTGGAAGGCTGATTTGACGGTGATCCCCTTGGAGGGGTGGACGCGGGATCAGTGGTTCGATGAAACGGGTCAGCCGTGGACGAATCCGTCGCCGAACATGCGGAATCTGACCGAGGCGACCCTGTATCCAGGGGTGGGGTTGTTGGAGTCAGCGATGTCGGTGGGGCGGGGGACGGACACGCCCTTCGAGGTCATTGGGGGACCGTATGTGGACGATGTGCGGTGGGCGGCGGAGCTGAACGGGGCGGGTCTGGCGGGGGTCCGATTTGTCCCGGTCAGGTTCACGCCCACGGCGAGCACGTTTCGGGGGCAGGCGTGCGGGGGGGTGTATATCGTGGTGACGGACCGGGGAGCGCTGAACGCGGTGGATCTTGGGCTGACGCTGGCATTGACGTTGCGGCGGCTGTATCCGGAGCAGTTCGCGTTGGACAAGATGAAGCCGCTCCTGACGGACGGGCCCACGTTGGAGGCGTTGCGGGCGGGCCGGCCGCTGGCCGAGATCAAGGCGGGGTGGGCACAGGAGCTGGGAACGTTCGCGGAGCGAAGGAAGAAACACCTGCTTTATTAGGGATGGGGTGAGGGGACGGTCATATCGATAGTCACGCCGCGGCGGTTTCCGAGCGGGCGTGAGGACTGCGGGTCAGGCCGGGCGGGCGGAGATGGCGAGCATGCGTTCGATGGGGAGGCGGGCGCGTTCGAGGAGATCGGCCGGCAATTGGACTTGGGGTTCGAGGCGTTCGAGGCAGTCGTAGAGTTTCTCGAGCGTGTTCATTTTCATGAATTTGCACTCGTTGCAGGCGCATTTGGGGGTGGGGGCCGCGATGAACGTCTTGTCAGGGCATTCCTTTTTCAGTCGGTGGAGCATGCCGGTTTCGGTGGCGATGATGATGGCGGGGGCAGCGGTCTGTTTGCAGTAGCTGACCATTTTCTCGGTGGAACAGACCTCGTCAGCGAGGAGGCGGACGGCTTTGACGCACTCGGGGTGGGCGACGAGGGGGGCATGGGGCCATTGTTCGCGGATGCGGAGCACGCTGGCGTGGGTCCATTCGACATGGGCGTAACAGTTGCCCTGCCAGAGGGTCATGGGCCGGCCGGTTTGCTCGATGACCCACGAGCCGAGGTTCTCGTCGGGGACGAAGAGGAGGTCGCGGTCGGGGGGCGCGGCTTGGACGATGCGGACGGCGTTGCCGCTGGTGCAGATGACATCGCTGAGGGCTTTGACGGCGGCGCTGCAGTTGATGTAGGCGACGGTGTAGAAATTGGGGTTGGTGGCTTGGAGGGCGCGGAGACCTTCCGGGGGACAGCTTTCCTCGAGGGAGCAGCCGGCGTCGCGGTCGGGGAGGACCACGATTTTGTTGGGGTTCAGGATCTTGGCGGTTTCGGCCATGAAATGGACGCCGCAGAAGACGATGACGTCGGCGGGGGTGCGGGCGGCTTGTTGGGAGAGGCCGAGGGAATCGCCGACGTAATCGGCGATGTCCTGGATTTCCGGGACTTGATAATTATGGGCGAGGATGACGGCGTTCAGGCGTCGTTTGAGAGTGAGGATGTCGCGTTGGAGGGCGTCGAGGCGTGCTGGGGGCAGGGGTTGGCGGACCTCGAGGCAATCGGTCCCGGGCCCGCGTGGTGAGGCGACATCGATCATGAGGCCAATCTATCGGGGGGGGGGGG
>CAZVRY010000396.1:0-416 GCA_964629545.1 uncultured Verrucomicrobiota bacterium | reverse complement strand
CCCCCCCCCCCCCCCCCCCCGCCCCCCCCCCCCCCGCCCCGGGCGGGCGCCCGCCGGCCCAGGAACGGAAATGGGCGCTTCTCAGGGGGAGGGGACGGATCTAGAGTCACGCCTGTGATGAAGACGCGATGGTGGTCTGCAGCCGGTTATGGAGGCAGTTGGAGGGTTTGCGGGTGGCTGGCGTGGGTGGTGGGGGCGGTGGCGGCGGGTGGGGTGGGAACGGGTGGGGAGGTGGTGGGCGGGGAGGTTCCGTGGGGGGAGGAGTTGAGGGCGCGGGTTCCGAGGTGGGAGGTATTGGAGAGGCCGAAGGGTGAAGGGGTGAAGGCAATTAGTT
Source organism: uncultured Verrucomicrobiota bacterium (assembly GCA_964629545.1). GTDB lineage: Bacteria > Verrucomicrobiota > Verrucomicrobiia > Limisphaerales > CAZVRY01 > CAZVRY01. The sequence continues at coordinate 82 of CAZVRY010000396.1, read as the reverse complement.
TTGAAGGAGAACCGTGGCGAGGTCGGGCGACGCGGGTGTTTGCGTGGTTGGGGGTGCCGGCGGTGGGGGTCGGGGAGAAGGT
>CAZVRY010000395.1:0-5486 GCA_964629545.1 uncultured Verrucomicrobiota bacterium | reverse complement strand
GGGCGCCGCTGGGGGCTGGGGGGCGATCGCCGGTGTTTACGGGAACGTGGGAGCATTTGCGTCGGATGGCGGCTTGGGCGGGGGGGGAGACGGCGGAGGGGGGGGTGCGGGCGGACCGGGAGGGTCGCGGGTGAGGGTGTGATGTACGTGGACACGTGCATATTGTTGAAGCTGCTGGTGCCGGAGCGAGACAGCGCGTTTTGGGTGGAGGCGTTGGAGGGGCAATCGCTGATCACGTCGGAGGTGGCGGTGACGGAGTTGTGGTCGGCCTTGCTGGCGCGGGAGCGAGCGGGCCGGTTGGCGCGGGTGGATCGGGGGCGGGCGTGGGCGGAGTGGGAGGCGCGGTTGAAGGCGGGGGAGGTTCGTTTGGGGCCGGTGACGTCGACGGTTTTTCGGAAGGCGCGTCGGATCCTGGGGCAATGTCATCCGGAGGTGGGGTTGCGGACGTTGGATGCGGTTCACCTGGCCACGGCCGAGCTCTGCCAGGAATTCCCGTTGGCGACGACGGATGGGTGTATGCGGGGGGCGGCGGCGAAGCTGGGTTTTGAGTTGCTGCCGGGGGCGGGAGAGGCGTTGGAGCACTGATTTTGACCATGGCTGACGAGCAAGAACAGAATCCGTCGTCGTCGACTCCGCCACCTCCTGGGGGTGCGTATGCGGCGGGCGAGAAGGTGACCCAGATCAACGTGGCGGACGAGATCAAGGCCTCGTTTCTGGACTACTCGATGTCGGTGATCATAGCCCGGGCGTTGCCGGACGTGCGGGATGGTTTGAAGCCTTCGCAGCGGCGCATTCTGTATGCGATGCACGAGTTGTCGCTCTTTCCTGGGCGGAAGCATTACAAGTGCGCCAAGATTTGCGGGGACACGTCGGGGAATTACCATCCGCACGGGGAGGCGGTGATCTATCCGACGCTGGTGCACATGGCGCAGCCGTGGGCGATGCGGGAGCGGTTGATCGAGGGGAAGGGAAATTTCGGCTCGGTGGAGGACGATCCGCCGGCGGCGATGCGGTATACGGAGGCGTGCCTGACGCATTTGGGGGCGTTGCTGATGGAGGACATGGATCGGGACACGGTGGATTTCGTGCCGAACTATGACGAGCGGTTGACGGAGCCGACGGTCTTCCCGGCGGCGTTTCCGAATCTGCTGGTGAACGGGGGGACGGGGATTGCGGTGGGGATGGCGACGAACATGCCGCCGCACAATTTGGGGGAGGTGATCGAGGCGATTTGCGCGCAGATCGACACGCCATCGATCACGGTGCTGCAGTTGATGAAGCACCTGAAGGGGCCGGATTTTCCGACGGGGGGGGTGATTTGCGGGTTGGAGGGGATTCGGAATTATTTCGAGACGGGGCGTGGGAGTGTGAAGTTGCGGGGCCGGGTGGGGTTGGAGGAGATCAAGGGGGGGCGGGAGCAGTTGGTGATCACGGAGATCCCGTTCAATGTGAACCGGGCGGCGTTGGAGGAGAGCATCGCGCGGTTGGTGAACGAGAAAGTCATCACCGAGATCACGGCGATGCGGAACGAGTCGGACGAGCACACCCGGCTGGTGTTGGAGTTGAAGCGCGATGCGGTGGCGAAGGTGGTGATCAACAAGCTCTACGAGCACACGCAAATGGAGGTGAGTTTCAGCGTCAATTGCCTGGCCATCGACCGGGGCCGGCCGAAGACGCTGAATGTGAAGGAACTGATTCAGTGTTACATCGAGCATCGGCGCGAGGTGGTGTTGCGGCGGACGCGGTTCGAGTTGCGGAAGGCGGAGGAGCGGGCGGAGGTGCTGGAGGGGTACTTGGTCGCGCTGGCCAATCTGGACGAGTTCATTCACATCATTCGCAGCAGCAAGAACCGGGAAGAGGCGCGGGTGCGGCTGTTAGCGTTCGAGTGGAGCCGGGGCCAGGTGGAGGGGTGGGGGATCCTGGTGCGTCGGGAGGAACGGCTGGTGAACGGGCGTTACGGGTTGAGCGAGCGCCAGGTGGACGAGATCTTGAATCTGCGGCTGTATCAACTGACGGGTTTGGAGATCAACAAGGTTGAGCAGGAATACCGGCAGTTGCTCGAGCGGATCAAGGATCTGCTGGACATTTTGGCGCGGGAGGAGCGGGTGTTGGGGATGATCAAGGGGGAGCTGCGGGCGATCAAGGAGCGGCACGCCACGCCGCGGATGACGGACATTGTGCCGGACGAGGGGGAGATGGTGATCGAGGACTTGATTGCCAACGAAGGGGTGATCATCACGATCACGCACTCGGGTTTGATCAAGCGCACGAATGTGAGTTCATATCGGGCGCAGCGGCGGGGAGGCAAAGGGGTGATTGGGATGGTGACGCGGGAGGGAGCGGGATCGGCGGGGGAGGAGTCCGATTTCATCGAGCATCTGTTCACGGCGAGCACGCACGATTACCTGATGTTCTTCACCAATCTGGGGCGGGTTTACGTGGAGCGGGTGCACGAGATACCGGACATGGGCCGGGCGGCCAAGGGCCGGAGCATTGCCAATTTGCTCGAACTGAAAGCGGAGGAGAAGATTGCGGCTTTGATTCGGATTGTGTCGCGGCTGGGGCCGAACAAGGAAGATCAGACGTGGGTGCAGCCGCAGTTCGTGTTTTTTGCCACGCAGGGGGGCACGGTGAAGAAGACGGCGCTGGCGGAGTTTGCGAACGTGCGGAAGGGGGGGATTATTGCGATTGGCATTGACGAGGGCGACCGGCTGATCGATGCGGTGTTGACGAGCGGGGCGGACGAGGTGGTGCTGATTACCAGCGGCGGGATGAGCATCCGGTTTGCGGAGGAGGAGGCGCGTCCGATGGGCCGTCCGGCTGGCGGCGTCAAGGGGATCACGCTGGAGGAGGGCGACCGAGTGGTGAGTTTGGCGATTGTGGTGCGGGCCGCCACCCTGCTGGTGGCGGGGGAGAACGGGATCGGGAAGCGGACCGGGTTCGACGAGTATCGGGCCCAGAGCCGGGCGGGCAAGGGGATCATCACGATGAAGACGACGGAGAGGACGGGCGGGGTGGTGGGGGCGTTGACGGTGCACGATGACGACGAGATCATGCTGATCACGACCGCGGGACAGATGGTGCGGACGCGGGTGAACGACATACGTCAGGCGGGCCGGAACACGATGGGGGTGAAGCTGATCGAGCTGGAGCCGGGCGATCAATTGCAGGCGATCGCGCCGGTGATCAGCGAGGAGCGGGATGACTCCGAATCGCCGGCCGCGCCCGGGGCAGAGGCGGCGGGTGGGGAGGGGGCTCCGGTTGGGCCGTCCTAGGGGTGGGGCGGGGAGTGGGATTGCGGGTTGCGGGTTGTGGGGGAAGCGATTACTTTGCGCGGCAATCGAATGATGAAGATTCACGTTGCTTGGGTTGGGCGGCTGAGCGGAGCGCGGGCGGCTCGGGTCTTGGGGGGGCTTGGGGTCCGATGAGCTTGAGCCTGCCATTCATGGGGGCGGGGCCGGAGCGGCGCTCCAAGCGGCTGTGGTTGGACTTGGGGGATTTGGGGGTCTTTGTGTGGCCGGCGAGCGCGATGGATCGGTGGCAGGATCACGGGTTGGGGCTGTTGCGGACGCTGTTGCATCAGAACGGGCTGGAGACGGACGTGTTTTCTTTGCGTTCGTTGATCGCGTGGCGGCAGTTGGCGAAGCGGTTGCGGGGGTACGACATGCTCCTCTTGAACGTGCGCAGCTACACGTTTCCCTTTGCCTATCGGGCGGCGCAGACGTTTAAGCAGGTGAATCCGCAGGGGGTGGTGATTGCGGGCGGGATGCATGCGACGGTGGCGCCGGACGAGATGATGGCGATCGAGGCCTTCGACCATGTGTGCCAGGGGGCGGGCGAGGGGATTATTGTGGACCTGGTGCGGGATCCGAAGGCGTTTCCGCGCTTGGTGCAGGGGCGGTCGGCCAAGTCGATGGCAGAGTGGCCGATGATGGATCGGACGTTGTGGCCGAATCCGCGGCTGAGGAGTTTCCCGTGGCCGTTGGAGCCGGAGGTGGGGTGGGGGCCAGGGCCGGTGGCGACGGTGATTACGAGTCGGGTATGTCCTTGGCAGTGCGTCTTTTGCAACGAGGCCTCGTTCATTCCGAGCATGGGGCGGAAACCGGTGGACCAGGTGATTGACGAGTTGAATTTCCTCGATCGGACGTATGGTCCCCTGGGGTCGGTGGTGATGCACGACTCGATGTTCTTTCAGAATCCCGGGTGGTTGCGCGAATGGATCGAGAAGTATCCCCGGAAGGCGAACAAGACGTGGAGTTACTGGGCGGCCGCGCGGGCGGACACCGTGCGGCAGTGGCCGGATTTGTTCGAGGCGTTGATTCGGGAGACGAACTGGAACGTGGTGTCGATCGGGTTCGAGTCGGGGAGCGACCGGGTGTTGAAGATTCTGAACAAGGAGTGCACGTCGGAGGACAACTACTTTGCGATCGACCTGATGAACCGGATTGGGGACGACCTGGAGCGCCAAGGGAAGGAGGCCCCGCGATTTTGGTCGAACATTATGTTAGGGATCCCGGGCGAGACTCGAGAGGACGCGTTCGAGACCATTCGGATGTTACGCTCGATGAAGCGGGTGCTGCCGTCGATCGCCTTTTACGCCCCGTATCCGGGTTCGGCATTGGGTTATCAGTTGATTGCGGAGGGGAAGAGCCTGATGACGAAGGAGAATTACCATCGCAATCCGAACGACGAGAAGGTGAAGGGGGTGGACTACGGGTTTTACCGGGACCTGTTGCGCGGCAAGTATGACCGGGAGATCAACCAGGGGCTGCGCGTGTCCGCCCCGGGGGCCACGCGGTCCTTTTCGGATGCGCTCATCAAGGCGTGAGCAGCTTTACCTCGCCGCACTTTTTTTACGTGTTCGACCTGCGGAATGGGCGGAAGAAGCTCGCCTATGGGGCGAGCCCGGAGGATGCGTACGAAGGGTTGCGCCTGCGGTTGACGGCGGAGGAGATGGAGCCGGTGTTGAAGGAGACCGCGCGGAAGATCACCCAGCGGGAGATTCGCGATTACCTGGACCAGTTGGGGTGATGGGGGCAGGGACGCCTCGAAAGTCCCACGGGTGAGATCTGCCCTTGGGGACGCGCACCAACTTATCGCAAAGAGGCAACATCGCGCACGCCGGACGGAGGGGAGGGGCGGGGAGAGGAGGCCAACCGCGAAGCGTGGGTGAAGAAGGCATCCTCCTCATGCAGGCACGGTCCCGCCCCCATTCCGTTCGTGGGGCTTGCGGGGTGAGCCTCATGAATTCAGGGCGAACATGAAGGGGACGGGGCGGTTCCCAGTGCTTTGACCCAGACCACGTTGCGAGGTGCTAATCCAGTGGAATATGAAAAGGCAGGAGGAATCGGGGACACCCGTTCGATTGCGGACTGCGGACTGCGGATCGGGGCAACCAGCCAACCGTCACTCACCGCCCCCCGCTTCCTGCTCGCCGTTCGCCGTTCGCCGTTCGCCGTTCGCCGTTCGCCGTTCGCCGTTCGCCG
>CAZVRY010000394.1:0-5562 GCA_964629545.1 uncultured Verrucomicrobiota bacterium | reverse complement strand
TCCCCCCCACGCGCCAAGGCCGTGATCCCTAACGTGAAACTCACCGGCCGTAACTGCGCCGCCACCAACGCCGCCTCCAACCGCGCCACATGATCCCGCGGCACCGCCGCCAACCGCACCTGCCGACCCCCATCCGGCGTCCGAAATACCGACCGCCCCATCACCAGCGTGTCCGGCGCATACGGAAAACCCCGCTCCGCTTCAATCTCCAAAAACCCCGCCACATCCTCCTCCGCCAGATCCGGCAACGCCACCTGCACCGTCAAGACCCAGGAAAGCGGCAACCCCACCACACACCGACGCTCCCGCAACCCCGCCTCGTCCAAATGCTTCCGTATCTCCCTCCCCACTAACGCCGCCTCGTTCGTCAGCGGATTCAACGACAACGTCACCACCAACGACCGCTGAACCTCAATACTCCCGTTCGTCCGCCGCAGCGCCACCACCTCCAAACGATCCCCATCCAACTGCAACCCCAGTAATGTGCCGCCCGGCGAACGCCCCCGCGCCGCCCCTCTGCCCCTGCCCTTCTGTGTCGCGTTCATCGCCGATTCTCCATCAAAGACACCAGATTCGTCCGCACCTCCATCCCCAACGCCCATCCCAAATCCGTCAACTCCCGCCGAGCCACGATCTTCGGCGCCCCCTCCGCCGTGTCCACTACATACCGCACCCGCTGCCAACCCCGCCCAAACCGCCCCACCGCCCCAATGTCCACCCCATACTGATACGATCGCCCCGTCAAATACCGCCCCGCTTGCTCCAAATCCGCCGCCTCCAACACCTCGCTCACCCACGCCATGCTCGTCTCATACAGCGCATTCGACTGCCGCCGCGCCACCAGCGACGGCGCCTTCTCCACCCCAATCCCCGGGATCGCCGCCAAGACCACCTCCGACGCCGTGTTCACGTTCACCTGCCCCACCGCGTTCGTCTCGCTCCCCCCCACGGTCAATTGCCCCTCCACCAACGCAAACTCCTCCGCCGTCAAACCGCTCGCCCCGTAAAACTCAATCACACTCGCATACGTCGCCCCCTCCGTCAGTTGCGCCAACACCCCGTTCGCCCGATCCGTCCCCAACTCCTCGGTCAACAACGACGTCAAGTTCGTCCGGCCCTCCTCGTTCACATCCACCAGCGCGGTCCCATCCAACTGCACCGAAGCCGGCCGCGTCCACACCGTCACATACTCCATCAGCCCCGGATCCAACCGCCCATCCCGATTGTCCGGGGGCGGCGATTCGTCCCCGTCGTTCTCGTTCAAATCCAATACCCCGTTCAAATTCGTGTCCTCGCCATACAGAATCTCCTGCGTCATCCCCAACACCCACCGCAACTCCTCCACCGACTCAAACGCCCCATTCTTGCAGCGATACGCCGGATTCAACCGCAAATACACCTCGTCCTCCGCACCCCCCTCCGTCACCTCGCTGTCCGTGTCCCGCCAGTCCACCACCGCCGCCGCCAACTCCGCCGTCATCCGCGGCAGCAACACCAGCATCTCCACCGTCGCACTGTTCAAATCCAACTTCGCCCCCTCGTCCGCAATCCCAAATACCACCCGATCCCCCATCCCCTCCCGATCGCTCCGCCCAATCAGCCAAAACCAAGCCTCCCCCACCGGCACCCGCTCGCACCGATACGTCAGCGGATCCGGCAAGACCCCCCCCTCCTCCGCGTTCGCCAACAGGTTCGTCACATAACAGGCCGCCCCGCGAATCGCCGCCGCCGCCTGCACCGCCGCACACCGATTCTCCGCCGCCCGTGCCTCCATCCCCATCGAATGCGCAAAATACAGCGTCAAACTCACCAGCCCAAACACCACCCATAACACCAAGATCAATACCGACCCCTCCGGCCCACGCCGCCTTCCCTCACCTCCCGCCTGACCCGGCACCCTCATCGCCCCCCTCCTCCCTCTCCCCCACCCCCCCCGCCGCCACCCCCACCCCCATCCCCACCGCCCCCGTCCCCACCCTCCCCTTCCTCCCCCGCCCCCGCCGCCACCGCGTTCGTCCGCGCCTGCACCACCAACGGCACCAAGACCTCAATCGGCTCCGGCCACTCCCCCACCGACCCCTTCCCCACCAGCGTCAACGTCGCCAAAACCGCTAACGGCACCTTCGGATCGTCCACCGTCGAATCCCACGTCTCCCGCCACTCCGCCCCGTCGTAAAACTGAAACGTCAACGCCTCCACACCCCCCACCAACCGCTCCGTCCACGGCTCGTCCGACACCGGCGCCAACAGATTCCGCCCCACCGAACGACATAAGTCATATCCCTCCGCCTCCCGATTCGTCGAGGCCGCCAGAAAATACGCCACTCGCTGCACCTCCCCCCACGGACTCCCCTCCTCCACCACCCCCGTCGCCGTCCGCCACTCCGGCCCCACCGGCACCACCGACACGCTCAAGAGCGACCCCAACGTCACCGTGTTCGTCCCCGTCGCCAACCCCGTCGTCGCCGTCGTCTGCAACTCGCCCCCCAACGTCCCCCCAGGCACCACCAAACCCTCCAAGTCCCGCCGCAACACCGCCAACGCCCGATGCAACGGCCGCGCCGCCTCCACCGCCTCCTCCGCCTTGTTCCGTAACCGCACCGCCCCAAAGAAAATCGCGTTCACCGCCACCAACACCACCGACGACGTCACCACCGCCAGCAACACCTCCATCAAGGTGAACCCTCGACCGCCCCCAGCCCTGGAACCCCTCGCCCTCATTGCGTCGCACTCCCAACCAGTGAGGCCAACTCCACCGCGTGCTCCTCCCCTTGCACCACGAACACCACCCTCACCGTCACCAGCCTCATCGTATCCTCCGGCCACGAGGTCGTCGCCACCGCCCACCGGTAAACCACCCCTCCCTCCACCCGCTGACCCGTCGTCGCCCCCACCTGCGTCGACGCCATCAGGACCACCTCGCTCAACACCCGGTCCGCAACCCGCATCGCCACCGTCTTCCGCTCCCCCACTTGCCCCGCCCACGCCGCCACCCGCACCCCCTCCACCGCCACCGGAATCACGATCGCCATAAACGCCAGCGCCGCCAGCACCTCCGCCAGCGTAAACGCCCCGCAGCGCCCCTTATCGAGCCCGCTGATACGGTTCTTGCGTCGCCAATACATAACCCAGCCGATTCGTATCCTGCACCAACCAACACGCCTCCCCCTCCCCCTCCCCCTCCCGAATCATCACCTGCTCCGGACTCCGCAAACTAATGTAGCCGTCCGGCAAAAACTCGATCGTCGCCACCTCCCGCGACAACCGCACCCCCGCCGTCGCCACCGGCGCCATCGCCACCCCCCCCACCCCTAACCCCGCCACCCCCACCCCACCCCGGCTGCCCATCCTTCCACCCACCCCCGCCCGCGGCTCCGAAACCTCCAAGGTCAAATCATCATCCAACTCGAACCGGCGCTGCCGCGGATCGTCGTTCCCATACCCCGCCGCCAACGCCAACCCATAACTCCCTTCCTCCACGTCCAGCCACATCACCATCGGCACCCCCTCCGATACCGCCCGACTCTGCCCATAGCGCGTCAGCGCCAACATCCGCCGCGCCTCCGCATCCAATACCCGCCCCTCGAAGAATCGCTGCAACGTCGGATACACCAGCGCCCCCGCAATCAACAACAGCGCCATCACCAGAATCAGCTCGATCAGCGTAAAGCCGGCCCCCCCTCCCCGCCTACTTCCGCTGCGCGCTCGTCTGCCAGTTCGTAATGTCATCTTCGCTGCCCTCCCGCCCGTCCGGCCCCGCCGACGCTAAGTCATACGAGGACGTATTGTGACGCCCAGGACACTCATACGCATACGCCCGACCCCACGGATCCATCGGGATCTCGTTCTTCAAATACGGGCCCTTCCAGTTCTGCGCGTCCCGTGGCTGCTGCACCAAATCCAGCAACCCATTCTTCCCCTTCGGATAATACCCGTTGTCGATCTCGAACGAGTCCAGCGCCGTCCCAAACGTCGCCAACTGCGACTGCGCCGCCGTAATCCGCGCCTGCTCCGTCCGCCCGGAGAACTTCGGCAACACAATCGCTGCCAACGTCCCCAAAATCACCAGCACCAACAACAACTCCACGAGCGTAAACCCGCCGACCCCACGCCGTGCGCCCCCGCCCCACCCCTGCCCACGCACCCCACCCCCCTCCGCCCTCCTGCCCACGCCTCGCGCCCACTTCTCGTTCATTCTCATATGCATCTCCGGTTGACGGTCACTTGATATAATCCTGCAAACTGAAAATCGGAATCACCATCCCGATGAAAATCGTCCCGATAAATCCCGCAATCAAAAATAACATCAGCGGCTCCGCCAACGCCACCGCCGTCCGCAACTGCCGATCCAAATCCCCCTCCGTCACGTCCGCAATCCGCACCAACTCCCGATCCAACCGCGCACTCTCCTCCGCCACCGATATCATCTCGACCACCGACCCCGCAAACAACGCCCCGCATTCCGCTAAACTCGGCCCCAACGCCTTCCCCTCCTTCACCTTCTCAATCGAACTCGCCACCGCATCCACCAATATCTGGTTCCCGATCGAACGCCGCGCCACGTTCAACCCGTTGATCAACGGCACCCCCGCCCCCAACAAGGTCCCCAGCATCCGACAAAACCGCGCCATCGCATACTGCGCCACCAATCCACCAATCACCGGCAGCTTCAATATCAACCCCTCCCACACCCGCCGCCCCACCGGCGACGTCAGCCACGCTTTCAAAAACGTCCCCCCCAAACCCACCGGCAGCAATACCAACAACCCATACGACCGCAGAAAATCGCTCAGCCCCACAATCACCTGCGTCAACCACGGCAACTGCCCCCCAAACCCCGCAAAAATCCCCTGAAACCGCGGAATGAAAAAGACCAGCAAAAACACCAACACCCCCAACGCCAACACCAGCAAAATCGTCGGATACAACAGCGCCGTCATCACCTTCGAGCGCAACTCCTTCTCCCGCGACTGAAAATCCGCAATCTGCGCCAACACCACATCCAGAAATCCCCCCGTCTCCCCAGCCTCCACCATCGCCACATACACCTTCGGGAAGACGTCCGGCGACTTCCCCATCGCATCCGCCAACGTCATCCCGTCCACCACCAGGTCGTGCACCTCCCGCCACTTGGCCCGCGCCGCCGGCGACGCCGCCTCCCGCTGCAAAATCACCAACGCCCGGCTCAAGGGCACCCCGGCGGCCAACAGGCTCGACAGCAACCGCGTGAAATTCTCCAACACCCGCCCCGTAATCCTCGGCGCCGGCCACGCCAGCTTCCACCCGCCCTCCCCACCCTCCCCCACCGCCCCCTTGCCCCCACCCCTCACCCCCGTCTCCGCCAACCGAATCGGCCGCAACCGCCGCGCCTCCATCTGGCGAAAGGCCTCCTGCCGACTGGCCGCCTCAATCAGCCCCTCGGCCAGGGTCCCATCCGCCTGCAACGCTCGATACTGAAAGGACGGCATACCCAACCCCCTAATCCGCCGCCCCCCGCACCACAAAGCCCGCTAGCCGATGCCCCGCCTCCTCCTCCCCGCCCCCCTCCACCCCCTGCTGCGT
>CAZVRY010000393.1:0-5597 GCA_964629545.1 uncultured Verrucomicrobiota bacterium | reverse complement strand
CGGGGAGCCTCCGGCTCGCCTCCCCCACCCCCGTCACCTCCACCCTCCCCGTCGGGACCCGCCACGCTCCTGCCTCCCGGGAACCCACTCCCCGCCCCGGCGGCCGCAGAACTCCGGCACCGCCCGCGCCCTCCCCCTCCTCCCGGAACCGCCTCCCGCTGCTCGGACTCGTCGCGCTCGGGCTGACGGCCCTCGCGCCCGTCCACGCCGCCAATATCGCCCGCGAAGGCCAAGCCATCCTCGGCGTCAACGACGCGGTTGATGGGGACGCCGGCACCACGCGCTTCAACGCCGGCGTCCTTGCCCATATCAACGACGGCCTGGCCGGCACCCGCGTCGACAACTGGTTCGGAGGCAACCCCGACCCGATCAGCTTCGTCGGCGTGATCTGGCCAACAACCCGCTACGACCAGGTCCAGTCGATCCAGCTCACCCTCGCCACGTTCACCGACGGCGGTTGGTTCGGCTGGCCGGGCTTTGGCCCGTTTCCCGGAGACCCCCTCTCCAGCTTCGACCTCATCGAGCCTACCCTCCAGGCCACCACCGACGGCGGCCTCTCTTGGAACCCCGTAGTCCAGTCCTCGGACTATATGACCGCCTTGGACGGACATGGGATCGGGGGCGGGGCCAACCCCAACCCCACGACCGTCACCGCCACCTTCACCCCCTCAGCACCGCTGTCCGCGATCAATGGGCTGCGCTTGATCGGCGAAAACGGAGGCTTCGCCGGCAGCGACGACAACGGCTTCCTGGGCGTCTTCGAGCTGCGGGTCGAAGCGGCCCCCCCCGCCGACACCGACGGCGACGGCCTGCCCGACGCCTGGGAACAACGCTACGGCCTCATCGTAGGCACGAACGATGCCGGGGGCGACCCGGACTCGGACGGATTGTCCAACGCCCAGGAATACGCGGCCGGGACCCGCCCGGATCGCGGCGACACCGACGATGACGGCTTGGCGGACGGGGCCGAGTTGACCACGCACCGCACCAACCCTCTGCTCGCCGATTCCGATGCGGACGGGCTGAGTGACGGGGTCGAAATCAACACCCACCACACCCATCCCACCCAGGCCGATACGGACTCGGACGGGCTGAACGACGGCGCTGAGGTCCTGACCCACCTCACGAGCCCGCTGGTTCGCGACACCGACGCCGACAGCTTCGGCGACGGGCTCGAGGTCGCCCAGGGCACCGACCCGCTCAATCCGGCCAGTTACCCGAGCAACGCCAGCCTCACCGGAACCGGCATCCTCGGCGTCAACAACGCCGTCGATGGCGACGCCGGCTCCCCCCGCCTGCACATCGGCGTCGCCGCCCACATCAACGACGGCAATCTCAGCACCCGCATCGATACCTGGTTCGGCGACGGCGGCACCGACCAGGGCCAGGCCTATAGCTTCGTCGGCATCCTCTGGCCCGCCCCCCTGCCCAACTACGCCAAAAGCCTCACCCTCACCCTCGCCACCTTCGTCGATGGCGGCTGGTTCGGAACTTCCGGGACCGGCCCCGGCGCGGGCGGCGCCCTCGCCGGCTATCTGGTCGAGCCCACGGTGCAGGTGTCCATGAACGGCGGCGCCACCTGGACCACCGTGAACCATACCTCCGATTACCTCCCCGCCCTCGAAGCTCACACCGTCGGCGGCGGACCCAACCCGAACCCTTCCGCCGCCACCGCCACCTTCACCCTCTCCGACCCCATCACCGGCATCACCGGCATCCGCCTCATCGGCGAAAACGGCGGCAACGCCGGACCCGATCCCAACGGGTTCCTCGGCGTGTTCGAACTCGTGGTCACCGCCGGCCTCGCCAACGACGTCGACAGCGACGGCATGGATGACGCCTGGGAAACCACCCACGGCCTCAACGTGGGCGCCAACGATGCAGCCGAAGATCCCGACCTCGATACCCTCTCCAACCTCCAGGAGTTCGCCGCCAACACCGACCCCCGCACCGCCGACACCGACCACGACGGCCTGCCCGATGGAGAGGAAGTGCGCCTCCATAACACGAACCCCACCCTCCCCGACAGCGACGGTGACGACCTCACCGATGGCATGGAGGTCAAGACAACCCGCACCAATCCCTTGGTCGCCGACACCGACGGGGACAGCCTCACCGACGGGGACGAATTCTACGAGCACCAGTGCGACCCGACCAAGACCGACACCGACGGGGACAGGTTCCACGACGGCCTGGAAGTGGCCGCGGGCACGGATCCCAACTCGGCCGCCAGCGTCCCCTCCAACGTCGCCCTCATCGGCAACGCCCAAATCGGCACCCACGACGCTCTGGACGGAGCGCCTGGCGTGCCCTGGGCCAACGCCGGCGTGGCCGCCAACGTCAATGACGCCAATCCGCTCACCCGCGCCGACACCTACAACGGCACCACCGCCAGCGGCTACAGCTTCGTCGGCGTCCTCTGGAACCAGCCGCTCGCCCAGCCCGTCGCCCGGCTCGAACTCACCCTCGCCATCTTCTTCGACGGCGGATGGTTCGGCCCCAATGGCGTGGGCCCCGGGGCGGGCGGCACCCTCTCCACCAACCTCGACCTCCTCGAGCCCACGGTCCAAGTCACCACCGACGGCGGCCTCTCCTGGACGACCGTGCCCCACACGTCCGATTATCTCGCCACCCTGCACGGGCACCCGCTGCCCGCCGTCGCCTTCGGCCCACCCACCACCGTCACCGCCACCTTCACCCTCGCCGAACCCGCCCCCGGCTGGAACGGAATCCGCCTCCTCGGCCGCGAAGGCGGGACCGCCAGCGGAGGATTCCTCGGCGTCTTCGAATTGGCCGCCCACACAAGCCCCACCGCCGTCCCCGAACCGGTGCTCTTGCTCCATGCCACCCTCGTGGCCCAACAAATCCGCTTCCAATTCGACACCCAGCCCGGCGTCACCCACGTGGTCCGCTACAAAAACACCCTCGCCGACCCCGCCTGGCAAACCCTGTCCACCCTCGTCGGCGATGGCACGCGCAAAACCGTCACGGACACGGCGGGCTCAGGAATCCGCTTCTACCAGGTCACCAGCGAGTAGAGTCTCCCTGGAATGGCGATGAAGGTGGAGGCCCCCTCTCCCTATCAACGGAGCGACAACAGGGTGATCTCCAGAATGTGGGGATTCTGCGCCCGGCATTGCTGCAAAAGGTCCGCCGGGACGGGCTGATCCAGATTGATGTGCGCGACCGCCGCCTCCGCCCCCTCGAAAATCACGTTCTCCATCTCCTGCACATTGACATTCGCGGCGCGCAAGGCGTCGAGGATGCCCGCCAACACCCCGGGCCGGTCGAGATGCCGCACGACCAAGGCATGCGTGGCGGGCGTTTGCCGCGCCAGGTTCACCACGTTCGGCACCTTGCCCGTCTCCCGAAAGGTCCGAATGATGCGCACGGTCTCCGCCGCGATCGCCTCCTGGGCCTGCTCGGTCGAGGCCCCAATATGATGGGTCCCATACACCGCCGGCTCCGCGCCGATCGGATCGGCAAACGACCCGCTGCCTCCAGCCGGCTCGACCGCAAACACATCCAGCCCCACCCGCAGCTTCCGATCGCGAATCCCCACCACCAACGCCGCCTGATCCACGATCTCGGCCCGCGACGTGTTGATGAACAACGCCCCCTCCCGCATGGCCTGGAAAAAGTCGGTCGAAAGCAGACCGCGCGTGGACGCATTCAACGCCAGATGCACGCTGACCACGTCCGCCGCCGCCGCCACTTCAAGCGCGCTAGCCAGCGGCTTCACCCCCAAGGCCTCCGCCCGATCCGGCGTAAGACTCCGGCTCCAACCCACCACCGGCATCCCAAACGCCCGCGCGCGCCCAACCATCTCCTGACCAATCTGCCCCAACCCAATCAACCCCAGCGTCCGCCCACATAAACCCCGCGCCCGCGCGAACTGCTCCTTATTCCACTCGCCCCGGCGCAGGCTCGCCACGTTGTCTGGAATGCGCCGATCCAACGCCAACATCAGCCCAAAAGCCAACTCGGCCACGGCGACCGAGTTCTTCCCCGGACAGTTCGAGACGTAAATGCCACGCCGCGAGGCCGCCGCCACATCGATCGTGTTGTAACCCGCCCCCGCCCGGACCACCAACTTGAGCGCACCCGCCTCCAACATGGCTTGGTTCACCTTCGTGGAGCGAACCACCAAAACGTCCGGCTCCCGCTCCCGAATCGCCTGCACCAGGGCCTCCTCCTTGAGCCCCGGCTGATAGTGGACCTCGCACCCCAATCGCCCCAACCCCTCCCTCCCCGAGGCCTCGAACTTGTCCGCAATCAATACGCGCATACCCATGCCTTCCTCCACCACCCCTTCCCGTCCTAACCCCACCGCACGGCCCCGTCAACCCGGACCGTCCCCGCCGGTCATGCATACCATGACCGCTCCCGATTCTGCGCCTCCCGCACCGCCTGCGAGGCAATCCGCACGTTCTCCTCGATCTGAAAGTCGAACATGCCCACGACACAAAAGTCCGCCCCGTTCTCGAAGGCGCGCTTGAAGCCGGCCCGGGGATGGATGGCCCCCGCCGCCAGCACCTTGTAGGCGATCCAGGGTCGCTCGATCTCCTGGAAGAATCGCACCGTGCCCTCGGGATCCAGACACCAGTAGTTGTCCACCCCGTAGTTGTCGATGATCTCCTTCATCTGATCCGGCTGCCGCTTCGACCAGTAATGGTCGCTGTGGTAGGTCTTCATGTAGAAATCCGGCTTCAGCCCTGCCTGCTCGACCGCCCTCGGCGTCCGCAACTCGTGCCCCGCCACGCCCGCCAACACCCTCTCCGCCTTCACTCGCCCCAAAAAGTCCGCCACCCGATCCATCTTGCCTTCCCGCGTCCAGGCATCCCCCAGGTTGCCGACCAACAGCACCCCCACCGCACCCGCATCCACGGCCTCCTTCACGCACCGCCCAGGATCCCCATCATCCGGCCCCACCTGGGCCAGACACTGGATCCGCCCACCCTGCGCCCGGTATTTCCGGTAGATCTCCAGGGCCCGGCGGTCACTCGGGTTGAAAATCATCGTGTCGATCCCCTGCGCCTCGCACTTGGCCCAAGTCTCCATGATCTTCGCCTCCGTGAAATAGGCCTGGAGCAAATGGGACACGTAAATCAAATCCCGACTGTGGGCGTAGCCGCTGATCAGGTTCCCCCCGCAGATGAGCCGGCTCATCGTGACCGAGCCGATCCGGCCGCGCGGCATCACCGCAACCGGCTGCGCGGCAGACGCGCTCCCCGTGCCTGGTCCCTCCTGCGCCACCAAGGCATACTCCTCCAGGCTGGTAATGGCGGGAAGGGCCAGGGACGCGGCCACGGATTTCTTGAAAAAGCTCCTGCGGGTTTGCCGATCTTTCATGGACCAAGGATAAGCACACCTTGTCATCTCTTGGCAAGCCAAGCGCGCCGGGAACAGGCCCCCCCAGCGGAAGCACAGCCTGTTCTCCGACGCTCTCCCGGCGCCACCAGATCATCCCCCCCCGGTCCACCCCACGAACCCGTCACCCTGCTAAGGGTCTGTGCAAAAATAACTTCCGATTTTGGCGGGTGCGCCACCGGGCCGGCGGCTAGGCGCGAGGGAGGGAGTGTATCCAAGGCGATACT
>CAZVRY010000392.1:0-5609 GCA_964629545.1 uncultured Verrucomicrobiota bacterium | reverse complement strand
CCCTCCCCCCCACGCAAAGCCGAATCTCAATCGTACGTCTGCCGCACCCCCTCCTGCAGGCGCCGCAGATCTTCCCGATCCCGCTCGCTCACCACCGGTTGCCCCCAACTCACGAACGTCCGCTTCGCACGCCACCGCCAATGCTCCACTCGCCCATCCGCAAAGGAGAGATTCACCCCGTTGCTGTGCCGGTCCGCCGGCACCTCGCCCCAGTTGTTCTGAAACTGCGGATTGCTCGCCGCCCCAATCCCAAAATGCGCGTCGAAAATGCAGTCCTCATGCACCTCCGCCATCACAAACACCTTGCTCGGCGGCGGCCGATACATCTCGTTCACCTTCATGAACACCGGAATCCACCACGTCGTCCGACACCCAATCGTCCCATTCATGTTGTAACTCCGCGTCCGCACCTGCGTCCCCACCTGCCCCGCCGCGTCCTCCACCTTCGAACGATCCCCCGGACAATGATAAATCCCCGTCGCCGTGTTGTAGGGATACAACAGCCCCCGCTGCAAATTCGTCGGCGACGTGTCGTAAATCGTAATCCCCGGACACCACGACACCCCCGACTCCAACTCCGTCCCCGTGGGCGTGTAAACGAAGTCGTTCAACGGCACCCGGTCGTCGTAGTCGTGCGTATACATGTTCCAGCACACCTGGATCTGCTTCAGATTGCTCAGGCACGCCGTCCGCACTCCCCGCTCCTTCGCCTTCGACAGCGTCGGCAGGAGCAGCGAGGCCAGGATCGCGATGATCGCAATCACTACCAGCAGTTCAATCAAGGTGAAGCCCGGCCCCCCACGACGCGATCGAGTGCTACACGAGCAGTTCATGGACGGAATGAGTTGATGGCATCCGACCTTACACCCGCACCCCCTCCACGTCACGCCCCAACCAACCCCCGCCTGCCACCCTGACCCGCTACCTCCCAGGGCCCGCCCACCACACCCCCATCCCCCCAGCCGCCGCCGCCACCAGCCAAATCACCAACACCGCCTGCACCCGACTCAACCCCCGCCGCACCAACCGATGCGACCAGTGATTGTTGTCCCCCACGTGCAACGGTTGGCCCAGCCGCCAGCGCAACAACATGACCCACACCAGGTCCCCCAAGGGCACGGCCAGAATCAACAACGGAGCCACTACCGCCCACCGCCGCGGATTCGCCTCTGAGAAGAAGTGCGGCAGAATCCCCAGCACCGCCAACAGAAATCCCGTCAAATGGCTCCCCGCATCCCCCAGGAAGACCGAGGCGCGCGGGAAATTGAAGGGCAGAAACCCCACTAACGCCCCCGCCACCGCCAGCGCCAGCAACGCCACCAGGTAATGACCCGCCCCCGCCGCCACCGACCCAAAGCACACCGCCCCAATCACCCCCAACCCCGCGCACAACCCATTCATGTTGTCCAGGATGTTGACCGCGTTCGTCACCGTGACCAGCCAAACAACCGTCACCACCACGCTAAACGCCGTGCTCGGCACGAACAAGGTGATCCTCACCCCCGCCACCGCCACCCCCAAGGCAATCGCCACCTGGCCCGCCAACTTCCACCCCGCCGACAGCTCGTGCCGGTCGTCCCACCACCCCAACACCAACATCGCCGCCGCCCCCCCCAAAATCGCCGCCACCTGCCCACCCCTCCGGCTGATCCCGTGGGCCAGCGGAGCCGTAGCTGCCGGCCCCAGCCAATCCCCCAACCCCCCCACCACCGCCACCACCAGCGGCGCCGCCAAACCCGTAAATACCGCCAACCCACCCGCCAACGGCACCGACGACGCGTGGATCTTCCGATGCCCAGGATCGTCCACCAAGCCCACCCGCACGCACCACCACCGCCAAGCCGGCATGCTCAACATCGTCACCAACGAACACCCCACGAACACCCCCACATACAAATCCAAAGGAAACCAGGACACCCCTCCACTCACGCGCCCCTCCCCCGCACGTCATGCCTCAGGCCCGCTCGTTGCTCCCAGCCGCCTTCCATTGGCCGCCACCCTGAGCCGCCCTCCACCCAATTTCAAACCCCAAATCCCAAATCCCAAATCCCAAATCCGAAATCCGAAATCCTAAGTCCTAAATCCCAACTCAGAAATCAAAAGTCATAAATCATACATCATTGCAGTGGCCTTCCCCCGCCCCACCCCCTATCCTCCCGCCAAAACCACTCCCCCTCCAGCCTATGATTCGCACCTGCCTCTCCCTCCTCAGCGCCGCCCTCCTCGCCCTCGCCCTCGGCGCCTTCGCCGCTGACGCTACCCCGCGCAAATCGGTCCTCCGCCATGTCGTCACCTTCAAATTCAAAGACGACGCCGGCTCGGCCAAGATCGACCACGTCGTCACCGCCTTCCGCGACCTAAAAAGGAAGATCCCTCAAATCCGCGAATTCGAGTGGGGCACCAACGTCAGCCCCGAGAAACTCGACAAAGGCTTCACCCATCAATTCATCCTCACCTTCCACAGCGACGCCGACCGCGATGCCTATCTCGTCCACCCCGACCACAAGGCCTTTGGCGGCATCGTCGGTCCGGTCCTGGCCGACGTCTTCGTCATCGACTTCTGGACCAAAGAGTAGCCCCGCCCCCCGCTCCCCCTTTCCTCATCGTGTTCGCCATAAAGGGCCCAGCAGTAGCCGCTCATTGAATGGCCCCCCAGTCTGCCGTCTCCCCTGCCCCCTCCCCGGTAACCCGCAATCCGACATCACCAATCCTAAATCCTAAGTCATAATTCCTAATTCCTAATTCCGCCCCCCCGCATGCGCCCTCCCCCTCAACCTCTCCCGTGCTCCCTCCGCGCCGCCCTCGCCGGCCTCGTCCTGCTCGCCACCGTCCACGCCGACGTCCGGCTCCCACGCGTCTTCGGCCCCCACATGGTCCTGCAACAGCAGAAACCCATCGTCGTGTGGGGTTGGGCCGCCCCTGGCGAGTCCATCACGGTCCACCTCGCCTCCACCCAAGCCGCCACCACCGCCAATGATCGCGGCGAATGGAAGGTCAGCCTGCCGCCTCAATCCGCGGGCGGCCCCCACTCCCTTACGGTCAAAGCCAACAACACTCTCCAACTCGACGACGTCCTCATCGGCGAAGTCTGGCTCTGCTCCGGTCAGTCCAATATGGAAATGGGCATCGCCGCCTGCCTCAACGCCCAAACCGAAATCGCCGCCGCCGATTTCCCGGCCATCCGCCTCCTCCTGGTCGCCAACCGCTGGACCCCCCAACCCCAAAGCGACTGCGAAGCCACCTGGAAAGTCTGCTCCCCCACCACCGTGGCCCAGGACGGCTGGGGCGGATTCTCCGCCGCCGCCTACTACTTCGGACGCGAACTCCACCGAAAACTCGGCGTCCCCGTCGGACTCATCGACGCCACCTGGGGCGGCACCCGCATCGAATCCTGGACCCCGCCCGAAGGGTTCGCCGCGGTCCCTGCCCTCCAGCAGGACTACGAACGCGTCCAACTCGGCGACCCCCGCACCCCGCGCCACCAACAGCGCCTAACCCAAACCCTTGACCGCTTCGACCAGTGGCTCGGCCAGGCCCGCCATGCCCTCACCAACCTGTCCCTCGTCCCGCCCGTCCCCGCCTACCCCGACGAACTCCACCCTCCCCGCGACGTCCAACATCCCACCGCCCTCTTCAACGGCATGATCCACCCCCTCCTTCCCTTCACCCACCGCGGAGCCATCTGGTATCAAGGCGAATCCAACGCCAGCGAAGGCGCCCTCTACACCGAACGTATGAAGGCCCTCATCCTCGGCTGGCGCGCCGTCTGGCAGGACCCCTCCCTCGCCTTCTACTTCGTCCAGATCGCCCCCTTCAACTACGGCGGCGACCCCGAAATGATCGGCGAATTCTGGGCAGCCCAAACCGCCGCCCAGTCCGTCCCCGGCACCGGCATGATCGTCATCAACGACATCGGCGACCTCAAAGATATCCACCCCGTCAATAAGCAGGACGTCGGCCGCCGCCTCGCCGGTTGGGCCCTCGCCAAAACCTATGGCCAAAAAGACGTCGTCTACTCCGGCCCCACCTTCCGCAGCTTCTCCCTCGAAGGATCGCAACTCCGTGTCCAATTCGACCACGCCCACGCCGGCCTCGCCAGCCGGGACGGCCAACCCCTCTCCTGGTTCGAAATCATCGATGCCGACGAAGGCGGCTTCGTCCCCGCTCAGGCCACCATCGACGGCTCCAGCGTGCTCCTCTCCGCCCCCGGCGTTCCCCACCCCGTCGCCGCCCGCTTCGCCTGGAGCATGCTCGCGCAACCGAACCTCGTGAACGGCCACCACCTGCCCGCCGGCGCCTTCCGCGCCGGTACCATCCCCAAACGCGACCTCCTCCAACTCAAAGTCCCCGAGGCCAAAGATTACGAACTGGTCTACGATCTCGACCTCTCGAAACTCGGCCCCACCATCGCCTACGACACCGACCGCACCGCCGACCTCAAACGCCCCTTCGACCGCGTCGCCTACTTCGTCGAACTCACCGGACGCGACCGCACCACCCAGTACGTCTACGTCTCCATGGATGCCTTCACCGACCAACTCAACCAACTGGGAATCCCCACCGCCCAATCCAAGGCCCGTTTCCAACAGACCGTCGCCCACGCCAACGTCTACTCCAATGTGCGCGGTGTCACCTCCGGCCAAAACCTCCCAGGCGTCAACCTCGAGTTCTGGCCCCACAACTACGGCCAAGCCAATGCCGCCAACGTCCCCAACGCCTCCCCCCAAACCTACGACTTCGGCGACCAACCCGGCGACCCCGAGGACGGCTACGGCTCCATGCAAATCCACAACCACGAAGCCCGCCAAGTCCTCTTCGCCATCAACCACTGGCGCGAAGGCAGCCGCGCCGACCTCGGCCTCGGCAGCCAACCCGGCAATAACCCCGACTGGACCTTCGCTGCCAACGCCGCCTCCTACCCTGCTAAGCGCCTCCGCGTCCTCGTCCGCCTCAAACCCTGAAGAGCCGCTGGAAGGGCAACGCCAGCAGGAATGGCCCCCGGCGGCCCCCTCCCGCCCAGCGATTCTCATTCTGAAAGCAGGAGTCCCCGTCTGCCCTTCCCTTTCGGACGGACACCGATCGCCGCCGGTTCTTCGGCCGCCTGGCGGAATGGCCAGAGCGGTTTCGCACGGAGATTCACGCATTCGTGTTGATGGACCACCATTCCCATCTGGGGGTGCGGAGCCAGGATGCCAACTTGAGCGAAGCGATCCGTTGGCTCCAGGTGTCCTCCAGCAGCACGTTCAACTGGGCCCACCGGATTCGAGGCCACCTGTTCCAGGGACGCTTTCCTTCGGTCGCGATCGAGGCCCCTCGGGGCGTGATGGAGGTGGCCCGCTACGGGCCCATCGGCTGGCCGAGGTCGACCAGGACATCGCGGGTTTGAAGGACCCGGCGTCGGCGCAGGCGGTGAAGCGGTTCGGGTGGGGGGTGGAAGAAGACGCGGAACGACGACGGTTTGTGGAAAACTTGCGGCGCGCGTTGGAGGGGTGAGACGCCGATCGCTCAGACCCCATTGTCCCTACGCCGAACGAGGGGTCCGCGCCGGGGAAGGTCAGGCTGATGTTCCCCCATTCTGAGGGGTTTTACGCATAAGATCGCCAATGACG
>CAZVRY010000391.1:4575-5629 GCA_964629545.1 uncultured Verrucomicrobiota bacterium | reverse complement strand
AGTACGAATTCTGCCTCTTGCACTCTGCCTTCTGCCTTTCCGGTTCATGGAGAGGTTCATGGGGAGGGTGGCCGGAGGCCGGGTGAGGGGCCGTGCGAGTTTCAACCTCAGGGTTGCTGGGCGGGGCGAAGCAAAGGGCGAAGGAAAGCTTGCATTCGCCGGGCGGCGGCGGACTCTGAGGGCGGAATGGGTGCGCCGCATGGGCTCCCACCGCAGCGCCATGTGTGCCGACACCGTTGAATCCGCTTGGGAGTTGCGCATCCGCGAGATGCGCCGTTGCTTGGGACCGCGGGAGACCTATCAGCGGTTGCGGGAGGAGAACGACCGGGCGGTTGGTGGGGCGGATCTCGAGTGTGGGGGGCGGGTGACGCGGGAGCGGACGGCGTTGCACACGGTGCTGGTGGGGGAGTGGGCGGCGGAGCAGCAGGCGGCGTTCGGGTATCGGCAGCCGTTTGCGGTGGCGGCGGTGGGGGGGACGGGGCGTGGGGAGATGACGCCGGGATCGGATGTGGACGTGGTGTTTTTGTTTGACGATGCGGTGGAGGGGAATGTGTTTTTGGAGCGACTGCAGGAGCAGACGTTGCATGGGGCGGGCTTTGTGGCGGGGCACGGGTTCACCTTCCGGCCGTTTCCCTTCCAGGTGGATGACATGCCGAGGCTGGAGGGAAAGCAGTTAAACGCGTTTTTGGATCTGCGTCCGGTTTACGACCCGTCGGGTTTGACCGGGCTTTTCCGCGAGCGGATTCGAGCCACCTTCGATCCGTTCGAGCAGTTCCTGCACGTGCGGGGTTTTTGGAAGGGGCAATGGGAGGAGGCGGCCAAGCGGTGCGAGAGGGTGGACCGGTTCGATCTCAAGCATGACGGGTTGCGGGTGTTTTTGGCGGGCATCTGGACCTTGGCGAGCAAGCAGTTTCTCCACAGTCACGAGGTGTATGCGGCCCTGTCGGATCCCCGCGATTTGGCGGCCTATCATTTTCTGCTGCGGATTCGGGCGTTCAAGCATCTGCGGGCGGCGGGGCGGGGGGCGGGGGGGGCGGGGGGGGCCGGTGTGCTG
>CAZVRY010000391.1:0-4565 GCA_964629545.1 uncultured Verrucomicrobiota bacterium | reverse complement strand
CCCCCCCCCCCCCCCCCCCCCCGCCCCCCCCCCCCCCCCCCCCGCCCCCGGGGCCCCCCCCCGGCCCCCCCCCCGGCCCCCCCACGATGAGCTGACGTTTGACGATTTGGCGGCCTTGGGCGAGATGCTGGGGCCGGACGCGACGGAGGCGGATCGGTTTGAGTTTGCGAACGAGGCGCGGGCGCGTTTGCTGGCGGCGCGGCGTCGGGTGAGTCGGTTTGCCCGGGGGGTGATCGAGCGGGAGTTGAAGGAGGGGCGGCCGGTGGCGGCGGGCAGTCCGATCGTTTACGGGACGGGCGGGTTGTTTCATCGCGGCGGGGGTGGGGGGGGGAGTCCGGAGGAGCGGAGCAGTGCGGCGTTGGGGTTGCTGGTGGCGTCGCAGCATTACGGGGTGGAGATCGACCCGGCGGAGCTGCTGACCACCTTTCACAACGCGGGGGACTGGTTGGTGCCGGTGGCGGAGTTGGGGGCGTTGTTTCTGGAGGAGCGGGGGAGTTTGGCGGAGTCGTTCGAGTTTTTGGCCCAGGTGGAGGGGGCGGAGGATCGTCTCTTTCCCGGCTATGCGCGGTTTGCGGTGTCGTTGGACGAGCGGGTGTTGACGGAGCGGAAGTTCCTGCGGAGCGTATTTGAGCGGGAGAAGTTAAGGGCGCTGGAGAAGATGGTGCGGGCGGGGCGGGAGCGGCTGGAGCGGGCGGCGAAGGCGCTGGGGGACCACGAGGTGGAGGTGGAGGCGGCGCGGTTGGACGACGTGCAGGTGGCGGGGATCAAGTTGGCGTTGAAGACGAAGCGGCTGCCCTTGACGGAGGACGATCTGGCGGCGCGGCGGGACGATCGGCGGCCGTGGCACGAGCGGTATTCGTCGGGGTTTTCGGAGATTCCGCTCGACCGTTATTTTGAGCCGCTGGCGGGGGGCGGGTTCGGGGGCGAGTCGCTCGAGCTGGCTCGGTTTTTGATTGCGCATCGCCGGCTGCTGAAGGAGCGATCGCTGGATCCGAACGATGCCGAGCAGGTGCGCGGCCTGGTGGAGCTCTGCGGTTCGGAGGCTCGGGTGCGTGCGCTGTATGTGTTCACGCAAGCGGATCGCCAGTATTGGGATTCGCGCGCATCGGATCCTGGGCGGTGGTGGGCGATTGACGAGTTGTGCGGCAAGGCGATGAATTGGTTCCGGCCGGCGGAGGATCCGGCCAAGGCGTTGACGGCGGCGGGGTTCACTCGCGAACAGGCCCGGATCATCGAGGACCTGGGCGCTGATTTTCATGAGGGCCGGTATCGTCGGCACGCCAACCGATTTGGGGAGCACCTGGTGCGTCTGGTGGAGGAGCCTGGGGCGGGTCCGATGGTGCGGGTCTTTCCGGATGGGGCCTCGACCATATTAGGGGTGGCGGCGCGCGATTATCGCGGGTTGGCGGCGACGATTACGGGGGCGTTGTGGGAGGCGACGCTGAGTTTGCGGCAGGCGCATTTGTTTTCGGCCATGAACTATGGCCTGGTGCTGGATTTCTTCCACGTGGCGGGGGGGCGTCCCATTCCGGCGGGCCTGACCCGGGTGGTGACCGAGGCGATTCGCCAGCAGCGGTTCATCGCCGACGCCGACGAGGCCCGGTTGCCGGCGGTGCGTGGGAGCCATCACCTGCGCGAGTGGCGGCCGGGCCAGTTTTGTCTTCGGTTCGAGACGGATCAGGACAGTGGCGGCCTGGTGTATGCGGTGGCCTACCGGGTCTTTCGCTACCTGCGGGGGAGCATTTTCTCTCTGAGCGCGCACGCCACGCGGGGGACGGCCTACGTGGCGGCGTATTTCTCTCCGCCCGAGGGTTTGACCTTGGCGGAGGCGCAGCGGTTGGTGACGGAGTATTTCCGGGGGTGAGGGTCAGTGGAGGATGGCGCCTTGGCTGGCGTTGGTGACGAGTTTCTGGTAGCGCGCGAGCCAGCCGCCGAGTTCGCGTCGGACGGGGGTCCAGGTTGTTCGGCGTTGCTCGAGTTCTGCTGCGGGCACGAGGATGTCGATGCGCCGATTGGGGAAATCGATGCGGACGCGGTCGTTGGGGCGGAGGAGGCCGATGGGACCGCCTTCGGCGGCTTCGGGGGAGACGTGGCCGATGCAGGCGCCGGCGGTGCCGCCGCTGAAGCGGCCGTCGGTGATGAGGGCGCATTGGTCTCCGAGGCCCATGCCGGCGATGTAGCTGGTGGGGGAGAGCATTTCCTGCATGCCTGGGCCGCCGCGGGGCCCTTCGTTGCGGATGACGACGACATGGCCGGGTTGGACCTGGCCGGCGAGGATGCCGGCGCAGGCTTCGTCCTGGCTTTCGAAGATGACGCAGGGGCCTTCGAAGACGAAGTGGTCTCCGCAATAGGCTTTGAAGGCGTCGCTGATGCCCGCGGTTTTGACCACGCAGCCTTCGGGGGCGAGTTGGCCGTAAAGGATGGAGAGGCCACCGTCGGCGGTGTAGGCGCGATCGCGGGAGCGGATGCAGTCGGCGGCATCGAAGCGGAAGGCGGGGTCGTAGGGCAGGAGGCCGCTGGAGGTGGTTTGGGCGAGGCGTTTCGGGTTGGTATCGAGTTCGGCTCGGGTGATGAGCCAATGGCGGAGTTGCTTCACGCGGACCATGGCGGAGAGGGTGCGGGGGCCGGCCTTCTGGTAGCGCCAGAGGAGGAGGACGGGGGCATGGCGGTATTCGCCGAGTTCGGCCCGGAGGAGGCCGCGGGCCTCGAGGGCTTGTTGTTGGAGGGCGGCGCGGAGTTGTTCGAGGCCTTTGAGCGCGGTGCCGTCGGGCCGTTTCATGACCACCTTGGGCGAGTAGAGGGCGAGTTGGGCCTCGAGGTCGCCGGCATTCCAGGCGGCGGCGTCGCGCCAGAGGGTGATGGCCACGGGGTCGGCGGGGTGGAACAGCATGGGTTTGGGGGCGAGGTTGCCGCCGGCGGTGCGGGCGGCGGGGCCGAGTTTGTCGTTCGGGTCGACGACGAGGGCGGAGGCGCCGGAGACCCTGGCGGCGCGGGCCCAGGCGGTGCAGCGGGCGGAGCGCAGGTCCCATTCGTCGATGTTGTCGCCGAGGGTTTTGCCGGTGACCGTGCGGCAGTCGAGGTGGAGGACGCCCATGCGTTGGAGTTCGCCGAGGATGGTATGGATGCCGCCGGCGCGGTGGACGTCCTGGATGTGGTAATCCGAGGAAGGGGAGACTTTGCAGAGGCAGGGCACGCGGCGGGAGATCTCGTCGATGCGCCGGATGTCGTAGGGGATGCCGGCTTCGCGGGCGATGGCGAGGGTATGGAGGATGGTATTGGTGGAGCCGCCCATGGCGACGTCGAGCATGATGGCGTTGTCGAAGGCCTCGAGGGTGGCGATGTCGCGCGGTTTGAGGTCGAGTGCGACCAGTTTGAGGATGGCGCGGGCGGCGCGTTCGTAGAGGGCTTCGCGTTCTTTGGAGACGGCGAGGATGGTGCCGTTGCCGGGGAGGGCGATGCCGAGGGCTTCGCACAGGCAGTTCATCGAGTTGGCGGTGAACATGCCCGAGCAGGAGCCGCAGGTGGGGCAGGCGGTTTGTTCGAGCTTCTTGAGTTGGGCCTCGGTGATCTTGCCGGTCTTGAGTTCGCCGACGCCTTTGAACACGGAGATGAGGTCGGATTTTCCGGCCGCGGGTTGGAGGTGGGCGGCCAGATCGTCGTGGGCGGCTTGTTGGTCGGCGATGCCTGCGGCCATGGGACCGCCGCTGACGAACACGGTGGGGATGTTGCAGCGCATGGTGGCCATGAGCATGCCGGGCACGATCTTGTCGCAATTGGGAATGCAGATCATGCCGTCGAAGCAATGCGCTTTGAGCATGGATTCGACGCAGTCGGCGATGAGTTCGCGGGAGGGCAGCGAATAGAGCATGCCGCCATGCCCCATGGCGATGCCGTCATCCACGCCGATGGTGTTGAAGATGAAGGGGACCCCGCCGGCGGCGCGGACGAGGCGCTTGACCAACTGGCCCACTTCGTTCAGGTGGGCGTGGCCGGGGATGCAGTCGGTGTAGGAATTGGCGATGGCGATGAACGGCTTATCCCAATCCGCTTCGGACTCGATGGACCCAGTGGCGCGCAGCAGGGAACGGTGCGGCGCGCGTTCGAAACCTTTCTTGATGATGTCAGAGCGCATAATCGTGTTATCGGACCTCCAAGATTCCGGAGAGTGCCGGGCAAGGCAAACGGAATCGGCGGCGAAGTCGGCGGCGGCAGCGCAACCCAGTTTTTTGCACTCGCCCAAACCGGCAGCGGTTCCTGCCCCTACTCCTACTCCTAATCCCAATCGTAATCGTAATCGTAATCGTAATCGCGTCCCTTCCTGGTTCAGGGGTTCAAAGCGCCATGGAGGTGAACCTGTCACCTGGTTTGACCGCGGTCGGCGTGGTGCCGCGCCCGAATCGAAAGCGGCGGAGCACCGCCGCACTCCACGACGCTGGCGCGACCGGGTCACCGCCAAGCTGAGGCGAAGCTTTTGGAGTGCGCCAGTGCTCTGGCGCTCTGGATTTCGCGGGACTGACTCGGCCGGTCCGTGCGGCGTGGTCCCGCGCCCGAATCGAAAGCGGCGG
>CAZVRY010000390.1:0-5636 GCA_964629545.1 uncultured Verrucomicrobiota bacterium | reverse complement strand
AAAATGCTAACGCCTGCCTTCACCTCGAACCCA
This sequence comes from uncultured Verrucomicrobiota bacterium, assembly GCA_964629545.1. Classification (GTDB taxonomy): domain Bacteria; phylum Verrucomicrobiota; class Verrucomicrobiia; order Limisphaerales; family CAZVRY01; genus CAZVRY01. The sequence goes on along the minus strand of CAZVRY010000390.1, from coordinate 5,603 downwards.
CCCACCCTTGCGAAACCGATGGGTGTCGTCGTTCGGGCTCGACGGTGGGGAGGGGGGTAGCTAGGTTGGAGGTGTTTGGCCACTGGAAATGACAGTCCGTCGAGGGCGGCCGTTTTTTTGCGGCGCCTGATGAGCTCCATTGTGTTGTGGGCGTTGGTGATTTGGGCGTTATTCCATTCGAACCGGGTGGTGGCGGACGTCTTTTTCTTGTTGGTGATGTTGACGTTGGCTGGGGTGGGGTTGGTTGAGTTCTACGGGTTGGTGGAGAAGCGGGGTTTGGTATGTTTCAAGGGGTGGGGGATTTTCGGGGGTTTGCTGCTGATGGCAGCGGAGTTCTTGTTTTTGTCGGGGGCGTTGGGGCCGGTGGTCTTGCCGTCGAAGGCCAACGATTTCGAGACGAGTTATCTGATCCTGTTCGTGCTGGGGCTTTGTCTCTGCCAGTTTTTCTCGCGGAGCAACACGGCGGGGATTTTGGCGATCAGCACGACCTTATTCGGATTGATGTATGTGCCGTGGCTGTTGAATTTCATTCAGAAGGTCAATTTTTTCCCTGGGGTCGAGGGGACGTATTACGTGTTGTATTTCATTGTGGTGACGAAGTTCAGCGACATGGGGGCGTATGTGACGGGGTCGTTGGTGGGGCGGCACAAGATGGTGCCACGGATCAGTCCTGGGAAGACGTGGGAGGGGTTTGGCGGGGCGCTGGTGTTCTCGACTGGGGCGAGCGTCGCCCTGGCGGTGTTGATGGGGGAGCATTTGCGCGGCATGAGGACGGTGGATGCGGTGGTGTTGGGGGTGGTGTTGAGTTTGGGGGCGGTGGTGGGGGATCTGGTGGAGTCGATTTTCAAGCGGGAGGCTGGGGTCAAGGATTCGGGGCGGTTTTTCCCTGGGATTGGCGGGATTTTGGATTTGTTGGACAGCCTGCTTTTCAATGCGCCGCTGATGTATTTGTATTTGCGTCATGTGCTGACGCACTGAGGGCGGCGATGGGAACGGGGTTGGGAGGGGGCGGGGTGGCGGTGGGGTGAATGGAAGATGCGATGAAGAACGTTGTATTGCTTGGGTCGACGGGCTCGATTGGGACGAGCACGCTGAAGGTGGCGGAGGATATGCCGGACCGCCTGCGGATGCTTGGGTTGGCGGCGGGGAGCAACACGGAGCGGTTGCTGCAGCAGGTGCACAGGCATCGGCCGGCGGCGGTCTCGGTGAGCGACCCGGAGGCGGCGCGGGAGTTGCAGGAGGCGCTGGGGACGGCGGTGGAGGTCTTTGGAGGGGCGGAGGGTTTGGTGAAGCTGGCCACGTTGCCGGCGGCGGACATCGTTTTGATTGCGATTGTTGGGACCGCGGGGTTGGCGCCTGCGCTGGCGGCGATTCGGGCGGGGAAGGACATTGCGGTGGCCTCGAAGGAGATCCTGGTGATGGCGGGGGAGATGGTGATGGCGGAGGCGCGTCGGCAGGGGGTGCGGGTGTTGGCGGTGGACAGCGAGCACTCGGCGATTTTCCAGTGTTTGGACGGGAAGCCGGCGGATTCGGTCCGCCGGCTATGGTTGACGGCATCTGGGGGGCCGTTTCGGCTGACGCCGAAGGGGGAGTTTTCGGCGATTACGGTGGAGCGGGCGTTGAAGCATCCGTCGTGGGTGATGGGGCGGAAGATCACGATTGATTCGGCGACGTTGTTCAACAAGGGGTTGGAGATGATTGAGGCGCGTTGGCTTTTCGACATTGAGATGGGGAGAGTGGGGGTCCTTGTGCATCCGCAGAGCGTGGTGCATTCGCTGGTGGAGTTTGTGGACGGGTCGGTTCTGGCCCAGTTATCGACGCCGGACATGTGTTTGCCCATTCAGTATGCGCTGACGTATCCGGACCGGGTGGCGAGCGAGCGGGTGCGGACGGATCTGGCGGCGATCGGCTCGCTGACGTTCGAGCCCCCCGATTTGGACAAGTTCCCGGCGATCGAATTGGCGCGGCGGGCGGGTTTGGTGGGGGGGACCTTGCCGGCGGTATTCAACGCGGCCAACGAGGTTGCCGTGGAGGCGTTTTGCGGGGGGCGGATCCGGTTTGACCAGATCAGCGAGGTGGTGAGGGTGGCGATGGATGCCCACCGGGTGGTGGAGGGTCCATCGTTAGCGGAGGTGGTGGAAGCGGACGCCTGGGCCAGGGCCCAGGCGCTGCGTTAAGGGTTTGTGAAGCAACAACGTCGGGTTATTGCACAGACCCTAAGGACGAGGGGGTTTGGGCAGGGGAGCCCTATTTCTTCTCCTGCTCTTTCTTTTGTTGTTCGAGGCGTTCTTTTTCGATGCGGGCCGCATCGTCGGCCTTGATCACTTCAATCTGGGCGCCTTTCTTCAGTTCTTCGGCCGAGGGGACTTTGATGATGTCGCTGGTGACGGGGGGATGGCCGGAGGGGAGGGAGGTGGCGGTGGGGGGTGGGGCGGCGGTGCCGAGGAGTTCGAGTTCGAAGATGAGGGTGGCATTGGGGCCGATCTTGCCGCCGCGGCCGCCGGGTCCGTAGGCGAGGTCAGCGGGGATAAAGAGTTGCCATTTGGAGCCGACCTTCATGAGTTGGAGGGCTTCGGTCCATCCTTTGATGACGCCGGTGACGGGGAATTCGGCGGGTTTCTTGTCGGGGCGGTTGTAGCTGCTATCGAATTCTGTGCCGTCGATGAGGGTGCCGCGGTAGTGGCAGGTGACGCGGTCGGTGGTTTTGGGGGTTTCGCCGGTTCCTTCCTGGATGACTTTGTATTGGAGTCCGCTGGGGAGGGTGACGATTCCGGGTTTTGATTTATTGGCATCGAGGAAGGCTTTGCCTTCGGTGGCGTTCTTTTCGGCGAGGAGTTTGCGTTTTTCCTCCTGTTTGGCGCGGTGTTCGGTTTGGAAGGCCATCATGACTTCGCGGGCTTCGGCTTCGGTGAGGAGGGGTTTGCCGGCGAGTTGGTCGCGGATGCCGCGGGCGACGGCCTCGACGTCGAAGTCGACGTCCTGGGCCTTCCAGGCGCCTCCGATGTTGAGGCCGACGCTGTAGGCGAGTTTCTTCTTAGGGTCTTGGAGCATCGGGTCATCGGCGGCGAGGGCCGGGCTGGCGGCGGCGCCGAGGAGGAGGGTGGCGAGGCTAGGGAGCAAGAGGGAACGCGTGGTCATGGTTCGTAGCACAAGGTTAAAGACACTCCCGCCGCCCGCGGCTGGTTAGGGGCCTGGGGGCGGGTTGATGCTTCGGCTTCAGACCTTGCGGGGTCGTAGGCCGTTCAAAGCTGGGTCATGATGGCCAGAAGGCTGGCGGGGGCGCAATGGAAAACGGGCGTTCAGGATGGGTGGTTCCCCCGTGGCGGGTCAGGGGGCGTCCTGGGTTGTCGGGAAGGGGGGCGCAAAGTGCTTTACAGAGGGGAGGGGGGTTAGCACACTTCGCGCCATGTCTGTTGTGTCACCATGTAGTGGACGGATCGCGGACCTGCCTGCGCCGCAGGGGGTCAGTTTTCCGGGGCCGGAGGCGTTGGAGACGGTGATTCGTCGGTCGCAGAATTACCTTCTTGGCGAGCAGAAGCCTGAGGGGTATTGGGTGGGGGAGTTGATGGTGGATTCGACGTTGGTTTCGGACATGGTGGTTTACCATCATTGGCACGGGAAGGTGGATGCGGGGTGGGAGCGGAAGGCGGTTCACCACCTTTTCGAGCACCAGTTGCCGGATGGGGGATGGAACATCTACTTTGGGGGACCGCCGGAGGTAAACGCGACGATCAAGGCGTATTTGGCGTTGAAGCTGGCGGGGGTGCCGGTGACGGATGCGCGGATGTTGAAGGCTCGGGAGGTGGCGTTGAACTTGGGGGGGGTGCCACGGTTGAACACCTTTTCGAAGCTTTACCTGGCGTTGGTGGGGTTAATCGACTGGAAGTATGTGCCGACGATTCCCTGCGAGGTGATGCTGATTGGGAAGTGGTTTGCGGTGAACTTCTGGGAGATGAGCAACTGGTCGCGGGCGATGTTGGCGCCGTTAGCGATCATCAACCATTGTCGGCCGACGCGGCACGTGGGGGTGAAGCTGGACGAGCTTTATCCGGACGGGTTTCACGAGCGGGACTTGCGGTTGCGTCCGGATCCGGAGTGGTTCACGTGGCGGAACTTCTTTCTCGGTTTGGACAAGCTGCACAAGTTTGCGGAGTTGTGGGCGCGGGCCGGGGTGCATCCGTTTCGGCGGCGGGCGTTGCGGGCGGCGGAGAGATGGATGTTGGAGCGTTTTGAGCACTCGGACGGGTTGGCGGCGATATTTCCGGCGATGTTGAACTCGCTGATTGCGCTACAGGCCTTGGGGTATGGGGACGATCATCAACAGGTGGTGCGGGCGACGCGGGAGTTGAAGCGGTTGGAGCATGAGACAGCGGAGAGTGTGCGGATCGAGCCTTGTTTCTCTCCGGTTTGGGACACAGCGATTGTGAGCATCTGTTTGCGGGAGTCAGGGGTCTCGGCGGACGATCCGCGAATGGTGAAGGCGGCGCGCTGGCTGATGGACCGGGAGATCCGGTTTAAGGGTGACTGGGTGCACAAGAATCCGGCGCAGGTGGAGCCGAGCGGCTGGGTGTTCGAGTTCAACAACCAGTGGAATCCGGATGTGGATGACACGGCGATGGTACTCTTGGCGTTGCGGTTGATCCCGACGGACGACCGGGCGCAGCGGGATGCCTGTTTTCGGCGGGGGATGAACTGGATGATGACCTTTCAGTGCAAGGATGGGGGATGGGCGGCGTTCGACAAGGACTGCACGAAAGGGGTGTTGGAGAAGGTGCCGTTCGCGGATCACAATGCGATGTTGGATCCGGAGTGCGCGGACATTACGGCGCGAATCCTGGAGGTGCTGGGTTACGAGGGCTACTCCGTGGATCATCCGCAGGTGGCGCGGGCGTTGGACTACATCCGACGCGAGCAGGACGCCGACGGTTCGTGGTATGGACGGTGGGGGGTGAACTACATTTACGGCACGTGGCAGGTGGTGCGGGGGCTGCGGGCGTTGAACGTGGACATGCGCCAGCCGTGGCTGTTACGGGCGCGGGATTGGCTGGTGAGCGTGCAAAACGCGGACGGGGGGTGGGGGGAGCGCTGCAACACCTATGACGACCCGGTTTTCAAGGGCAAGGGACCCAGTACGGCGTCGCAGACGGCGTGGGCGGTGATGGGGTTATGCGCGTTTGACGATCCGAGCTTGCCGGCGCTCCAGCGCGGGGTGCAGTACCTGGTGGAGACGCAGAACCCGGATGGCTCGTGGACGGAGTTGGAGACGACGGGAACGGGTTTTCCGAAGGTGTTTTATTTGAAATACGACATGTATCGGAACTCGTGGCCCCTGTTGGCGCTGAGCACCTACCGGAAGCTGCGCCGGGGCGCGATGGCGAAGGGGAACGGATCGGGAGCGCGGTCGGACCTGGAGTTGACGGGACGGAGCGAGGCTGGTCCGGAGGCGCGGCTGGATTGAGCAGGGAGCGGAGAGGTTGGATGGGTGGGGTGGCGCGGCGTGGGCATGGGGTGGGGGGGAGGATGGGGCACCGTGGACCGAGGCGGTCGGGTGGTGCGCCGGGGTGCGAGGGGCGGGGCGGTGGTGGGCCGGCCCGGCGGGGGTG
>CAZVRY010000389.1:3497-5650 GCA_964629545.1 uncultured Verrucomicrobiota bacterium | reverse complement strand
GAGCCTGGCGGCTCTCTGGGGTGGAGGCGGGGCGGGCGCAGGTGCGCGTCGTGACAGTGGGCCGCAGCAACGGCGTGCACACCGAGATTCTGGAAGGTCTGCGCGAGGGCGAGCGCGTGGTCGTGTATCCAGGCGACAAGGTCGCGGACGGGATGCGGGTGTCGCCGCTGGTGGTGGGAGTGAACTGAGCGGGGCGGCCGCGGGCCGTGCCGGCCGCGCCGCCGGTTGACTTGGCGGCGCGGGGCCCGGAGCGTGGCGGCCGCATGCCGCCCGTGTCCGACACCGTCGCCGCCCTCGCCACCCCGGCGGGGACGGCGGCCCTCGCCGTCGTGCGTATTACTGGTCCGGATACACAGAGGCGGCTGACGGAGGTGTTCGGGCGGGTGCCGCCGGCCCGGCGGGCGCGGCACGCGGACTATCGCGGGCGGGAGGGGGCGCTGGTCGACGACGTGCTGGTGACGTATTTCGCGGGGCCGGCGTCGTTCACCGGCGAGGACGCGGCGGAGATCTCGTGTCACGGCAATCCCTTCATTGCGCAGAAGATTCTGGAGGACCTGATGGCGCGCGGCTGCCGGCCGGCGGAGCCGGGGGAGTTTACGCGGCGGGCGTTCCTCAATGGACGGATCGACCTGAGCCAGGCGGAGGCGGTGATGGACTTGATTCACGCCCGCAGTGAACGGGCCCTGGCAGCGGCGAATCAGCAGTTGCGCGGGGGATTGGGGCGCAGGATGAAGGGGTTGGTGGAGCGGGTGGTGGCGGTATTGGCGCAAATTGAGGCCTACATCGATTTTCCAGATGAGGATTTGCCGGCGGAGAACCGGGAAGCGCTCCGTGAGGAGGTAGCTCGTATCCTTGTGGAGAGCAATAGGTTACTTGCGACTTCGCATTATGGAGAACTGCTGCGGGAGGGAGTGAAGACGGTCATTCTTGGTGCGCCAAACGCGGGCAAAAGCAGCTTGTTGAATCGCCTGGTGGGACGCGATCGAGCGTTGGTCAGTCCGGAACCGGGGACCACGCGAGACTTCATTGAGGAATTAGTGCTGGTGGGGGGGCATAGCCTTCGGCTCACGGATACGGCGGGGTTCAATCCCTCCCCTGCCCCACTGGAGAGATTAGGAATTGAGAAGACGATGGAGCGGGCGTTGGAGGCGGATCTCCTCGTTGTGGTGGTGGACGCGACTGCCCCTGCCCCACCCTCCTTTCCGACCGAACTGATGGCCCGCTTTGCCACGACGAAGACGGTGGTTGTAGTCAACAAGGTGGATTTGCGGCCAGAAGCGGAGTCGCCGCGGTTGGTGGCGGGAGCCCCGGTGGTACGGGTTTCGGCACTCACGGGTGACGGACTCGAGGAGTTGCGGGACGTGCTGGCTCGGTCGGCCGACCAGGTTGGGCCAGAGCCCGAGGATCTGATCACCCTCAATGCCCGTCACGCGCTCGCACTGGAAGAGGCGCGCCGGAGTCTGGCCGCGGCTGAGTCGAAGATTGCGACGGGAGATGCAGCCGAGTTGGCTGCGAGCGATCTGCGTTCCGCGCTCGACGCGCTGGGGGAAATCAGCGGGCGGATCGACAATGAGCAGGTGTTGGACTCGCTGTTTGCCCGGTTCTGCATCGGCAAGTGAGCATTAGAGCTTCGGTGATGGCAGACTTTTCAAGCCAGGAGCCTGAATCGTGATGAACTCAAACGCAGGGTCTGATTTTGATGTGATTGTGTGTGGCGCAGGCCACGCGGGGGTCGAGGCGGCGTTGGCGGCGGCACGGATGGGCGCGTCGACGCTACTCGTGACCGGCAATCTCGACACCGTTGCCCAGATGAGCTGCAACCCGGCCATCGGTGGCCAGGCCAAGGGGCAAATGGTCCGCGAGATCGATGCGTTGGGCGGAGAGATGGCGGTCAACACCGATGTGACCGGAATCCAGTTTCGGCTGCTGAACGAGTCGAAAGGCCCGGCGGTACAGTCGCCGCGGGCGCAGTGTGACAAGAAAGCGTACCAACTCCGTCTGAAACACACCCTGGAGCTCCAGCCGGGGCTGCGTTTGTTTCAGGCAACGGTGACGGGCCTGATCTTCAAGTCAGGTCGAGTGGTGGGTTGTCGCACGAACCTGGATATCGAGTTCAAGGGGCGGACGGTCGTCGTAACCACCGGGACCTTCTT
>CAZVRY010000389.1:0-3487 GCA_964629545.1 uncultured Verrucomicrobiota bacterium | reverse complement strand
GCCACCCCCCCCCCCCCCCCCCCCCCCCCGCCCCGCCCGCCCCCCCGCCCCCACCCGAAAAAGGTTTCCGCACGGCGGGTGGTGGCGGGGATTGAGTTGCAGCGGTTGAAGACCGGAACGCCGCCCCGGCTCTTGGGACGCAGTGTGGATTTTTCGGTGATGAAGGAGCAGAAGGGAGATTCCGATCCGACACTGTTTGCCTTTCACGACACCCGGGAGTCCGGAGATTTGTTCCACGTGGAACACCCCGGCGAACGGCGTCTGGGTTGGGAGCCGGGTCGGGATCAAGTTTCCTGCTGGATGACCTATACGACGGCGGAGACCGCGGGGATCGTGCGCGATAATCTCCATTTGTCCGCCATGTACAGCGGAGAGATTGTCGGTGTCGGGCCACGCTATTGCCCCAGCATCGAGGACAAGTTCGTCCGCTTTGCCGATAAACCGCGACATCTCCTCTTCCTGGAACCGGAAGGGCGGGCAACGAACGAGTATTACGTCAATGGCTTGTCGACGAGTCTGCCGTTCGATATCCAGGTGCAACTGGTTCGGAGTATTCCAGGGTTGGAGCGGGCGGAGATTCTGCGCCCGGCATACGCGGTGGAGTATGATTTTGCGCCGCCGACTCAAATCTACGCCACGCTGGAATCAAAACGCGTTGAGGGGCTGTTCTTTGCCGGGCAGATCAATGGCACCTCCGGGTATGAAGAAGCTGCGGCGCAAGGACTGATCGCGGGAGTCAATGCCGCCAACAAGGTGCGTGGCCTGCCCCCTTTGGTGGTCGCACGACACGAGGGTTATATCGGGGTGTTGGTTGACGATCTGGTCACCAAGGGGACGACGGAGCCCTACCGTATGTTTACCAGTCGCGCGGAGTATCGTCTGTTGTTCAATCACGCCAGTGCCGAACTGCGACTGTCGCACCATGCCCGCGATCACGGCTTGGTTTCCGCGCGGCGCGTTCGGTTGATCGAAGAAAAGAGGGGACGAATCGAGCACTGGGTTCAGCGCTTGGAGAAGGAGAAAAGTAATTGTGGAGGAGGGACTTGGGCTGAAGGAATCCGCCGCGACCGGGTCGGCGCCCCAGTGCCGACGGAGTTCCTCTTGGAGGGGCGCGGAACAAGAGAGAACGTACTCTACCAAGTGGCCTATCGGGGTTATCTCGAGCGCGAACGACGGCAGCTCGACAAGCTCGCTCAGGTGGAACGTGTACGAATCCCGGATGGAATCAACTATATGACCATCAATGGGCTAAGAAAGGAGAGCGCTGAGAAGCTCACTGTGATTCGTCCGCTCACGCTGGGCCAGGCGAGCCGGATCAGCGGGGTGAATCCGGCTGACATTAGCATCTTGCTGGTCTGGATCGAGGCGGGTAGGGGAGCGGCGGGAAAGAGGGCGTGAGATTTGTAAACAACATATCTGAAGCGAGTTGAGCTATCGATGAAATTGGAATACACCCGCCTGTTGGAGGAGCGCCGCCAGAGCCTGCGCCGCGAGCTTGAAAGCGCGTGGCATGGACAAAGGGAGTTGGTGTGGGAAGTCGGCTGCGGGCATGGCCATTTCCTGACGGCCTACGCCGCCGCCCATCCCACGCATTGGTGTGTGGGAATCGATCTGGTCAACGAGCGGATCGAGCGGGCGCGCCGCAAACAGAAGCGGGCCGGCTTGAGCAATCTCCACTTCTTGCGCGGCGAGGCCCGCCAGTTCCTGGAAGTGATGCCAGAGGGAAGCCGGATGACCCGCCTGTTCGTGCTCTTTCCCGATCCCTGGCCCAAGCTTCGTCATCAGAAACACCGGATTCTGCAGCGGGAGTTTCTGGATGCGGTGGCGATCCGGGCGGCTCCCGGTTGCCGGTTGTATTTCCGAACCGATTACCGCCCGTATTTTGAGGAGGCGCAAGCCGCCCTGAGTGGTCACGCGCAGTGGAGGATGGTGGCCGAGCCCTGGCCCTTTGAGTTCGCGACGGTGTTTCAGCAGCGGGCGACCGGTTTTGACTCGTTGATCGCCGCCCGGGAGGGGGCCTGATCATTAGCGTCCTGTTTTGGGTGCGGGCCGGGACTAATTGTTGCGCGAGTTGTGACGAAACGCGCAATTTCGAGGGTTGACGGAGGGCACGGGCGTCTCCTTTTCTCGTCGTTTTGTTCCCATCGCCTGTTTCGCGCGCGCATGTCACGGGTCACCAAACTCGCCCTTTTTCCTCTAGCTTTTGTCTCGGGTGGATCGCCGCTCGCGGCCGAGGGCGTTGCACCCAGCGCCGCCAAGCTCGTCGATTTCGGCAACGGCTGGGCCATCACCAACGCGATGGCGACGGGGTGGGTGATGTCTGCGTTGCTGGTGGCCTTTGTCCTTTGGCTGATCGGGAAACCTGCGGTGGTCCCCTCCCGGGGTCAGGCCGTGGTCGAGTCGCTCATCGAGGGTCTGCGCGGGATATTCGAACCGATTGTCGGAGCCAAGGCCTTCCCGGCCTCGTTCCCGCTGCTGATCACGTTTTTCATCTTCATCCTGTTCCACAACTGGATGGGCCTTCTGCCCGGTGTGGGCACGATTGGGTGGGGCCACGATGTCGACGGGCACTTTCACCTTACTGAACCGTGGATCCGCCCGCATAATGCGGACTTCAATGGCACGATTGCCCTGGCGCTCATCTCGTTCGGCGGCTGGGCGATCATCGTTTTCAAGTATGTCGGTCCGAAGATGATTCTCGTCGACCTCTTCGGGAACAAGGCGGACCGCAACGAAACCCCGGTCGCGCTCTATTACTTTCTCTCCCTCGTCTTTATCATTGTCGGCTGCATCGAGGTCTTCTCCATCTTCATCCGGCCCTTCACTCTCTCCGTACGTCTTTTTGGCAACATTTTTGGCGGGGAGAATCTGCTCCACGGCACCGGGTTCCTCTTTATTTTCTACTTCATGGAGCTGCTGGTGGGCCTGATTCAGGCGCTGGTATTCACGCTGCTGACCTCGGTCTATATCGGCCTGCTCTGTAATCACGAAGGCGGCGACCACGGGCATGAAGACAAGCACGGCGAGGCCGGGGCGCATCATTAATCCACTTTTCCGTCGGGAGCGTGCTTTAAGCGCGCACGGCGGTCCTCCAACCACAAAGCCAAGAAAGACACACCATGATCACCCTCCTCGCTGAACTGCAGGGCAATATTGCCAGTGCGTTTGGTCTGCTCGGCGCCGCCATCGGCGTCGGCCTGATCGGCCTCAAGGCCGCCGAAGCGGTCGGCCGCAACCCCGCCGCCTCCGGCAAGGTCCTCGTTCAGGCCATCATCGGAATGGCGCTCGCCGAAGGTCTCGGCATCCTTGCGCTCTTCCTCGCGATGTAACCGGCTTCGAGTATCCGGCGGCGTGCCCGGCACGCCGCCACCTCTCTTCTCCCGCCTCCTGCCATGACGCTTCCCCTCCTTCTCGCCGCCGCCACTCCCACGGCCGAAGCCGCCGGACCGCTCGAGGGTCTCAAGCAGACCTTCGTGCACTTCGGCGT
>CAZVRY010000388.1:0-5660 GCA_964629545.1 uncultured Verrucomicrobiota bacterium | reverse complement strand
TTGGTTCCAAGCATCCGTGCGCGACGACCGCGACCTGCTGCAGAACCCGAAGAAACCTGTCTTACGTCCCCCGCCGATTATCCGGAGCGGCAGGGAGGTTCTCTGGCTGGTGGCGGGCTGACGGCCAACAGGGATGGCCGATCCAACCCCATCGATCCTCCTCACGGCCCCTCCCCAGCCGACAGCCCATAGACCGCCACCGTCCAATTGTCCACATCCGTCTCCCGCAGCACCGCCTCGATCGAAGTGTGCGAATTCCGTTGCGCAAACCCAAACACCAGCGGAACACCCCCATCCGAAAAGTCCGGATGCTCCCCTTCTTCGATGCGCCCGAAGTCGACCACCCGGTGGAAGTCAACCGCGCCCAGCGCCCGGAAGCGGAGTTCCTTCCACGGACTCGGCAGCCGGCGACTCTCCTGATCCTCCCGCGCTGGCTGGAAGACACGATTCGCCACAAAAAGGCGTCCCCCCTGCTCCACGGCGGGAGCTACGCTGCCCCCAAAGGTGTTCCGTTCGGTGGCGAAGACCCGCGCATCCAACCCCCATTCCACCGCCGCAATCCCTCCCTGCGCGGCCGGATCGTAGACCGCCCCCCGATTGAGATGCACCGTGAGCACCTCCGAACCCGAAACCGAACCGCCTAAATAATGCGACGTCCGATGGAGCGCGCCGCCCAAGCTGCGCCCCTCCGTCACCTGACGCTGGCCCGCTCGCACCGACGGCCCATCGGCGAAGAGACGCATCTCCCAATGCGCCTCCGCGAACTCCGTATCGAAATACCTGGCCGCCAGTTGCAGGCGCTCCGCCTCGAGGCGACGGCCCCCCGCTGAACCGTGGATCACCGCAACGGCAGAGATGTCCACTTCCAATTCTGATAAGATGAAGTTCCCGTCCTCGACCCGAAGGCCAGGACCTCCGAACGGGAGAATCGAGTAGGGCAGCACCTCCAAACGAAACCCGGTGATCCCGGTCATTGTCGTGTGAACCACCACCGTGTAGGTGTCCGCATGGGGAGCCAAACCCGTCGCCAGCACCGACGCATCCTCCAGCTTCGTCCAGATCAGCCCGCCCGCCACCGACAGTGAATGCACCGAACTCGGCGCCAGCGGGACCCAGTCGGTCGTCACATCGCCCCCGCTGGCCAAACCATCGGCGAACGTCCCCCGGTCCCCCGTGGTCGCCGATAACCGAAAGCGGCCAAGACAATGCTGACCGCCACCATTCTGGATCAGGCGAAATCGCAGCACGCTGCCCCCAGGAAACCCAATGTCGGAAGCTGTTTCGAACACGGCCGACTGCGGCAAGGTGGGATCCCCGGGACGGGACCTGTCTAAGATGGCCCAACCGCCTCGGGCCACCTCCCCATCCACCGCCGCCGCCACCGGATAACCAGACTGCGAGTAGGTGGCCGTCGCCTGCTGCAGTCTGACGGGAATGCCCAGAAGCGACTGGTTCGCCCCCGCGCCAATCCTCGATCCACTCGCCTCCCCGGGAGCCCGCGGGAGGAGGACGGCCACGGTCCCTGCCAGCACCAACGCCAGCGCACCCGCCGTCGCCCACCCCGGCTTCCGTCGACACCACCGCCCGCAACGCTCCCACCTCCCCACCGGTCGCGCCAGCACCGGCTGGCCACCCAGCAGCCGATCCAGTTCCTCCACCAACGCCTGGGCGGTGGCATACCTGCGACCGGGGTCCTTCTCGAGACACTTCAGGCAGATCGTCTCGAGGTCCCTCGGCACCGCCGGGTTCAACTCGCGCGGCGCTACGGGCTCAGCCTCCAGGACCCGCAAAAGCGTCGCCTCCATACTGCCACCCGCGAAGGGCGGACGTCCGGTAAGCATCTCGTAAAGCACCGCCCCCAACGCATACACGTCGCTGGGCGGCCCCACCGTCGCCCGATTCACGGACAACTGCTCCGGCGGAGCATAGTGGGGAGTGCCCAGCATCTGCCCCGATCGAGTCAGGTCATCCCGACCCTCCCCCCCTCCGCTCGCCCCCTCCCATGAACCCGCCGCCCCACCCACCCACCGCTTCGCTAACCCAAAGTCGGTCACCCACGGTTGACCGCCCGCATCCAGCAACACGTTCGACGGCTTGATATCCCGATGCAATATCCCCCGGCCGTGCGCGTAGGCGATCGCCCCCGCCACCGTCCGCAGCAACCCGGCCGCCTCCCCCGCCGCCATCGGTCCCTCGCGAATGAGATCAGCCAGAGTCCGCCCCTCGATGTAATCCATCGAAAACCAGGGCTGCCCGTCGTGCTCCCCAAACTCGTGCAGGGAAACAATGTGCGGATGCTGGAGCGAAGCCACCGCGGCCGCCTCCAAGCGGAAGCGATCGACCTCGGCCGGCCGTGCCCACGGCCCCAAACGGAGTAACTTCAAGGCCACCGTTCGACCCACGCTCCGCTGACGCGCCCGCCACACCACCCCCATCCCCCCTTCCGCCACCACCTCGAGCAGGTCGTAATCCCCCAGCCGTTGGCTCGGCAACCCCGCCTTCCCACCCCCCCCCAACGTCAGGCCCCCCCTGCTCGGCGACTCCACAGCCTCCACACCCCGAGCCGCCGCGGTCCGAAAAAGCCGTGGAACCAGCGACACCCGGGCCAGGCATTGCGCGCAAAAACCCGCGCCCCGCCCCTCGATCAGAGACGAGCCGCACCCAGGACACGCCCGGGGGACCAAGGGCTCGCAACCAGAGCGACTCATTCGGCCATCAACTCGACCAGGTAGCGCAGTTCGTCGGCCACGTCCCCCTCGTCCGCCACGGTCTCCCGCACCTCGTCCCGCACCAAACGCCCGTAACGCCGCCGAAGACGGTGGACCCCAAGCTTGACCGCCCGATCCGTCCAGGCCAGCCGCGCCGCCACCGCCGCATACTCCCCAGGCCCCGCCTCCACCTGCAGAAACCGGCTCAACTCGCGAAACTGGTCCGCCCGCCCGTCCCCCGACACCTCCGCTTCCAGCCGGAACCACGCCCGCTCCATGATCGTCAAGGCCCACTCACGATCGTAATGGCGCGCGGGCCCCAACTCCGGCCGCTCGGCCGCCCGCGACTCCAACGCCTGCCGGTGATCCTCATACGACAAAAACTTCAGCCGCCCGCCCCGCTTGATCGCCCGGCGCTTCTCCCATTCATGCGCGAGAAAATGCTCGAAACAGGTGAGCAGAAAGGTCCGAAAACGACCGCGAGAACGGTCGGCCGCCCGCAAATAGCCCCGCGCCAGAAAATGCGCGAAAAACGCCTGCGTCAAATCCTCCGCCGTGTGCACATCCCGACCCTGCCGCAAAGCAAACGCGAACAGCGCCCGCCAGTAATCCTCGCACAACCGCTCCAACGCCGCCCGCGCCCCCTGGGCGTTGCCGTTGACGGCCACCGCCACCGTGGACCAGCGGGTCGTCGCAAAACCGCCCTCGGGATGGTGCCTCGCGGCCATGTCAATAGACCCACTTATCGTTTGGATCAACGCAAAGTGGCCGATCCATGGCCCAGGGTCAAATCCAATCCTCCCCCAAGGTTCCTCGGGAAGGAAGGGGAGAGGGGGACTCCTCGCTTCAAATTGAGAATGGCCGGAGTGCTCTTGCTTTCGCTTGCCGAAAACTGAGGTCTCAGGGGATGGTCTCCATAGCCCGGTGTTGCCGGTCTTGTATGTGCCATGGTCCGCGACGACATCCCTAGCGAGGCGTGACCTCAGACCCGCTCCGGCCCCCATTTTCGTGCAACGCGCCTTCGCCGTCTGGACCCCAATCTCCACGCCTCGCTCTGTAGAATCCTTGCCGGCAGGAGGGACGGGACGAGAACTTGACTTGATCTGATCAAGTTCTGGGCGGCAAGGACTCTAGTCCGACTGACCTCGTTGACAGACCAGGCCCTCTTCTACCGGGGCGAGAACTCGCTCCGCCACAAGGTGCTGGCCTTGGAGGAGATGGCCGGGGCAAAAGGAGCGGATTACGCTATCCGCAACCTCATCTCGGCCAGGAAGTTGGTGATCGAGACGACCGTCAAGAACCCGCTCACAGGCAAACTCGAAACCCAGACCAGCACGGTTCACGGCCCGACCGCGGTCTTCCAAACCACCACCAACCCTCACACAGATGCCGAAACGCGGAGTCGGTTCATCCTGGTAAGCGTGGACGAGTCGCCGTCGCAAACGTGCGCCATCCTGCAACGCCAGCGACAGGAGCATACCCTGGATGGCCTGCGCCAGCGCCAGGCGCGCACACGGATCGTCCATCGCCACCATGCCTTCCAGAGGCTCCTGCGGCTGGTGCCCGTGGTCAACCCGTTCGAGCCATTCCTCTCCTATCCCCAGGAACATCTGCTGGTTCGGCGGGATCAGCCCAAGTATCTCCAGTTGATCCTGGCGGTCGCCTTCCTGCACCAACTGCAGCGACCGTTGCGACACGACCTCGAACTGGGCGATTATCTGGAGGTCACCTTGGATGATGTTGCCATTGCCAACCAAATCGCCCACCAGGCGTTTGGCAACTCCCTGGCTGATCTCTCTGGTCCGGGACGCGACCTGCTCGCCCTCATCGAGGAATTCATGCACGAGAAGGCCGCCACCAACGCTGACGATAAGCAGACTTTCAGCCGCCGGGAACTGCGCGAGGCCATCCACTGGGGCGATACGCGGTTGCGGGTTCACCTCAAGGAACTCGTGGACCTGGAGTTTGTTGCTCCGCTCAGCGGCCGCTTTGGCGTGACCTTTCACTACCGCCTCCTGGACCGTCCCCTCGATAGCGAAGGGCGGTTCCTGGCCGGTCTGAAATCGGTCGACCAGTTGCGACACGACGCCAGCCTCGCTGGTGTCCGAGGCCACCTCGCACCCACCTCGCCGATGGTGACTGCGTCGGACGCTACGTCGAGCAGGTCCGCGGTCCCTGGAGTCCGCCCCAACAAGACCAGCAGGCGTTGTGGTTGAGTTCATGCCCGGCGCACCAACCGCTCACCAGTCAGACCATCGCGGTCATGGTCCGCCGGTACGGGAGGCTGGCTGGAATTCCGCGCCACGTGACGCCGCACCTGTGGCGTCACACCTGTGCCACCCACTTGGTCGCCAACGGCGCCAGCATCGCCTACGTCCAACGCATCCTCGGCCATGGATCCCTGCGCACGACGCAGATTTACGTCCGCACCACGATCACCGAGATCAAAACCACACATGCCCAGGCTCATCCCCGTAATCAGGACATCGCCCCATGAACGAGCTCATCCACCGATTCCTTGAGGATCTCCAGGTCCGCAACTACAGCCTGCGCACGATCGCCGACTACGGCTACCACCTCAACCTCTGGACTCGTTTCCTCGCCCACCAAAAGATCGCCGAACTCCCTCGCGTGGTCGATGCCACCCTGGCTGAGTTTCAGCGCTGGCTCTATTACCAGCCCACCCGCCGGGGAGCGGTCCGCGGGATCCTCAACCAAAATGCCGTGCTGGCGGCCATCAAGAGCTTCTTCCGCTTCCTCAAGGCCGAGGGGTGCGTCGTCTATGATCCGGCTGCGGGGCTTGACTATGCACGTCAGCCCAAAAGCCTGCCGCGCAACGTGCTCACGGCGGCGGAGGCCAAACGTATCCTCGAGACGGTGGACACGACGACCGCGCTCGGAAGCCGGGACCGGGCGATCTTGGAGGTCTTCTACGCCACGGGCATCCGCAAG
>CAZVRY010000387.1:0-5665 GCA_964629545.1 uncultured Verrucomicrobiota bacterium | reverse complement strand
GGGGGGGCGGGGGGGGGGGGGGCACTCTGGCTTCAAGTTTGTGTTGGGGGGGGGGGGGGGGGGGGGGGGTTGCGGGGGGGGGGGGGGGGTAGAAGGATGGCGGCATGAAAGCGCATGGTCGGAGTAGCGGGTCGGTGGTAGGGACGCGTCGATGGTTTTTGGGCACGCTGGGGGTGGCGGGGGTGGCGGTGCCGTGGGTGGGTGGGGGATGGCGGTTGCGGGCGGCGCCGAACAGTCGGGTGGGGCACGCCTGCATTGGGGTTGGGGGGATGGGGTGGGTTGACTTGCAGAACTTTTTGCAGCATCCGAAGGCGCAGGTGGTGGCGTTATGCGACGTGGATGCGACCGCGTTGAAGAAGGCTGGGGAGGCGGTGCCGGGGGCGCGGTTGTATGCGGATTGGCGGGAGTTGTTGGCGCAGGAGGGGGATCGGATTGATGCGGTGAATGTGGCGGTGCCGGACCACATGCATTACGCGATTACGGTGTCGGCGATTCGGCGGGGCAAGCATGCGTATTGTCAGAAGCCGTTGTGTCATGATGTGGCGGAGATCCGGGCGCTGACGGAGGCGGCGGCGAAGGCGAAGGTGGTGACGCAGTTGGGGACGCAGATGGCGTCGAGCGTGTGCGATCGGACCACGGTGGCGTTATTGCGGAGGGGGGCGATTGGGAAGGCGCAGCGGGCGTATTTATGTTCGAACCGGCCGGGGGCGGTGGAGGCGTATCGGCTGATGGGGCCACGGCCGCTGCAGGGGGCGCCGGTGCCGGGTCATTTGAACTGGGACTTATGGATTGGGAATGCGCCGATGCGGCCGTATGCGCCGGACATCTATCATCCGGTGAAGTGGCGGGCGTGGCTGGATTTTGGGACGGGTTGGTCTGGGGACATTGGGTGTCATGTCTTCGACGCGGTGTGGAAGGGGTTGGAGCTGACGGCGCCGCGGTCGGTGGTGGCGGAGGTGCAGGGTTCCTGGCGGGAATCGACGGCGCGGCGGGCGGACGTATGGCCGCAGGGCGATCACATCACGTGGGAGTTTCCGGGGAATCGGTTGACGGAGGGGAAGGTGTTTCCGTTGGAATGGTTTGACGGGGAGTATTATCCCCCGGAGGAGATTCGGAGGTTGTATTCGGTGGAGGATTATCCGCCGGAGTCGGCGATGGTGGTAGGGACGGAGGGGGCGCTCTTGAATCCGTTGGGGGCGGGTCGGCCGATGCTGTTCCCGGAGGAGAAGTTCAAGGATTATCCGATGCCGAAGTTCGAGAATCGGAATCACTATCATCACTTTGTGGATGCGTGTTTAGGGGGGGAGAAGACGGAGTCGGACTTTGGGCAGACGGGGCCGATGGCGGAGGCGATCATTTTGGGGACGGTGGCGATTCGGGTGCCTGGGGAGACGCTGCGTTGGGAGGCGAAGGGGATGCGGGTGGAGGGGAATGCGCGGGCGGAGGGGTATTTGCGGCGGTCGTATCGGGCGGGTTGGGAGGTGGGGTTATGACGTGCGTTTGCGGACGTAGACGGGTTCGCGGATGGGGTTTAGCTGGGCGAAGTTGCGGAGGCGTTGGAGGACGATGGCGGTGAGTTCGGTGCCGGCGGAGGCGACGAGGATGCCGCGGGTGGTTTCGACGTTGGCGGCGAGGATTTGGCCGACGGAGAGGTCGTGGAGGGGGTGGGGGTAGATGGCGGGGGGGTGGGTTTCGGTGTCTCGGAGGTAGACATCGAAGCAGGCGAAGGCGCTATCGAGCACACGCGGGTCGTAGGCGCCGGCCTGTTGTTTCATGGTGATGAGGGCTTGGGCCTTGTCGCCGGCGGGGGATTCCAGGGCGGCGAGGTCGCCGAGGACTTTGAGGATGCGTGCGCCGATGGGGAGGTCCTCGCCGGCGAGGGGGTCTGCGGGGAGGCCTTGGCCGTCGAAGCGTTTACGTTGGTAGCGGACGATGGCGGCGACGGGTTCGAGGCGGGGGATGGGGGCGAGGAGGTTGGCGCCGATTTCGGGCAGGCGGTCGAGGAGGTCCTGTTCGGTGGTGCTGAGGGGTTGGTCGGCGCGTACTTTTTCGAGGAGGGAGGCGGGCATGGTGAGGTAGCCGATGGGGGCGAGGAGGGCGGCGGCTTCGAGATCCCAGGATTGTTTGAACTGGAAGAACCGGGCGTATTCGCGGACGTAATCGCGGACTTTTTCGCTTTGTCCGAAGGCTTCGGGGTAGAGGCTGGCGAGGACATCGGTGAGCATGCGGATGGTGCCGTTGAGGGTCCGTTCGAGGAGTTCGCGTTCGGCGGTGACGAGGGCGTATTGTTGGAGGGCGGCTTGGAGGGTGAGGGTGAGGGAGTGGGCCGCGCAGGGTTTGTTAAGGAAGCGGAAGACGTGGCCGTGGTTGACGGCATCGGCGGCGGTTTTTTGGTCGGCGTTGCCGGTGAGCATGATACGGACGGTATCGGGGGCGAGGGTTTCGCATTTGACGAGCAGGTCGAGGCCGGAGAGGGCGGGCATTTGCATATCGGCGACGATGGCGGCGAAGGGTCCGTGGGCCTGGAGTTTGGCGAGGGCTTCGTGGCCGTCGCGGGCGGTGTCGAGTTGGAAGCGATGGCGCAGGAGGCGGAGGTAGCCCGAGAGGACGTTGGGGTCATCGTCCACGAGGAGGATTTTTTGGTTCATGGAGGGGTGGGAGTGGAGGTGAGGGTGGCGGCGGTGTGCTGCCAGAGTTCCAGGTGGTCGGCGAGGGCGAGGGAGGCGAGGAGTTCGGCATGGGGTTGGGCGCGGGGGGGAGGGGCTTCCGGGCCGGTTTGGGGTTGGCAGAGGACCTCGGCCACATGGACGGCGGTCATGGCATCGAAGCGGGGGACGGGTGGGGGGTGGGGGTGGTGGTGGAGGGCGATGGCTTCCACGACGGGGACGGGCAGTCCCCAGAGGCCGAGCAAGTAGCCGCCGATTTCGGCGTGGTTGGTGCCGAAGGCGGAGGTTTCGGCGCGCTCGAGCGAGGCAGGTTCGGCGCGGGCGTGTTCGAGGACGCGGTCGTATTGGGGGCCGAGGTTGGCGGCGAGGACCAGTTGTCCGGCATCGTGGAGGAGGCCGGCGACGAAGGCCTCTTCGGCGAGCGAGGGGGAAGGGCTTTCGGACTGGGCGATGCGTTTGGCGACGGCGGCGACGTGGAGGGAGTGGGACCAGAGTTGATCCAGGGAGAAGGCGCCGGTGGGCTGGCCTTCGAACTGGGAGAAGGCGTGGATGCAGAGGACGAGGGTTTTGAGGGTATTGACGCCGAGGTAGGCGACGGCTTCCTCCGCATTGGTGATGGGGCGGCGGAGGCCGAAGTAGGAGGAGTTGACGAGTTTGAGGATTTTGGCCGTCATGGCGATGTCTTGGGAGACGGTCGCGGCGAGGTCGCCGAGGCTGACGTCTGGGTGCTGCAATTGCTCGACCATATCGAGGTAGAGGGTTGGGACGCTGGGGAGGTGGTTGACTTGGCCGAGGAGTTGTTGGAGGCGGGGGTTGTTGAGGGAGGCGCCGAGGGAGCAGGCGCGGTTGACGGCGGCTTTGAGCGTTGCCGGGTCGCAGGGTTTGGCCAGGTATTGGTGGGTGATGCCGATACATTTCATGATGAGGGCCTCATCGGCGTGGCCGGAGAGGATGAGGCGGACGGTTTGGGGGTGGCGTTTCATGACCTCGTTGAGGAGTTCGGCGCCGTTCATGCCGGGCATGCGCACGTCGGCGACGACGACATCGAAGGGGGATTGATGGAGGCGTTCGAGGGCGGCGGCGCCGCTGGTGACGAAGTCCATGTCCCACTCGTGGCGGAGGGAGCGGAGCATGCGTTGGAGGCCCTGGAGGACGAGGGCTTCGTCGTCGACGAAGAGGATGTGGGGTTTCATGGCCTGGGGTCCGGGGCGGTGAGGGGCAGGCGGATGAGGAAGGTGGTGCCCTGGCCGAGGACGGAATCGAAGGTGAGGGTGCCGCCGTGTTTGTCGACGATGACGGAGCGGGCGATTGCGAGGCCTTGCCCGGAGCCTTGGCCGACGGGTTTGGTGGTGAAGAAGGGGTCGAAGATGCGGTTACGGATGTGGTCGGGGATGCCGGTGCCGGAGTCTTCGATGCGGATTTCGGCGAAGGGATCGACGCGGCGGGTGCAGATGGCGATGCGTCCCTTTTGGCTGGGGTTGGTGCGGGTCGCGTCGGCGATGGCGTGGGCGGCATTGACGATGAGGTTGAGGACGACCTGGTTGAATTCGCCGGGCAAGCAAGGGACCGGGGGCAGGAGGGGGTCGAGGTCGGTGACGAGGTCGGCCACATATTTCCACTCGTTGCGGGCGACGGTGACGGTGCTTGCGATGGCGTGGTTGAGGTCGACTGGGGTTTTCTGGTCTGTGCCTGGGTGGGAGAACTCCTTCATGGCGCGGACGATATTGGTGACGCGTTCGGCGCCTTGGAGGGTTTGTTCGATGGCCTGGGGGATTTCCTCGAGGAGGTCATCGAGGCCGGCGGTTTGGAGGGCGAGGTCGGGGGGGGCGAGGGTGGGGGAGAGGCCGGGGAGGTCGTGGAGTTGGCGGGCGACATGCTGGAAGGTGCGGACGATGTTGCGGAGGTCGGCGAAGGCGTCTTGGAGGAAGCGGGTGTTATCGCCGATGTATTGCATGGGGGTATTGATTTCGTGGGCGATGCCGGCGGCGAGTTGGCCGATGGACTCGAGTTTTTGCGCCTGGCGCAGGTGGAGTTCCATGAGGTCGCGTTCCCGTTGGGACTGTTTCCGTTCGGTGATGTCTTCCTTGACGGCGAGGAAGTGGGTGATTTGGCCGGCGAGTTCGATGCGCGTGAGGAGGACGGTGGCGGGGAAGAGTTCGCCGTTGAGCCGGCGGTGCGTCCAGTCGAAGTGGTGGGAGCCGACGCGCATGGCGGTTTCGATCATGGTTCTGGCGCGGGCGGCAGAACAGATTCCATCGGGTTGGGTTTCGGGGGAGAGGTCCCAGGGGGTGGCGGCGAGGAAGGCGGTTTTGGTGGGGGCGGCGAACAGGGCGAGGGTGGCGGCGTTGGCTTCGACGAAGGCCCAGGAGGGGGGTGCGAGCGCCATGACGGCATCGGTGGAATGTTCGAAGAGGAGGCGGTGACGGGCTTCGAGGTCGCGGAGGGCGTGGGAGGTGGCCTCGGCTTTGAGGGTGGCATGTTTGCGGAGCCGAGCCTGGACCGCCGCCAGGAGTTCTTCGCCGGTGAAGGGTTTGTGGAGGTAATCGTCGGCGCCGAGGTCCATGCCGCGGCGCATGACGGAGGCGTCGTCGCTGCCGGTGATGAGGATGAGCGGGATGGTGGCGGTGGCGGGGTTTTGGCGGAGCCAGCCCAGCACGTCCAATCCGTTGCCTTGGCCCAGGTTGTGGTCACAGAGGATGAGGTCTGGCCGGAATTGGGTGGCGTGGGCCAATCCATCGGTGGCGGATTCCGCCTCGAGGGTGTCGAGGTGGCCGGCGGTGAGGGCGAAGCGGACGGCGCGGCGGAGGTCGCGGTCGTCATCGATGACGAGGACAGTATTCACGGGACGGTGGCTGGGAGGAAGGGGTGGGTGGGGGTGGACGGGGTGAGGGCCGCGTCGGCGGTTCGACCGTGCATTGCCTGGTGCCGGGCCATGCCGGAAGTGATCGGCAGGCGGGCGCGGGGCTGGATCAGGGAATTCCTGATGGAGGGGAGGGGGG
>CAZVRY010000386.1:0-5665 GCA_964629545.1 uncultured Verrucomicrobiota bacterium | reverse complement strand
TGGACGATCACCGCGTGGTGCGCGCGGGGTTGCGGGCCATTGTGGCGGAGCAGGCCGCGATCGAGGTGGTGGGCGAGGCGGGCGACGGCGCCGAGGCCCTCGGCTTGGCCCGGTCGCTTCGTCCCGACGTCGTTCTGCTGGATCTGCGCCTGCCGGATCGACCGGGAGCTGAATTATGCCGCCAGCTCAAAGATCTCCCCGAGCCTCCGGCGGTGCTGGTGCTGACGTCGTTTACCGACGATCTCACCGTGCTCTCGGTCATCGCGGCGGGGGCGGACGGCTACCTGTTGAAGGACAGCCGGGACGACATCCTGCTGGCGGCGATTCAGACGGTGGCGGAGGGCGGATCGGTGCTATCGCCGTCGGTGGCCAAACTGATGCGCCAGCAAGGGCGCCCGTCGGGAGGCATGGGCGGCGATGCGATCGGGACCTTGACGCCGCAGGAGCGGAGAATTCTGGCTTTGATTGCGGAAGGCGCGACGAACAAGGAGATCGCGCAGCAGTTGGGCACGGCGGAGAAGACGGTCCGGAACCAGGTCAGCAATGTGATGGGCAAGCTCAACGTGCAGCGCCGAACTCAGGCCGCCGCGTTGTTCTTCAAGCAGGCGGGACCGCGGTGAAAACCCGGGACCTTCCGCCGAGGCTCATCCGGTTGCGCGCCGCTCGACGTTAACCTGAAAACCGAAGTTCGAAATCCGAGGGCCTTCGGGTTTCGGCGTTCTTTCGGGCTTCGGGAAATCGGATTTCGGATTCCTGGATCAACGGCTCAGGGTTGGGCGGCGCTGCCCTTTTTGGCCTGGTCGAGTCGTTTCTTCTCGGCCAGCCGGGCCTGGATTTCGGTCACCTGTTTCCGGAGGGGTTCGGCGTCCTGGGCTCGGCCGGCTTTCTCGTAACAGGCGGCCAGGTGTTCCATCGATTCCACCGTGTAAGGATGTTCGGCGGGGAGGTGTTGGCGTTTGAGGGTCAGGGTTTGTTCCTCCAGGGCCAGGGCCTCGGGGAGGCGGCCCGCCGCCTCATAGGTCATGGCCAGCTCGGTCATGGCGTTGAGGGTGTATCGGTTGGTGGTGCCAAAGGCCTTGCGGAAGAGTTCAAGTCCGGACGTGCCCATCTGGATGGCTTCCTCGAAGCGACCCACCTGGCGTTGAGACATGGAGACGCTGATCATGGCGCGGAGGGTGAAGAGGTGTTCGGGGCCGCTCACGCGCCGGCGGGCGTCCAACATTTCCAGTCGCAGCCGGAGGGCGTCTTCTTCCCGGCCGGCCAGGTCGTAAAGCACCCCCATGTTCAACAGGGCCGAGAGGGTGTCGGGATGTTCGGGCCCGTTCACCTGGCGGCTGAGCGCGAGCACCTCCTCCTGGAGTTTGAGGGCCTCGTCCTTACGATCGGCATCCAGGTAGGAGCCCACGAGGCTTTCCATGCACCAGATGGTGTCGGGGTGTTTGGGCCCATTTGCCTTCCGGCTGAGGGCCAGCGCGGCCTCCCGCAGTTGCAGCGCCTCGGTCCATCGTTCAACCGAGGACAAAGCGAAAGCCAGGTTGCCGATCGCCAGGACGGTGCTGCCATGCTCCGGGCCTTCCACCCGGCGAACGACGGGCAGCAATTGCTCCAGCAGTTTCATCGCCTCGTCGGCACGTCCGGCGTGGACATAGGAAACCGCCCGGGTCTGGATTGCGTCGAGGGTGTCGGGGTGCTCCGGGCCGAGCACCTTGCGGCGAAGGACCATGACGGTTTCTTTGAGCGCGTCGGCTTCGGCGACGCGCCCTGCTTCTTCGTAGGAACTGGCCAGTTTCTGCATAGCCCGGAGCGTGTCGGGATGCTCCGGCCCTGAGGCCGTCCGGTGATAATCGAGGGCCTTTTCCTGCAACGGGATGGCCTGCAGAGGGAGGCCAAGCGCATAGTAGGTCGAGCCGAGGGTGGATTGCATCTGGGCCCGGCGGCCGGGTTGGGCGGTCAGGTCGCGATCCAACTTCTTCACGGCGGTGTCGAGCGTTTCAGCCACGGTAATGGTCCGGCCGTCGCGGGCGGGGTCGGGGCTGCGGAAAACTCCGATCAGGAACTTGGTGATGGCGTCCGATTCGGTCAGGCGCTTCTGGGCCAACGCTTCCGCCCGGGTGGCGCGGATGGCCTGCCCAACGCTGATGGCGGTGGCGAGAACGAGGACCACGGCGATGGCGGCCGCCACCGTCAGGGCGACTTGGTTTCGCCGGGCGAACTTGCGCAGCTTGTAGCCTGTTCCCGGCGCGCCGGCCGTCACCGGTTCGTCCGCCAGGTGCCGCCGGATGTCCAGGGCGAAGCCGTTGGCGGTTTCGTAGCGGCGCGTGCGATCCTTCTCGAGCGCCTTCATCACGATCCAGTCGAGGTCGCCGCGCAACTGCGAGCGCAGTTCCATCGTGCCGGTCCCGCGGGCCCGCGCCACCGTGTCGAGGTCAGCCTGGGTCAGGGTGCTCAGCCGCGTGCTCGGCCGGGGCGGTTCCACTTCACGGATGGTGCGGCGGATGGCCTCCAGCCCCTCCTTGACCAAGGCGCGCGTGTCAAAGGGCGTCCGGCCGGTCAGCAGTTCATAGAGCAGCACGCCCAGGCTGTAGATGTCGCTGCGCGTGTCGATGTCCAACCCGCCCAGATCGGCCTGCTCCGGGCTCATGTAGGCGGGGGTGCCGATGAACTGGTTCAACTCCGTGAACAACGTCTTGTCCGTCAGCTTCTGCTCGATGGCCTTGGCGATGCCGAAATCGATCACCTTCGGCACCGGCACGCCATCCTGCAGGGTGACCAGGATGTTGGAGGGTTTGAGGTCGCGATGAATGATCCCTTTCTGATGCGCGTGTTGCACCGCCTGGCAAACGCAGATGAACAACTGCAGCCGCGCCTCCGTGGACAGCTTGTGCTGGTCGCAGTAGTCGGTGATGCGGATCCCGCGCACCAGCTCCATGACAAAGAACGGCCGGCCGGCGGGGATTTGAGATTTCAGATTTGGGGTTTCAGATTCAGGGGGAGCGGGGAGCCAGGAGCCTGGTCGCGCGCCGGCGCCGGTCGTTCCGGCATCGAGCACTTTAGCGATGTTGGGGTGGTCCATCATGGCCAGGGCCTGGCGCTCGGCCTCGAACCGGGCCACGACGGAACGCGTGTCCATGCCCAGCTTGATCACCTTGAGCGCGACGCGTCGGCGAACGGGTTCCTCCTGCTCGGCCAGGTACACCACCCCGCAGCCGCCCTCGCCCAATCGCTGCAGCAGTTTGTAGTGGCTGATGCGCGTGCCCAAGGCCTCGTCCTGGCCCCTGGCGGGGTCGGGTTTGGGTTGGGCCGAGCCGCTGGGCGCGACGGTGTCCGTCAAGCCTTCGGCAGGCACGGTCGCGGCCAGCAACGCCTCCAGGCGCTGGCGCAGGGCCAGATCCCCGGCACAAGCCTGATCCAGGAAGGCGCCGCGCGCCGGGCCGGTCAAATGGGCAGCCGCTTGGAGGAGGGCGACTTCGCGTTCGGAGGCAGGCTTCATGGAATGGATGGCGAAGAGTAGGGGCACCTGGGTTCGGCGGAAAGGGCGATGTTCCCTCGCCGGCCCCGCCGGGTGGATCCCGAGGTTGGCGGTGGCTGGGTCGGAGCGCCGCCATCCTGGCGGCTTGTCCGCCGCCTCGCTCCGCCGACGGGGATCGGCCGCAGGGTCAGGTGCGCACGGAGGCTTGGAGGGTGGCGCTGGGGGCGGCGGGGGAGGCGCCGAGGGGACGGATCGTGTAGGGGCCGACGGCGGCGGGGACAATGAAGGTTTCGGCGTAGCGGATGGGGAACGGTTCGAACGCGCCCTCGGGGCTCTCGACCAGCGCCTCGCCACCTTGGACCAGGTTGAGCACATGGACGCCGCCGCGGGTATGGTGCGGGACCGGCCGATGGAACCAATGACGGCGGGTCTCGATGAACTCGCGTTCGTGCAATCCGGTGCGTTCCTCGCGCCAGCCGTCGCCGGTGGCCAGGGGTTCGAGCCGGTTGACGAGGTGCCGGCCGACCCAGTCGGAGGTGCGGTCCCATTGGATATTGGGGAGGGCATGCTGGAGGTGGATGGGGCGGGGTTGGCCATCGAGGCCGAGGCGGTTCCAGTCCCACATTTTGAAGGTAAAGATGTAAGGGGTGGCGCTGATTTCGAGGACCATGGCGTTGGCGCCGCTGCAATGAACTGTGCCGGCCGGGATGAGGAAGTGATCGTGCCGCCGGGCCGGCCAGCGGTGGGCGAAACGGTCGGCGTCGAAGGGGGCGCCGCCACCTTGAGCCTCGGCGAGCGCACGGGCGAACTCGGCGCGGTCGATGCCTTCGCGCAGGCCCAGGTAGACGCTGGCGTCGGGGCCGGCGTCGAGGAGGTAATAGCTTTCGTCCTGCGTATAGTGCATGCCGAAACGGTGCTGGATGTACTCGGTGAGGGGATGGACCTGGAACGACAAGTTCCCCCCGCCCATCGTGTCGAGGAAGTCGAAGCGAATGGGGAATTCGTCGCCGAACCGGGCATGGACGGCTTCGCCGAGGAGGGTGCGGGGTTGGTCGAAGACGAGGTCGAGCGACGGGATCTCGAGCTGGAGGTCGCCCAAGCCGAGCAGGAGGCTGTTCTCCTCGGGCACGCCATCGAAGCACCAGCCGAAGTTGGGCACGCTGCGGTCGAGATCGCAGACTTCTTTCATCCATTGACCGCCCCAGGGGGCAGGGTCGAAGAACGGCACGACGCGGAAGGGGCGCGTGACGGCGTGGCGCAGACCGCGGCGGACGGCGTCGCCGTCGGCCAGCTTGGGGGTGCTGGCTTGGTGCGTGTCGAGGACGAAGTCGAGGAGGGCAAGGAGGGGGCGTTTCCAGCGGTCGGCCACTCGCCAATCGACGAAAAAGGCGCGCTTGTAGAGGAGGCTGGCGGCCAGAGAGGCGTTGGGAACGCCCAGGTTGCCGGTCTCGTGGCGACGGAAGCGATTCTGCGCTTCCCAGCGGGAGAGGTCGGCATAGACGAGAAGATCGCCGTCGTGGAGGAGACGGGCTCCGCAGCCGACGATGAGGACGAGTCCGGCGTCGACTTGCTGCAAGCGGTCGCGGGCCGAGGCGAGGCGCTCGGGGTCGAAGAACTCGGGCAAGGTCAGGCCGCCCAGAAACCCGAACACAGGGTCGTCGCCGCCGAGGAACGGCGTCACTAGGGCGTCGATCCGGCTCGGGGGATGGAGGCATTCGGCGGCGCGGAGGGTGAGCGTGGGTTGGAGGGTCTGGGCGAGGTGGTGCTCGATTTGGTCCTCATGCACGCCGGGGTAGCATTCGACGATGAGGACGGTGCGGCGGGCCGCGCGGGCGGCCATGGCGTGGCGAAGGCGGAGTCCGATCACGTCCCAACCCGCCACGCAAGACCCGGCGCTGTTGGGGACGGCAAGGAGGGGGAACTTGTCGTAGTGGGAGGGGGGCATCGGATTTAGGATTTAGGATTTAGGATTTGGGATTTGGGATTTAGGATTTGGGATTTAGGAGTTCGCCGTTGGCCGTTCGGAGTTTGGAGATCGGGGATTGGGGGGCGGTGCATAGGCACGCGGATGCCTGTCATCGCTGGCCCGCTTTCGGACTCCTGAAGGCGAAGCGGGACCAAGGGTTGGGGAGAGGGGAGACTCATGGGGAGCCTCCAAGTCGAACGAACCGACGCGCATGGGGACCATGAACCGGG
>CAZVRY010000385.1:0-5706 GCA_964629545.1 uncultured Verrucomicrobiota bacterium | reverse complement strand
CAGCTTCCATGAGCACGCCGACTGGGCCACGGTGGGACCGGCCTACCGGCAGGTGTCGCGGCACCGCCGTGTCTGCCTGGGCCTCTCACCACGAACCTGTCACTTTTCGGCCAGCCTGGCGGTTCGTGGACAATCGCCAATGCACGTGCATCGGGGATTGTCCACGGACGGGCGGAGTCTGGAATGATACTTTGATCCTGTCACCTTTCCTCCAGCCGGTTGCCTCGATTCATCATGTGGTAGCAGCCGCCCGCCACTACGACCCGGAGCCTCCTTGCCATGGCGTCAAGGTCATCACCGTCGATCCATTTGTCAGTAATCGTGACTTGACCCCGTTGTTCTATTTTTTCGGGGCAGAACGTGAAGTGCCGGATGAAGTCCTGGGCTGGACTCATCCGCAAGACCCGCCAGTGCTTCGCGGGCCTAACCGACACGCGCACCGGCAAAAGCCTTGCCCCATCCCACCCTCTCCTCTACAGTCTCACCAACGCCCAGCCTCGTGCCAGTGGCCGCGGTAGCTCCCACGCCACCCCAACCTTGGGCGCGGTCGGACCAGCGGCACTCCCTGCCCCTGCAGGCAGCCCCCAACCGGCCACCCGTCAGACCAGAATGAAACCCGAGAACCTCCTGCTCGTGGCCGATAGCGAGCACGACGCCGACATGCTCTACGCCGTCCGCATGTTCGTGCCCGATCCCTTCATCTACTTCCGAATCAATGGACGCTGCCACATGGTGGTCAACGACCTCGAAATCGACCGCGCCCGCCGCCAAGCCTCCCACTGCCGCGTCCTCTCCCTCTCCCGCATCACCACCTCCCTCCGCCAACGCGGCCTCAAACAACCCGACCTCCCCCAGGTCATCCACGCGATCCTCAAACAACGACGCATCCGCAAGGTCATCATCCCCTCCCGCTTCCCCGCCGGCCTCGCCCGCCAACTCCAAGACCTCAAGATCAAACTCAAAATCCGCAACGGATCCCTCTTCCCCCAACGCGAACTCAAATCCGCCGACGAAGTCAAAAAAATCAGCGCCGCCCTCATGATGGCCGAGGTCGGTATGGCGGAAGCCCTCCAAGCCCTCAAGGCCTCCAAGATCGGCCGCGCCCGCCGCCTCTTCCACCGCGCCGCCCCCCTCACCTCAGAACGCCTCCGCGCCATCATCAATACCGCCGTCCTCCAAGCCGGCGGCCACGCCAGCCATACCATCGTCGCCGGCGGCGCCCAGGCCTGCGATCCCCACGAGGAAGGCTACGGCCCCCTCCGCGCCAACGAACCCATCATCATCGATATCTTCCCCCGCTCCCAAAAGACCGGCTACTTCGGCGACATCACCCGTACCTTCGTCCGTGGCCGGGCCTCCGAAGCCGTCCGCCGCCTCCACCACACCGTCGCCCGCGGCCAAGACCTGGCCTTCGCCCGACTCAAACAAGGCACACCCGCCCAGGAAATCCATCAGGCCGTCCAACAGTTCTTCGAACGCGAAGGCTTCAAAACCGGCCGCCAAGACCGCCGTCTCTCCGGCTTCTTCCACGCCACCGGCCACGGCGTCGGCCTCGAAATCCACGAAGCCCCACGCCTCGGTTCCCATTCCAAAGACACCCTCCGCTCAGGCCAGGTCATCACCATCGAACCCGGCCTCTACTACCCCAAAATCGGCGGCGTCCGCCTCGAGGACATGGCCCTCATCCAGGGGAACCATGCCCGGAACCTCACCAAGTTCGAAAAGTCACTCGAAGTGTGACTAAGGGTCTGTGCAAGAATAACTTCGGGTTTTGCTGGAGGCGATTTTGGCTTCTGGCGAGACGCGACGAAGGAGCATAGCCTTCGCTCTGTGACTGAGGAGCAATGAAGCCAGAAGCCAAAAGCGCCCCAACCCTCCGGGGCGGGACGGGGCTTGGCCATCTGCGTCGTTCCTCGTCGGTTACAGCCCCACAAGGGGGATGCGCCCTCCTCGCGCCAAGCATCTGGCCAAGCCGCGTTCCCGCCAAAACCCGGAGTTATTCTTGCACTGACCCTAAGTGGGTCATTTTGCGCCATCGCCCCCGGCACCATGCCCCTCGCTTGACGCCACCTAACCAATTTGTTACCAACGTACTGAAATTTCAGGCGCATCAGCCAACTCTGGCATTCAATTCGCTCTCACCCCGTTTTGAACAGGCCCGCGCCCTGCTGTGTCACAGGGCGCAGACCAGATCGGCCCGCGCGGCGATGGGTGGCAACCGCCAGAGGTAACAACTACCGCGCACCCAGCCGATCCAGACCACAGAATCGAACCTATGACGCTCGGAATCATGATCATTGATCAATGGTGGTGGCTCGCCATACCCGGCCTCCTCCTCGGCTTCTACGCCCAACTCAAACTCTCCTCCACCTACAACCGCTTCATCCGCGTCCCCGCCCAATCAGGGGTCAGCGGCGCCCAGGCCGCCCGCCTCATCCTCGACCAGTCCGGCCTCCACGATGTCGATGTTCACGAGGTCCCAGGTCACCTCTCCGACCACTACGACCCCACCAAACGTGCCCTCTTCCTCTCCTCCGAGAACTTCCATGGCCGTTCCTTGGCCGCCCTCGGGGTCGCGGCCCACGAAGCCGGCCATGCCCTCCAACATCAAGCCTCCTACGCCTGGCTCAACCTCCGCATGATGGTCGTCCCCGTCACCCAGTTCGCCAGCTCCGCCGTCGTCTGGATCACCCTCCTCGCGGTTTTCCTCGGCATGGTCAAGTCCGTCGCACCCCTCGCCGTCGTCGCCTTCGCCGTCATCGCCATGTTCCAGCTCGTTACCCTGCCCGTCGAATACGACGCCAGCCGCCGCGCCAAACTTCAACTCCAACGCATCGGCCTCGTCAGCCAAGCCGAAGGTCCCGGCGTCGCCAAAGTCCTCAACGCCGCCGCCCTCACCTACGTCGCCGCCATGGTCACCGCCTTCCTCCAACTCCTCCACTGGATCATGATCGCCCGCAGCGGCGACCGCGAATAGCCCGCCCGACCGGGCGCTGGGGCCAGGGCCCGCCCCCCGGCCCCCCCCCCCCCCCCACCCCCCCCCGCAAGCCCCCACCCCCGGTGGCCGACCCCGCCCTCCATCGTCCCCTCCATCCCCAGGCCATCCCCATCGCCGAATACAGGCCTGACGGCCCCTGCTTCTCCTCCACGCTCCAGGACCTCAAGGGGAAGTCTATGATCCCACTGGCCCCTCGGTCCCACATCCCCACGCCGGCCGCCCCGCACCGGTGCCTCCTCGGCCTCCTGGCCGCCTGCCTGCTCCCCACCGCCACTCTCGGCGACGAACCCCGCGTCATTGTCATCTCCCCACACATCGAGTCCATCCGCTCCGAGTTCGGCCGCGCCTTCGCCGCCTGGCACGACGCCCGCTTCGGCCAACCCGCCCGCGTCGAATGGCGAGACCTCGGGGGCACCTCTGACGCCCTCCGGTTCGTCCAATCCGAGTTCGCCACCAAGCCCGAGGGCATCGGCATCGACTGCTTCTTCGGCGGCGGGCCCGAGCCTTACCTCCTGCTCACCGACAAGCATCTTACCCTCCCCTGCCCCCTCCCGGCCGACGTCCTCCAAGGCATCCCCCAGCAGGCCAACGGGATGGAGGTCTACGACGCTCAGTTCCATTGGTACGGCGCCGCTCTCTCCAGCTTCGGGATTCTCCAAAGCACCCGCGTCCAACGCCTCGTGGGATTACCCCCCGTCTCCCGCTGGAAAGACCTCGCCCTCCCCCAACTCTACGGTTGGGTCGGCGCCGGCGATCCCCGCAATAGTGGGACCATGAACAACATGTACGAGGCCTTCCTCCAAGCCTACGGATGGGAAACCGGCTGGAACCTCCTCGGCCAAATCGCCGGCAACGTCTCCAAATTCGACCGTCTCTCCTCCTCCACCGCCAAAGAAGTCACCCTCGGCGAAACCGCCTACGCCTTCGCCATCGACTTCTACGCCTTCAGCCAAATCGCCGTCGCCGGGCGCACCAATATGGTCTTCGTCCTCCCCGAAGATTTCACCGCCGTCAGCCCCGACGGCATCGCCCTCCTCCGGGGCGCCCCCAACCCCGTCACCGCCGCCCGCTTCCTCGAATTCGTCCTCGGCGAACCAGGCCAAAAACTCTGGTTCCTCCCCCGCGGTCACCCCGAGGGCGCCCGCCATGCCTCCATCGAACGCATGTCCGTCCGCCCCGACTTCTATCCCCGCTTCCGCGAGATCAGCAATATCCAGTTCTCCCCCTTCACCCTTAAACAACCCTTCGCTTACAACGCCAAACTCGCCCGCGCCCGCCGCGACGTCGTCGCCGCCCTCTTCGGCGCCCTCTTCGTCGATACCCACGCGGAACTCCGCGCCGCCTGGCGAGCCGTCATCCTCCGCGGCCTCCCTCCCTCCGACCTCGCCGCCATTGGCCGCGTCCCCCTCCGCGCCAGCGAAGCCCTTGAACTCGCCGCGGGCCCCTGGAAAGACGCCGCCTTCCGCAACCAACGTAAAATCGACTGGCAAACCTGGGCCCAACGCCATTACCGCGCCCTCGCCCACGCCCCCCTCACCTCCCGGTAGCCCCATGCGCGTCGTCATCCGCCAACTCACCAAACGCTTCGGCCCGACGACCGTCCTCCGGGACATCTCCCTCACGGTTGAACCCCGCGAACTCTTCTTCCTCCTCGGACCCTCGGGGTGTGGCAAAACCACCCTCCTCCGCACCATCGCCGGATTCTACCAACCCGACGAAGGACAGCTCTTCTTCGGCGACCGCCCCCTCGCCGGCGTCCCGCCCCATCGGCGTAATACCGGCATGGTCTTCCAGAATTACGCCCTCTGGCCCCACCTCACCGTCGCCCAAAACGTCGCCTACGGCCTCGACGTCCGGGGCGTCAACCCCACCGAGAAACGCCGGCGCGTCCAGGAAGCCCTCGCCGTCGTGCGCATGGACGACTACGCCGACCGCACCCCCAACCAACTCTCCGGCGGCCAGCAACAACGCATCGCCCTCGCCCGCGCCCTCGTCGTGCAACCCGACGTCCTCCTGCTCGACGAACCACTCTCCAACCTCGACGCCAAACTGCGCCTCGAAATGCGCGACGAAATCCGCCGTATCCACGCCCAAACCCGC
The DNA here is from genome assembly GCA_964629545.1 of uncultured Verrucomicrobiota bacterium. GTDB lineage: Bacteria > Verrucomicrobiota > Verrucomicrobiia > Limisphaerales > CAZVRY01 > CAZVRY01. Next base: position 608 of record CAZVRY010000385.1, on the reverse strand, counting down.
CTCACCACCATCTACGTCACCCACGACCAAAAAGAAGCCCTCTCCCTCGCCAACCGCATGGCCATCCTCCACCACGGCGCCATCGAGCAAATCGGCGACCCGCGCACCGTCTACCGCCACCCCGCCAACCGCTTCGTCGCCGACTTCATCGGCGAATCCAACTGGCTTCCGGGCGTCACCCGCTCCCTCCGGCCAGAAGGCCTCGAACTCGACACCCCCTACGGCCCCTTCCTCGCCTGCCCCGCCCCCAACTTCCCCCCAGGCCAACCCGTCCAACTCGGGTTCCGCCCCGAAACCGTCCAATTCGGCCTCGGCCCAGCCAACCTCCTCCATACCACCGTCCGCCATGTCACCTACCTCGGCGAAATCGAACAATACGAACTCACCCTCGCCCACGACTCCGGCCCCGTCCTCAAAGCCATCGAAGTCAACCCCCTCGCCATCCGACCCCCAGGCACCCCTCTCCAAATCCATATCCGGCCCCAAGACCTCATGATCCTCCCCGCCTGACCCCCACCCCCCCCGCCCCCCCCCCCCCCCCCCCCCCCCGCCCCCCCGCCGCCCCCCCACCACCCCCCCCCCGGCCCCCCCCCCCCCCCCCCCCCCCC
>CAZVRY010000384.1:0-5733 GCA_964629545.1 uncultured Verrucomicrobiota bacterium | reverse complement strand
TGAGGCGGGTGGTCCGCGGCCCCGGGGTGACGCGCACCTTGTCGCGGGCCGGGCTGGGGGGGCGGGGAGGGCCCCCGGGGGGGGATGACGGTTACGGGTGCGAGCAGGATTAGGAGCAGGAGCAACGCTTCAGCCTGGGCGGATTCATGGGGAGGCGGGGGAGTGGGGGGCGGGGGCGTCGAGGGGAGGGGGGTCGTGGCGGCGGTAGATGAAGAGGCAGAGGACGGCGGAGAGGGCGGAGAGGACGGCGAGGCAGGCGAAGCCCAGGCGGTAGCCGCCGTGGTCGAGGATGCGCCCGAACTGCTGGCCGGCGAGGATGGCGGCGAGGTAGCCGACGCCGTCGACAATGCCGGCGACGGTGCCGACGTATTCCTTGCCGCGGATTTCGACGGCGAGGACACCGGCAAGGAGGCTGTAAGGTCCGTAAGCGAGGAAGCCGACGCAGCCGACGGCGACGGTGCCGCCGAGGAGGCTGCGGGTGCCGACGATGGGGAGGGCATAGACGACGACGGCGAGGGAGGAGAGGAGGGCGAAGAGGAGCCAGGCGCGGCGTTGCGGGGTGAGGACGCCGAAGGCCCAGCCGAGGAGGACGATGCCGACGGCGCCGAGGGCATCGAAGGGGGTGGAGAGCAAGGCGGCGATGCGGGTGGAGACGTCCGTGCCGCCGGTGGTTTTGAAGAAATCGACGGTCCACGTATTGAAGGTTTCGCGGAGGAGGGTCAGGGTGAAGCTCAGGGAGCAGACGATCCAAAAGCGGCGGATGAGGAGGAGTTCGTAGAGGTGGCTGAGTTGGAAGCCGGTGGTGGGGGTGGAGGGGGACTGAGGGGACTGGGGTTGCGGGCGGGGGCGGTCGCACGGGAGGATCGTCCAGCAGAGGATCAGGATGGCCGCGAGGAGGAGAGCGGGGCCGCCCATGACCCAGCGCCAGTTGTTGTGGCTCCAATCGGCGATGTAGCCGGCGATGACGGTGGCGCAGACCCCGCCAAAGACGAAGCTGAGGGAGAGGATGGCCATAGCGAGGGGGAGGCTGCGGCCGGGGAACCAATTGGGGACCATCTTGACCATGCCGCCCCAACCGGCCGAGCCGAAGAGGCGGTTGAGGCTATAGACGAGGGTGAGGGCGGGCAGGGAGCCCACGAGGCCGCCGGCGGCTCCGAAGAGGGCGACGAAGAGAAGGGAGAGGAGAAAGGCGAGGCGGCCGCCGACGCGGTCGATGATGGGGCCGAAGGCGAACTTGCCGACCATGTAGGCGATGGTGCTGAGGCTGGCGATTTTCCCGATGTCCTCCTTGGTGAGATTGAAGGCGTCCTTGATGAGGGGGTTGGCGACGGAGAAGTTTTTTCGGCACAGGTAGATGCCGATGTAGCCGAGGACGAGGACCCCGAGGAGGAGCCAGGCGCGGGCGCGGGAGGGCTGATCGGGAGGGTGATCGGTCATAGGCCGCGCGGCATAGTGCGTGGGGGAGAGGTTATGCGAGTGGGTGGGGGCGGGGAGGTGGCGCCGAGGTTACGATTGGATCACGAAGCGGTCGCCCTAGGGTTTCGGCCAGGAGGGGAGGTCGTCGCGGTTGGCGACGATGGGGTCGGCGAGCATTTCGCGGGTGAACTGGTTTTGGGCGAGGCTCCACTTGGCGTTCCAGGACATGAAGTAGGTGGTGCGCGGGAAGTGCTGGCGGACCCCGGCCAGGAAGCGCCGGTAGTCGTAGTCGCCGGGGGGATTGCTGGAACCGAACGGGCCGAATTCGCTGAATCCGAATGGTTTGGGGAGGGCGGCCACGTCATCGTAGCCTTTGATGTGGTCGGGGTCGATGAAGTCGGTGTAGGCGTCCAGGCCGACGAGATCGACGTAGCGGTCGCCGGCGTAGTAGCGGGCAGTGTTGCGGCCGTGGTTGGGGCCGTAGACCCAGAGGAGGTGATCGAGTCCTTTGGTGTGGGTGAAGTAGTCGAACATATGGCGCCAGGCGGCGATGAAGGCGTCGAAGTCCTGGGCGCCCCACCAGAACCAGCCGCCGTTCATTTCGTGGAAGGGGCGCCAGAGGGCGACGACCCCGGCGTCCTCGAGTTCCTGGAGGCCGGCGGCGATTTCGTCGAGTTGTTTGATCCAGCGGGCGTGCGTGTCGGTGCCGGGGACAAGGAGGTCGGCGATCTTGACGCCTTGATCGCGGAGACCGCCGCCCTTGGGATTGGCGGGGTTGTAGAGATGGGCGCTGACGTGGACGAGGCCGCCCTGGCGCCAGTAGTCGATGGCGGCGCGGTTGGGTGTTCGGGTCGTGATGCCACCGCGGCCGAAGTCGGCGTAGTCGATGCCGATCATGGCGGGCCACTCGCCGGTCTTCTCGTGGACCTGTTCCATGAGGCGGAGGTTGGCGCCTTGGCCGAAGTCGGCGAACTGCCCGGAGAGGATGCGATGTTCGGTTTTTTCGGAGAGGGCGTGGAAGAAATCGAGTTGAGCGCGGGCGGCCGGGTTGGCCTTAGGGTTGGCCGGCTCAGCGGCGCGGAGGGCTGGGGGTGGGGCCAGGAGGGCGGCGGTGAGGAGGCCGGCCAGGAGGGTGGGGGATGGCCTGCGGCGGCAGGGCGAGGGGCCGTGAGACATAGCTGGGAGAGAATGGGGTCGGGGCGTGTGGGTGTCGAATCCTTTGCGCTGGCCCTGATCCGCGGCCAGGGGAGGCGGAGCAACCGCGGATTGCACGGAATGGGGATTGAGGGTCGGGCAGCGTAGGGTGCCGGGTTCGAGGGGAGAACCGATGGTTGAGCGATCGCGCCCGGGAATCATGAACCCGGGCCGTGGGGGTGGGAAGGGACTCGCGGGCCGCCCAGGGCACAGCACATCACGGCTCGTCAGGGGCCTCGCCCCACCGAGGGTGTCGGGAAACAGGCTCGTGGGCAGGAGTGAAGACGAGGCCGTCGCCCTCGAAGGCGCGGCTGGGTTGGAGGAGGCAAAAGTCGGCGGGCTGGCCGGGTTCGAGGCCGTGGGGGAGTCCGAGGAAGCGCCGGGGACGAGTGCTGAAGCCGTCCCAGAGGTTCTGCCAGTCGGTGTTGAGCATGCGGGCGGCGCGGTGGACGCCGTCGATGGGGCGGAGGGCGGAGCCGGCGAAGTTGGAGCGTCCGGGTTGGCGGACGATGCCGTCAGGGCCGACGTGGACGATCATGGGGCCGAGGGGGTAGGGGCCTGGGGGGGCGCCGGCGGCGGCCATGGCGTCGGTGGTGTAGATGAGGGAGTCGAGGCCCAGGAGGCGGTGGACGAGGCGGAAGAGGGGAGGGGAGACGTGGATGGCGTCGGGGATGAGGCTGACGGTGAGGTTTGGGGAATCGAGGACGCGCCAGAGGATGTTGTCGTGGCGGTCGAGTTGGTTGGGGCAGGCGTTGCCGAGGTGGGTGAATCCGGTGGCGCCGGCCTGGATGGCTTGGGCGAGTTGCTCGCTCGAGGCGTTGGTATGGCCGAGGCTGATGGTGATGGCGAGGTCGCGGGCGGCGCGGATGGTTTCGAGGGCGCCCGGGCGTTCGGGGGCGAGGGTGAGGAGGCAGGGATCGGTTCCCAGGAGTTGACGCACGGCAGCCACATGGGCCGGGGAAGGATCGGTCATGCGGGCGGGGTCGTGGGCGCCATGGAATCCGGGCTGGCTGGAGAGGAAGGGGCCTTCCAGGTGCCAGCCGGCGATGGCGCGGGTGAGAACAGGGGAGTCGTCGCGGAGGGACTTGAGGTGGCGCAGTCGTTCGAGGAGACGCGGCCAGTGGTCGGTCATGAGGGTGAGGAGGAAGCGGGTGCACCCGGCGCGGCGGAGCTCGGCGGCGGCGTGGAGAAGTTGCTCGGCGGTGAGGCGGTCGGCTTGGAAGTCGATGCCGGCGTAGCCGTTAACTTGGGGGTCGAGGAGGGCGGGAGCGATCCAATCGTCGGCGGGTGGGCCGGGACAGGGCTCGACGGACTGGATTTGGTCGTGATGCCAGGTGATGCGGACATTGGCGCGGGTGCGGTAGTGGCGGGCGACCAGTTGACCGGAGGACATGATGGTATTTGGGGTGGCGGAGGGGCGGGTGGCAAGCCTGCTCGCCCAGGCAATTCTCACCTTGAAACTTGGACGGCCCCTCACCCGGCCTTTGGCCACCCTCTCCATGAACCGGAAAGGGAGAAGGCAGAGTGCAAGAGGCAGAATTCGTACTCTTGCTCTTGCTCCCGGTCCGCCCGGTTCATGGTCCCCATGCGCGTCGGTTCGTTCGACTTGGAAGCTATCCATGAACCGTTGCCCCCCATTCCTCCCCCCAACCGTTTCCAGCGAAGCGATGACTCAGGTTGGGGCGAGGGAGACAGGGAGAGGGGGAATCGCTTGGCTGGAAACGGTTGGGAAGGCGCGGGGATCGGGGCGAACAAATGACTCCACAAAGCGGAGGGATTCTGCTAACTGCTCCGTCCGTCACCGCGGAGAGATCGGATCTGTCGGCTTTGGGAATGGGCGGGCCGATGGCATTGGGTTTGCTTAGGGCGGGGACGATACGGTTTCCATGATTAAACCAGCGTTACAGGATGAGGCGTTCTTGGAGGACGTGCGCGAGGCGCGTGCGGACCGGGAGCATTTCCACTTGTGGTGGTTGGGCCAGAGCGGCTTTTTGATCCAGTGGCACGAGCTGCATTTATTGGTGGATCCGTATTTGTCGGATTCCCTGACGAAGAAGTATGCGGGGACGGACAAGCCGCACGTGCGGATGACGGAGCGGGTGGTGGCGCCGGAGCGGTTGGATTTCATCGATGTGGTGACCTCCAGTCACCATCACACCGACCATTTGGATGCGGAGACGCTGGGGGCGTTGCGGGGGGTGAATCCGCGTTTGGAGATGGTCATTCCCGAGGCCAACCGGGATCTTGTGTGCGAGCGGTTGGGGTGCCCGGCGGATTGGCCGCGGGGCTTGAATGCAGGCCAGTTCGCGACCGTGGGCGGTTTCAAGTTCGATGCGGTGCCGTCGGCGCACGAGTTGATCGAGACCGACGAGCGGGGGAATCATCGGTATCTGGGGTATGTGATTCAGTTTGGGCCGTGGACGGTGTACCACAGTGGGGACACGGTGTTGTATGATGGGTTGGTGAAACGGTTGACCTTGTGGCCGATCGACGTGGCGCTGCTGCCGATCAACGGGCGCAGCCCGGAGCGGCGGGTGGCGGGGAACCTGCGGGGTCGGGAGGCGGCCGAGTTGGCCCGCAGTATTGGGGCGCGGGTGGTGATTCCCTGCCATTACGAAATGTTCGAGTTCAACACGGCATCGCCGGGCGAGTTTGTGGTCACGGCGAGGGCATTGGGGCAGGCGCACCGGGTGTTGCGTGCGGGCGAGCGGTGGAGCAGCGCGGAGATTACGGTGGCGGCCGGGTGACAGGGTGTGTGATTTATGATTTATGATTTATGATTTCTGATTTGGGATTCCTGATTTGGGATTCAGCGGTCCGTGTCCTTGGGAACCGTTCGCACGTTGAGTAGCGGGCGGGAGCGATGGCTCAGGTTGGGGGGAGGGAGATAGGGGAGTAATCTCCGAAGCCAGAAGCCAAAAGCGCCCCCCGCCAAAATCGGAAGTTGTTTTTGCACAGACCCTTAATCCCGGGGGACAGGAACTTGGGGAGCGGAGGGGGATTAAGTTCAGGGTTAGGATTAGGAGTTTGGATTCTGCCTTATGCACTCTGCCTTCTGTCTTGGTTCATGGGTAGCTTCCAAGTCGAACGAACCGACGCGCAGGGGGACCATGAACCGTTGAC
>CAZVRY010000383.1:0-5759 GCA_964629545.1 uncultured Verrucomicrobiota bacterium | reverse complement strand
CCCCTCGCCGGCCACCCCCCCCCACGCCCCCAAGCCCGCGGTCTGAATTATGATTTAGGATCTATGGTTTATGATTTCGCGCTTGGATTCGGCCATCAGCCACGGGGCCTCGCCCCCGCACCCCTCCACCACGAACCCACCGGCTCACCACCTCACCGCGTCGCCGCCTCACTGCCCCACTGACTTACTGACTTACCGACTTACTGACTCACCGACTTACTGACTTACTGCCCCACTGCCTCACCGACTTACTGACTCACCGACTTACTGCCCCGCTGCCCCACCGCCCCACTGCCCCCCATGCCCGCCCCCCTCCCCACCGCCCCGACCTCCACCCCATCCTCCCCCCGCGAGGTCGTCATCGCCGTGCGCGGCCTCACCAAAGTCTTCAACGACTTCTGGGGACGCCCCAAAGCCCGCGCCGTCGACAATGTCGACTTCGAAGTCCGCCGCGGCGAAGTCTTCGGACTCCTCGGCCCCAACGGCTCCGGCAAGTCCACCACCGTCAAACTCCTCCTCGGCCTCCTCTACCCCACCCGCGGCCATATCGAAGTCTTCGGCCAGTCCCCACGCCACGTCCGCACCAAAGCCCGCATCGGCTACCTCCCCGAAGAATCCTACCTCTACCGCTACCTCGACTCCGACGAAACCCTCGACTTCTTCGGCAACCTCTTCGACCTCCCCCCGGCCGAACGACGCCGGCGCGCCGAGCAACTCATCGAAATGGTCGGCCTCGGTCAGGCCCGCCGCCGCACCGTCGGCGAATTCTCCAAAGGCATGCAACGCCGCATCGGCCTCGCCCAAGCCCTCATCAACGACCCCGACCTCGTCATCCTCGACGAACCCACCTCCGGCCTCGACCCCATCGGCTGCCGCGAAGTCAAAGACCTCATCCTCGCCCTCGCCCAACGCGGCAAAACCGTCATCCTCAGCAGCCACCTCCTCTCCGACGTCGAAGACGTCTGCGACCGCGTCGTCATCTACTACGGCGGCCGCATCCACGCCCTCGGCACCCTTAAAGAACTCCTCGCCACCCCCGACCGCCTCCGCATCACCACCCCCCTCCTCCCCCGCGAAACCCTCGACCGCGTCCTCGACGTCATCCGCGCCGATGTCGCCGCCGACCGCGTCCGCATCGATACCCCCACCCAAAACCTCGAAAGCTACTTCCTCGGCGTCGTCCAAAAGGCCCGCGAAAGTGAAACCGCCACCTCCGGCGCCACCAGCGGCCATCACGTCGCCGCTTACCTCCGCGGCGATGCCAGCCAAGCCGCCCCCAGCGACAAAATCCTCGAGCGCCTCACCCTCCCCACCGCCCTCGCGACCCCCGCCGAACCGGCGCCTGCCCCCGCCCCGGTCAACCTCGAACGCCTCGCAGCCCTCACCCAGGCCGCCCCCGCCCCCGCCCCCGCCGAGCCCGCCCCCAGCCCGGAGGCCCGCCCCGCCGAAGCCGAACTGGCCAAGGCCGACGAGAAACTCTCCAACCTCCTCGGCAAGCCCAAGTAGCCCGCGCCCATGCGCCCCCTCTTCGCCATCGTCTGGCTCACCTGGAAAGCCGCTTTCCGCTACCGGCTCTTCCTCATCGTCGCCGCCCTCCTCATCGCCGCCGTCGCCGGCCTCCCCACCATCATCAAACACGACGGCACCGCCCGCGGCTTCGCCCAACTCCTCCTCACCTACACCCTCTCCGCCATCACCGCCCTCCTCGGCTTCGTCACCCTCTGGCTCGCCTGCGGCACCCTCGCCCGCGACGTCGAAGAATGCCAAATCCAAATGGTCGTCACCAAACCCATCGCCCGCTGGAAAGTCTGGCTCGGCAAATGGCTCGGTATCGTCTCCCTCAACGCCGCCCTCCTCGCCCTCAGCGGCGGAGCCGTCTACGGCCTCATGCTCTGGCGCGCCGGCCAGCTCAGCGAAGCCCAGCAAACTATCCTCCAACACGAAGTCCTCGTCGCCCGCGGCTCCGCCCGCGAAGCCTACTCCGCCGCCGAACTCGAATCCGATGTCGAGAAAGCCCTCGCCGAGCGCCTCAAGGAAAACCCCGTCCCCCCTGCCAGCATCCCCGAAGTCCGCAAAATCATCCGCGAACAATTCAAAGCCGCCCAGCAAGTCGTCCCCCCAGGCCACCTCCGCCGCTGGAATATCAACCTCGGCCTCGCCGCCCCCTTCCTCCGCGATTCCCCCCTCTTCCTCCGACTCAAATTCGCCGCCGCCCAGAAAAGCGAATCCGGCACCTACCGCGGCGACCTCGAAGTCGGCCCTCCCGAAGGCCGCCGCTACCGCCCCCCCCCGCTCAGCGTCTCCGCCGACACCTTCCACGAAATCCCCATCCCGCCCGGCGTCCTCGACGACCATGGCGTCCTCGCCGTCGACTTCCAGAACTGGAACGAAACCGCCCTCCTCTTCTCCCTCGACGACGGCATGGAAGTCCTCTACCGCGAAGGCGGCTTCGGCCTGAACTTCTTCCGCGGCCTCGCCATCATCCTCTGCTGGCTCTCCCTCCTCGCCGCCATGGGCCTCATGGCTGCCAGCTTCCTCTCCTTCCCCGTCGCCGCCTTCCTCGCCATGGGCCTCCTCTTCCTCTCCTTCTCCACCGGCACCCTCAAACAAGTCGTCGAAGAAGGCGGCATCCTCGGCGTCGACCAAAACACCGGCACCATCATCGACCCAGGCCCCATCAACCGACTCTCCGTCAAAGTCTTCGGCTCCGTCCTCCACATCGTCAACCTCGCCAAAGACTTCTCCCCCGTCGAAGCCCTCAGCAGCGGCCGCAGCATCTCCTGGCTCACCCTCGCCCGCGCCCTCGCCCAAATCGTCCTCCTCATGGGCGGCCTCTTCGCCGCCGCCGGCATCGGCCTCTTCGCCCGCCGCGAACTGGCCACCGCGTCGTCCTGACCCCCATGAAATCCCCCCGCGACCTCCTCTACAAACCCGCCCTCGCCCTCGCCTTGGTCACCCTCCTGGCCGGCGCCGGCCTCTCCCAACGCGCCCTCAACCGCGACCGCCTCGCCCTCGGCCTCAACGACTTCAACCCCCTCGACGTCGACCAGGCACCCCCCGTCCTCGCCTTCACCACCATCGCCCTCGGCGGCTTCCGCGGCCTCATCGCCAACGCCCTCTGGATCCGCGCCACCGAACTCCAGGAAAACGACAAGTTCTTCGAAATGGTCCAACTCTCCGATTGGATCTCCAAACTCCAACCCCGCTTCACCACCGTCTGGATCCACATGGCCTGGAACATGGCCTACAATATCTCCATCAAATTCCCAGACCCCCGCGACCGCTGGCAATGGGTCCAACGCGGCATCGAACTCCTCCGCGACCAGGGCCTCCAATGGAACCCCCACGAAACCCTCATCTACCGCGAACTCGGCTGGTTCTTCCAACATAAAATGGGCCAAGACCTCGACGACGCCCACATGTTCTTCAAAACCGCCTGGGCCAACGAAATGCAAGCCGTCCTCGGCACCAATTACCTCGCCCTCCTCAACCCCCAAACCGACGACGAACGCCAGCGCGCCCAAACCCTCCGCCAACGCTACAAAATGGACCCCGCCATCATGAAAGAGGTCGACGACGAATTCGGCCCCCTCGAATGGCGCCTCCCCGAAACCCACGCCGTCTACTGGGCCACCGTCGGACTCAAAAAAGCCAAACGCGAAGACCTCATCACCCTCCGCCGCGAAATCTATCAACCCCTCCAACTCGCCTTCATGCGCGGGCGCCTCATCCAAAACCAGGTCGACGGCCGCTACCAGTTCGGACCCAACCTCGCCATGATCCCCAACGCCAACAAGGCCTACGAAAAAATGATGGCCGAAGACGCCGAATACCGCGACCACATCAAAACCGGCCACAAAAACCTCCTCCTCAACGCCGTCTACTTCCTCTACACCCACGCCCGCCGCACCGAAGCCCAAAACTGGTACCAATACCTACTCCAACATTACCCCGACGCCGTCTTCGTCGGCCTCGGCAAACGCGTCGCCGATATGTCCCTCGACGAATACTGCGTCGCCCGCGTCACCGAAGACGCCAGCGAAACCTCCAATACCAAAACCCGCTCCGCCATCGAGGGCATCCTCATGACCGCCTACTACAACCTCGGCATCGGCGAAGACGACCAATACGCCGGCCTCTACTTCCTTGCCCAACGCATCTGGTTCCGCTTCATGGACAAAATCGGCGACGACCAAAAACCCCGCGTCGGCCTGCCTCCCTTCGAGAACATGAGACAGGAGAGCCTCAAGAAGTGCGAAGAACAGTTCAGCCCCGAACTCATGGCCCGCGTCCGCACCGCCCTCGGTCTCCCGCCCCCCGCCCCAGCCACCACCAACGCCCCCCCTGAACCGCCCAAACCAGGCTGAACCAACCCCTGAGGGCCTGTGCACTAACCCTTAGCGCGGGCCGCCTTCAACCATCCAACGGGCTCCTCACCCCCAGCCCCGGCTTGCTCAGGACATGGGTGTAGATCTGGGTCGTGCTGACGTCGTTGTGGCCCAAAAGCTCCTGCACGGTTCTGATATCCGTGCCGGATTCCAGGAGGTGGGTCGCGAAACTGTGGCGCAGCACGTGCGGCGTCACGACCTTCCCCAACCCGGCCTGCCGGGCCGCCACCTGGACCGACGCCTGGAGGCTGCGTTCCTGCACCCGGAGCCGAAGCAATTCCATGAGGCGGAGCCCGGTCCCATACATGAGCGACGCCATCAAGGCCGTCGTGCCAGTCAACTGCGCCAGCAGGCGGCGCATCTCCTCGCGCGTCAGGACCACCGGCAGGCGCTGTTTCACCCTGGCCCGTTCATAGTCGGAGAAATCACCCAGCTTGCGGTCCATGACCTCTCGGAAGAGGAAGACCAGGGCGTTGAGGGCCTGGCGCTGGGTGCTGGCCGACACCTGGCCCGCGCAGGCCAGGTTGTCCAGGTAGCCCTTGATCGCCTCCTCGCCCACCGTGCGCGGATCAGAATCTCGGTGCCGGGCCACAAACCTCCGGGCCCAGCCCAGGTAGGATTGCTCGGTCCGATAAGACATGTGCCTTATCCTGAGGGTCTTCTGCATCGAAGCCAGCCAGTCGTTCCAGGCCCCAGACGCTGTCTCCGGCTCGGCTGCTGCCAACTCGTCCGGTCCCACGTCCGCCACCGTCCCTCCTCTGTCAGGCGGCGCCTCCGGCTCCGGTCGATCGGCGACCTGGAAGAGCCAAGCCAGGGCCTTCTGCCAGCCCTGAACCTGCCAATCATGAGGCTGCTTCTGGGCCACCGCCCACTGGATGAACTGGGCGGCCGAATTGTCGTCCACTCCAACCCGCCCGCGTCGGCACCAACTTAGGTACCATCGGAGCGTAATGGCAAAGCTACGCTTCCACTTCTCTGGCCACTCGCTCGCCTCTAGCCAGGTGACCCAGGGTCCCACCTCGTAGGGCCCTCTGGGTTGCGCTTTCTCCATTTCTGCACTCATGGCCCTTCACTCCTTGGCTTGGTTGCGTGATAACAGGTTCGCACGAAAGTGGATGGCAAAACCGTCTCCTTGCTACAAGGGCCTCATTTACAGGCAGTTGCCCGGGATTGACAAGCCAAAAGCGCCCCCCTAATTTGCGCCATAACAAGCTCCAGTTGCGTGCGAACAAACAACCCGATCCAGGATCGAACCGTGGAAACCAGCCTCAAAACAGAAGCCAATAGTGCGCAACTGGGTTGCGGTTATTAACACTGTTCGACGAGTCATGCGTTCGTGGCAGCGTTTCGAGATTCAAGCACCGGGCGGAG
>CAZVRY010000382.1:0-5766 GCA_964629545.1 uncultured Verrucomicrobiota bacterium | reverse complement strand
ATGGGAGGAATCATCGAGCCATTCTCGCCAGGCGAAGAATTCTGTCCTACACCCATCGGCGGGCCGGGTCTGCGAAGGCGGTTGGCATTGGTGGGTGGAGGTGGTACGCTCGGAGGCATGCATCACGATCCGGCGGATGAATGGCGGGCATGGTTCCAGTTGGAGCCGTTGGAGCGCTGGCGGGAGAGCATGAAGTTATGGACGCAGTATCTCGCCCAAGGAGGCAGCCTTGATCCCGAACCCGATTCACAAAGTCCTTTCGACTTTCCGGAGCTGCGGGGTGCGCGCCCTGTTGATGGGCGGTCAGGCCTGCGTGTTCTACGGCGCGGCGGAGTTTAGCCGGGACACGGACTTCGCCCTCCCTGCGGACGCGGCCAACCTGGAACGGTTGCGCGCGGCCCTGCGCGAATTGCGGGCCGCGCCGATCGCCGTGCCGCCCCTCTCGCTGGAACATCTCGAACGCGGGCACGCGGTCCATTTCCGCTGCCAGCACCCGGAAGCCGCCGGCCTGCGGGTGGATGTCATGGCCAGCATGCGGGGCGTGGCCCCCTTTGCGGAACTGTGGGAGCGGCGCACGGTCCTGCAGGGCGAAGACGGCACGATCTACGAGTTGCTGTCGCTGCCTGACCTCGTCCAGGCCAAGAAGACGCAACGCGACAAGGACTGGCCGATGATTCGGCGCTTGATCGAGGCGGATCACGTCGCCGGCCGAGAAACGGCGTCCCTGGATCGGGTGAGGTTTTGGTTGCGAGAAGGCCGGACACCGGAATTGCTGGTCGAGTTGGCGCGTCAGTTTCCCAGCGAGGCGGTGGCCATGGCGGCCGGGGCGCGCCCCTTGCTGGCTGCGGCCCTGGAGGGCGACACCGCCCGGACCGAAGCCGGTCTAGCGGACGAAGAACGCGCGGAACGGGCCGCCGATCGCGAGTACTGGGCTCCGCTGAAGAGGGAACTGGAACGTATGCGACACGCTTGAGCGGTTCCGCGGCCGCAACGTGACCGCAACGTGGCAGGGGGCGCACCTCGCTTAGCCGTGTCTATGCAGTCGGATCCGTCGCGCTTGCTTGATCTTCTTTCGAACCGCTTCGTCGTTCGTCGGTTGCGTATTTCGAGGCAATACGCGCCCTTCTCACTCCTCGCCGTTCGAAAGACTCTGCGGCGCAATCGGTTCCCTCCCGACTGCATAGACATGGCTTAGAACAGGAGCAAGTCGAGCAACTGCTCTCCGGCGGCGGTGAGTTCCCATCGGTTTTGGCGTTGGACGAGGAGGCGTCGGCAGGGGTGGGCCTGGTGGGTATTAGGGTTGACGTGGAGGATGGCGACGCGGGCGGGGTGGGGGAGTTCGGAAGGGGCGCGTGGGGTGAGGCGGCAGGGGATGCCCATGAAGTTGAGGGTGAGTTCGTAGCCAGCGATCCCCTCGCGATCGGCGACAGGGTTGCGGGCGATGAGGGGGGAGCAGCGTTTGAGCCAGGGGAAATCCTTGGCGCGGACGGCGATTCGGCAGAGGTCGGGTTGGGATTGGATGAAGCGGACGAGGCTGAAGTTGGTGCCTTGGGCGTGCTGGGAGCGGAGGAGGGCGGCGGGGTCGAGGCCGAGGAAGTTGCGGCCGTTGTAGTCGCCGTGGTCGTTGCGCTGGCCGGGCAGGCGGGCCTGGTGCCAGGCGGCGAAGCGGTCATTGAGCATGAAGTTGATTTCGAAGTGGAGGTGGGCGCGTTCTTTGGAGATGGACTGGCGGGTGTTGGCGGTCCGGCCGACGGTGCCGATGGGCTCGTTGGCGGGCACGAGTTGGCCGAGGCGGAGACCTGGGCGGAGGGCGCTGAGGTGTGCGTAGAGGGAGTAGAGTTCGAGGCCTTCGAGCCGGTGGCGGAGGATGACGTAGATGCCGTAAGTGGAGAGGCCGGGTTGGTCGTTGATGTAGGCGACGACGCCGGGGGCGGTGGCGAGGACGGGGTCGGTGGGTTCGCCGCGGCGGTCGCGTTGGAGATTGCGGATATCGAGGCCTTCGTGGAGTTGGCGGCCTTCGGTGCGGACGCAGCCGAAGGTGCCGGAGGTCCAGGGGCGGCCGACGGTGCCGACGAAGAAGCGTTCTTCGCCGCCGGGTTCGAGGAGGGCTCGGTTCGCGGTGGGGAAATGGAAGGGTTGGGCGTGGAGGGGCGGGAGGGGCAGGACGCTGAGGAGGAGGGCGGCGGCGAGGGCGGCTTGGGTGGGGGAGTGGGCTGGCATTACAGGGCGCCTCGTTTCTTGAGTTTGGCGGCGACGTTATTGAGGCCGGCGACGACGTATTCGGCTTCTTCGCGGGTGAGGTCGGGGGTGAACTGGAGCATGCCGTTGGAGATACGGCGGTTGATGAGCGGGGCGGCGATCCAGCGCTGGTCGCCGAACTGGGCGAAGACGGCGATGCGGCGGCCGCGGTTGGCGGAGGTGTAGCTATCGAGGGCGAACACGCCGTGCTGGTTGAACTGGAGGAGGAGGGCGAAGCCGCCGAACTTGTCGGTATCGACCAGGGTGGCTTCGAGGAGGCTGCCGGATTCGAGGAAGGGTTTGACCTCGACGTTGATGGGTTCGGCGGTGCCGCGGGGGACGTTGACTTGCTGGCTGAAGGGGGTGCCGTCGGGGCTGGTTTCGATATGGAAATAAAGGACAGCGGCCTCCTTGCCGGGCTTTGTTTTCCCGGCTCCCTTCGGGTCGTCGGGGGCGTAGCAACCGGCGAGGAGGGCGAGGGCGAGGGCGGCGCAGAAAATGGAGTTGATGCCCGCGAGTAGAGACTTCATAGTCGCCCCCCAAACAAAGGCTTTAGCCGCAGATTGTAAAGTTCGATATGGGTCGCCAATACAACAAAGTCCAGAAGCGTCGTCGTCGGGAGCGTCATCATAACCGGAAAAAGGACGAGCAGAAGGCGCGTCGGGCGGTGAAGGCAGTGGGGAGCGGGTCGTAGGGTTTTGGGGCCAGGGGGTGGTGGGGAGTGGTGGGATTCCACCCGAGGTCGGGTGGGTTTTTTGCTGTACGGGGCGTGCGAGTTATTCACCGGGGGTGGGGGGTGGGCGCGGGATGAGGGCGGGGCATGGACGGGGTGTGGAGGGAACGTGCGAATTTGCTGGGGAAAGCGGGTTTTTTTGGGGGGGTGGGGCGTGGGGAGGGGGCGTGGGTGGTTAATAACCCTGTGGATAACATTGTGTTGTTGTGGCGGGGATATCTGCTATGGTGTGGGCAGTTCATTGAAAGAACGGAGATTGAAGGTGGTGGTCGAAAGTCAGCCACTGGAGGTCTCTGAGATAATCCCAGGTGACTGGGGAAAGGTCGAGTCAGGCTGGTTGGCTTGGCCCCTCGAAGGCGCGGACCGTGAGGCGAGCGTGGCCGAGGCATAATTCACCAGTTCCTCTGGCGACCGTCGCGGGTTGCCAGTAACGCGAACAAGGAACTTGGCGGCGTCGGTGCGATGAGAAGCCGTGCCGGGCCGAGTCAAGTAGTCTGGGCTGGTTTCGGGCCTGGGCGAATCGCAGTTACCCAGAGGGTATACGGTTGCTACTGTGAGCCAGCACGGTGGAAGGCGCTCGGGCGGCCTCGCAAGAGGCTGGTCATTCGAAAGCTGTCGAAAGGCAGACAATGATGGCGTCCCACTGGGAAGGTCACGGCGTCTTGGCAGGATGCGTGAAAACCTTCCGGAACGCCGGCGGAGCTACAAACGGTTCCGCTGGCTTGTGAGCCGAAGGCAACCTGAGAGGTAAGAGGTCAGACCCGTGGCCCGGGGCCAACGCATCGCTATCCGCGGTGGCCGACCCCGAGCTAAGCGGTCAAGACGCGGACGTTGAGTCACAGACGTGTCTTGCCCTGGTCCGCAGGCCGGTGTTGCAACCACTAGCCGAAGCGGGCTGAGAGGCCTCACTCGAGAATCCACCTGCCGCGAGGCGATGGACGGCCCTGCTATGAGGCCGGCGACTCCGCTTGCCGTGGAGAATAGCGTCGGGAAGCCGGCAGCCAATGTGGCGCCTAATGTCGGCACGGGAAAGAGGGCTTGGCGCACCCCCACCCCCACTTTGCCCCCCGTCGGGCCGCGAGGCCCGGCGGGGGGTTTTGTTTTTCGGGGGTGGCATCACCCGACGCTGGCGTTCTCCCGGACTAATGATTAGCATGGGCCGAACATGACTGTGAAACCACGGAAGCCCTGGTGGCGTCGTTGTCTTAAGGCGGCGGTCTATCTCATGCTGGTCAGCCTGGTGGGAATAACGTCGCTGGTTCTCTATCGTTTCCGGGACCGTTCCCCCGATTACCACCTCGACTTGCTGATCAAGGCCGATCCGCCCCCGACGAACCACCTGTTCCGGGTGGGTTTTGGGCGGTCGACGATCATGCCGGATCTGCAGAACGCGGAGGCGCCGGTTTACCTGGCGGGCTTTGGGCAGGGGCGGGTGGCGACCGGCAATTACGATGGTCTATGGGCGGTGGCGTGCGTGTTGGATGACGGGCGGACCCGGGTGGCGCTGGTGGGCTTGGATGCGATTGGTTTTTTTCACGACGACGTGGTGGCGGTGCGCCGTCTGCTGCGGAGCAGTCTGGAGATTGACTACCTGTTGATTGCCTCGACGCACAACCACGAGGTGCCGGATCTGATGGGGTTGTGGGGGCCGAAGCCATGGAAGAGCGGGGTGAGCGAGAGTTACCTTCGGCTGGTGAAGCTGAGCATTGTGCAGGCG
The DNA here is from genome assembly GCA_964629545.1 of uncultured Verrucomicrobiota bacterium. GTDB lineage: Bacteria > Verrucomicrobiota > Verrucomicrobiia > Limisphaerales > CAZVRY01 > CAZVRY01. The sequence goes on along the minus strand of CAZVRY010000382.1, from coordinate 1,078 downwards.
GTGCAGAAGGCCGTCCGCGCGTTGCAGCCGGCGACGATGGAGTTGCACGAGGTGCCGGCGCCGAGTGCGGGCCTGGTGAACGACACGCGGTTGCCGGTGGTTTACGATCCGGACATCCGGATGATGCTGTTTCGGCGGAGCGGCGGGGGGGCGAGGGTGCTGGGTTCGATCGTGACGTGGGCCAATCATCCGGAGACCCTGTGGTCGGAGAACACGCAAGTGACGGCGGATTATGTGGGGCATTTTCGGAAGGCGCTCGAGCAGGGGGTAACGGTCAAGGGAGAGGAGGTAATGCCGGGGTTGGGGGGGACGCATTTGTATTTGAACGGGGCGATTGGCGGTTTGATGACGCCCAATCCGAGTCTGAAGGTGCGCGATCCCTTTTTGGAGCAGGAGTTCGAGAAGCCATCGCATGAGAAGGCGCGGGCCTTGGGCCGGCAGTTGGCGTGGCGGGTGGCCCAGCATCTGCGGGGGACGAATGCGGGGACGAGCCAGCCGGTCATTGCGTTAAAGGCGCGGACGCTTGAGTTGCCGATGACCAATCCGATGTTCTACTTGGCGTGTGGGTTGGGGGTGATCAACCGGGGGCAATCGAGTGTGGGCAAGTTGCGTTCGGAGGTGGCCTTGTTGGAGTTGGGGGAGGCGAGCCTGGCGGCGATTCCCGGGGAGATTTATCCGGAACTGGTCAATGGCGGGATCGAGACGCCCGAGGGGGCCGATTACCCGGGTCCAGCGGTCGAGGTGCCGCCGATCCGTGATCTGATGTCGGGGAGAGTGAAGTTTGTGTTGGGGTTGGCCAACGACGAGGTGGGCTACATTATTCCGAAGACCGAGTGGGACGACAAGGCGCCCTGGCTTTACGGATCACCGAAGCGGCATTATGGGGAGATCAACTCGCTCGGTCCGGACACGGCGCAGGTGATTCACCAGGCCTTCGTGGAGATGACGGGGTATAAGGCGGGGGCGGGGAAGTGAGACGTTTCACCGCCAGCCTTCCCTCTCCTCAACCCTTGGAAGCGAAGCGCTAGCGAGGCGTGACCTCAGACCCGCTCCGGCCCCCATTTTCGTGCAACGCGCC
>CAZVRY010000381.1:0-5768 GCA_964629545.1 uncultured Verrucomicrobiota bacterium | reverse complement strand
AGGGGGCCGATCATTGGGGAGGGGGTGGGGGGGATGGGATGCGGTAGAAGCGTTGGGCGTTTTGGCCGAAGACTTTGGGGAGGGCGGCGGGCTTTTTGGACTGGACGTAGTCGTGGATGAGGGAGCGGACGCTGGGGTAATCGCCGTTGAGGAGGCAGACGGGCCAATCGGAGCCGAACATCAGCCGGTCCTCGCCGAAGGCCTCCCAGGCTGCGTCGAGGCAGGGGTAGAAGTCGGCGGGTTGCCAGGGGCCGGTGGGGGCTTCGGTGACGAGGCCGGAGAGTTTGCAGAAGCAGTTGGGGGCTTGGGCGAGTTGGCGGAGTTGGGAGCGCCAGGGGTCGAGGGCGCGTTGGCGGATGAGGGGTTTGGCGAGGTGATCGAGGACGAAGGGTTGTTGGGGCAGTTGGCGGACGAGTTCGAGGGCGGCGGGCAGTTGGCGGGGGTAGATGAGGATATCGTAAGTGAGGCCGAAGTCTTGGAGGCGGGCGATCCCGCGCACGATGTGGGGGCGGGCGAGGAAGTGGTCGTCGGGTTCGTCTTGGGCGACGTGCCGGATGCCGACGGCGCAGGGGTGGCGGTGGAAGTCGGCGAGTTGGCGGTGGACGTTGGGGGAGGCGAGGTCTACCCAGCCTACGACGCCGCGGATGGAGGGGTATTGGTCGGCGAGTTGGAGGAGGAAGGAGTTTTCGTCGAGGGATTGGCGGGCTTGGACGGCGATGGAGCCGTCGAGGTGGGCAGCTTGGAGGAGGGGGAGGAGTTGGTGGGGGAGGAAGTCGTGGTGGATGGGGGAGGAGGGTGGGATCCAGGGGTATTCGGCGGGGGAGTAGCGCCAGAAATGTTGGTGGGCGTCGAGGTTCATGCGCGGGAGAGGTCGACGAGCGCTTTGATGACCTTGGCTTCGGGTTCGAGGTAGGAGGGGAAGGTCTGGATAAGTTGGTGGAAGGGGACCCGGTGGGAGATCCAGGGTTTGGTATCGAGGCGGTTTTGCTCGATGAGTTGGATGATGTGGGTGAAGTCGGAGGCGAGGGCGTTACGGCTGGCGAGGAGGGTGAGTTCGCGGCGGTGGACGAGGGGGGCGTGGGGGAAGGAGAGTTCCTGTTGGGTGATGCCCACGTAGACGAGGCGTCCGGCGAAGGCGCAGTACTTCATGGCGGTGCTCATGGAGCGGGCGTTGCCGGTGGCGTCGATGACGACGTCGGCGAGCTGGCCTTGGGTGAGGTCGGCGACCTGGGCGAGGTCGGAGTCATCGTGGTGGGCGAGGAGGGCATGGGGGACGCCGAGTTGATTCTGGACGAAGGCGAGGCGGGATGCGGAGAGGTCGAGGACGAGGGGGCGGGCGCCGCTGAGGCGGACGAATTCGAGGGTGGCGAGGCCGATGGGGCCGGCGCCGATGATGAGGACGTTATGGTGGGGCTGGGGTTGGGCGCGGTGGACGGCGTGGGCGCCGATGGCGAGGGTTTCGACGAGGGCGAGTTGTTCGAAGGAGAGCGCGGTGGAGGGGTGGAGTTTGCGGGCGGGGACGAGGAAGCGGGGGCGGAGGCCGCCGTCGCAGTGGACGCCGAGGGTTTGGTGGTGTTCGCAGCAATTGGGGTGCCCGGTGCGGCAGGGGTAGCACTGTTGGCAGTTGATGTAGGGTTCGACCGCGCAGCGTTGGCCGGGTTGGAGGTGAGTGACGTCGGGGCCAACGGCGAGGATCTCGACGCCGAGTTCATGTCCGGGGATGCGTGGGTAGGAGAAGAAGGGCATTTTGCCGAGGTAACCGGCGTAGTCGGTGCCGCAGAGGCCGACTTGGTGGACGCGGACGAGGGCTTGGCCTGGGCCTGGGGGAGGGGGTTCTGGGGACTCGACGAGGGACCAGGCGAGGGGTCGTTCGAGGAGGAGGGTGTTCATGAGGGGTTAGAGGATGAACGCGGCGTGGGCTTTGGGGCTGGGGTGATGCAGGCGGGCGAGTTCGGCGCTGGGGAACAGGGAGTGGACTTCTTGCGTCCAGGCGAGCATGGCCGCGAGAGAGGGGGCGGGCGGGAGCGGGCCGGGTTCGTCCCAGGTGGGGGGTTCGAGGGTCAGGTCGGGGTTGCTGCTGGGGCGGTCATGGATGGCGGAGGATGCGGATGAAGGTATCGAGGAGTTCGCGGCTTCCATTTTCAGAAAGAGTGCTTCGTAGTGGGGAGTGGGCGACTCAGTTATTTTCGGCCAGGCCTTCGAGGTGTCCGATATTTTTGACCGGTTGGAAGATGGCGAGGACTTCGGCGAGGAGTTGGGGGTCGGGGGGGGTGGAGGCCCAGTGGGCCCATTGGCGGATGTTGGCGGGGTTGGCGCTGCCGGCGATGGTGGTGGTGATGTCGGGGTGTTGCAGGCTGAATTGGAGGGCGAGTTGGGCGAGATCGACCCCGCGGGCGGCGCAGTGGGCGGCGGCTTGGCGAGCGGCGGCTTTGACGGTTTCGGGTTCCTTGAGCCAGGCGGGGAGGGGGGCGTTGGTGAGGAGGCGCGCGCTGAAGGGGCCGGCGTTCATGATGCCAACACCTTTGGCTTTGAGGTAGGGGATGGTGTCGTCGGCGAAGCGGGTGTTCTGGAGGGTGTACTGGTTGTAGCTGAGGACGCAGTCGACGTCGGCTTGGTCGCAGATGAAGCGGAAGATCTTCTGGGGGTAACCGCTAAAACCGATGAAGCGGACTTTGCCGGCTTGTTGGACTTGGCGGAGGGCGGGGATGGTTTCGTCGACGATCTGCTGCATGGGGACGAATTCGATGTCGTGGCAGAGGATGATATCGAGGTGATCGGTGCCAAGGCGGTGGAGGCTGACATCGATGCTTTCGCGGACGCGGCGTGGGGAGAAGTCGAAGTGGGCGAGGTCGTAGCGTCCGAGTTTGGTGCAGAGGGTGTATTGGTGGCGTGGGACGTCGCGGAGGGCGAGACCGAGGAGGACTTCGCTCATACCGCGTCCGTAGAAGGGGGAGGTATCGATGAAGTTGAGGCCGCAGTCGAGGGCGACGCGGACGGATTGGAGGGCTTCTTCGAGGGTGACGCGGCGGAATTCCTGGCCGAGGGAGGAGGCGCCGAAGCTGAGGATGGGGAGTTGGAGGCCGGTGCGGCCGAGGGGTCGTGTGTGCATGGTGTGGGGTAGGGGTGGGGTGGGGGTGGGGGGTGATGGGGGCGGGCTTAGGGTTGGCGGCAGCCGAGGGTAAGGAGGACGTTGGCCCAGAGGGCTTGGTCGGCGGTTTGGATGGTGAGGATGTGGTCGGGGGATTCGACGGCTCGGTAAAAGTCCCATTTGAGGATGGGTTCGAGAGGGGCGGGGCACTGGGCGTCGGCGAGGATGCGTCGGTAATCGGCCCAGACTGGGGGTTCGCCGGCTTGCGCGTAGGGGTCGTCGGGGGGGATGCCCATGGTATTGACGGCGTCGATGGGGAGGGCGGAGAGGAGGGTATGGAGGACTTGGCTGACGGTGACGATGCCTGGGGCGAGGTTGAGGGAGACGATTTCGGCGAGGGGCCCCTTTTTCGTGGAGGCGGGGTAATTGCCGTCGGCGATGAGGATTTTGGCGTGGTGCCCGGCGCGGGCGAGGGTGCGGAGGAGGTCCGGGTGGAGGAGTTGGGTTTTGAGCATGGGGTGGGGGCTAGGAGGTGCTAATGGGGGTGGGGCTAGGGGCTTTGGGGTTGGGGAGAGTGGGAGGGATGGAACCAATGGCGGAAGCTCTCGATGGTTTGGCGGGCGGCACCTTCGCTATCGGGCCAGGGGAGGATTTCGGCGGAGAGGAAGCCTTGGTATTGGACATCATGGAGGGCGGCGGCGATCGGCCCGACGGGGGTATGGCCGAAGCCGATGGCGCGGCGGTTAGAGTCGGCGAAGTGGACGTGGCCGAGGCGTGGACCAAGGTGGCGGAGGGCGGCGGGGAGGTCTTGTTCTTCGAGGTTCATGTGGAAGAGGTCGGCGAGGATCTTGACGGAGGGGAGGTCACGTTGTTCGAGGAAGGCGGCGGCGTCGGCGAGTCGGTTGAAGAGGTTGGTTTCGTAGCGGTTGAGGGGTTCGTAGAGGAGGACTTGGCCGTGGCTGGCGGCCCGGGTGGAGAGTTCGCGCAGTTCATCGGCGAGCCAATCCAGGGCTTGGGCGCGTTCGGTGGGGTCGGCGATGCGCCCCTGCATTGAGCCGACGATGACGGGGGCGCCGACGAAGCCGCCGAGGTTGACGAGGCCCATGATGAAGGAGCGGGCGCGGGTGCGGATGTCGGGGTCGGGGTCGGTGAGGCTGAGTTTCTCGCGGACCCAACCTGCGCCGCTGCCGATGGCGGCGATGGTGATGGAGTAGCGTTGGATGGCGGATTGGAGGGTGCTGAGGGGGAGTTGGCGGGCGGAGGGGGCGAACACTTCGACGGCGTCGAACTGGAGGGCGCGGGCGGCGGCGCAGGCGGGTTCGAGTTCCTGGTGGAACACGAAGGGACCGGATCTGGCTTCGGGGACGAGGCAGACGGTGACGGCGGAGCGAATCATGGAGAGGAGGGGCGGGCGGGGGGCGTGTTGAGGGAGGTGGGGTCGGGCGGGTGGGGGTCAACCGGCGCTGAGGAGTTGGACATGGCGGCCAAGGTGTTGGACAAGGAACTCGCGGTGGAGGCTGTCGTGGGTGCGGAGGGTTTCGAGGATTTGTTCTTTGAACGGGCGCCCGTTGGGGGATTGGCCGAGGGTGAGGGTGGAGCCGAAGGTCACATGGAGGACCTGGCGTCCGTCGGGTTGGTTGAGGTAGAGGTCTTCGCGTTGGGCGGCGGAGAGGGCGGCTGGACCGGGGAGGCGGTCGAGGGAGGCCGAGATATGGTAGCTGGCGCGGTCGGCATCGAAGCGGGTATGGGCGAAGACGATGATGTCGGCGAAGAGGGCGGGGTTTTGGCGGGCGACGACGCGGAGGGCTTCGAGGTAGTTGGTGCCGGCTGTCTTGAGGTGGAGCAGGTTGCCGCAGACGCGGCCGACGATGGGGTAGATGGAGAATTTGTCGGAGCCGCTATGGACGCTGATCTTGTAAGGGCCGATGGCGCGGGCGATGGCGACGTGCTGGCGGAGTTGGGCTTCAAAGAGGGCGAGGTCGCCTTTGTAGTCGACGCCTTTCTCGAAGTCGCCGGGGAAGCGTGGGGCGAGGCTGACGACGGAGCGGAGGACGTCGCGGCGTTTGAGTTCGAGGGCGACGAAGAGGTGTTCGACGGGTTGGGTAACGGAGTCGGTTTCGTCGACGGAGACTTCGATTTCGCCCTGGTCATGGGTGGCGGCGCGGATCCAGGCGGTCATTTGGGCGGTGTAGTGGACAGCCTTGCCGTACTTGACGGCGGCGCGGAGGAGGGGCTCGCGGTCGCGGAAGCCGAGGGGACCGATTTCGGGGAGGTCGTGGAGTTGGTCGAGGTAGAGGTGGCAGAGTTGGTCGACGGAGTCGAAGGCGCCGGCGCGGACGACGTCATGGGCGGCGGCGGAGAGATCGTTACCGCGGAGGTGGTCGGCGGCGTTTTGGACATAGGCGGAGGGGTCGATGGTGTAGAGCGTGAAGCCGGCGGAGGCGTAGTGTTCGATGTCCTCGCGGGTCTTGAGGTGATCGGCGTCGGCGCCCCAGGGGGCGGTCCATCCGGCCTGGGCGACGCCTTCCTGGGCGCAGCGGAGGACCTCGTGGGCGGTGCGTTGGGTGCGGGTGAGTTCGCGGGCGGATTGCTGGGCGAAGATAGGGGCGAGGCGGCCGAGGCGGCAGGCCGCCACGTGGCCTGGGGTGGCGAGCCCGAGGCGGTCGCCGAAACCGATGGA
>CAZVRY010000380.1:0-5784 GCA_964629545.1 uncultured Verrucomicrobiota bacterium | reverse complement strand
CCGGCCCTGCCCCAGCCCCAATCCGACCCCATTCCCATCTCTCCCCAACCCGGCCCTGCACGGAGCCACCGCCACTCCACCCCTGGAAAACGACCCATCACCGCTCAAAAACACCATTTTGCGGAATGTGACTTGACTTGGCGGGGCACACTCTGGTTCCGTATCGATGTCCAGGTACCCTTGATTCCGAACTACGAACAACCCACTATGTTTACTCACAACTGCGTACGCTCCTGCCTCGGGCTCGCGCTTGTCCTTGCGGGCACCAGCCTCGGGCTCGCCCAACCGGCCACGAAAGTGGACATCGCCCCCCCGGGGCTCGGCCTGCCTGAAGGCACCTACGCCCCAGTCGCCGGCGGCACCTCTTCCATCGGCGGCTACGGTTCGGTCGCTTTCGCTAACGTCGGCAACGCCACCCAGCCCGGCGATGTCATGACCTTCGCCTACGAGACCCTGACCGGCGACTTCGACCGCCAGCTTCGCGTGGTCGGGTTGAGCAGTGAAGGCGGCGACGACTGGGCCCGCGGCGGCCTCATGATCCGGTCGACCACCAGCCCCGACTGCGCCTCCCTCAAGTTGGCCGCGGGCAATCCCACCGGGGTCAACCTGGTCCGGATGGCCGGCCGCGGCATGGATGGGCAACGCTACACCACCTACAGCCGCGATTACCCCGGCGTTGCGGCTGCCCTCCCGAACCAGTGGCTCCGCCTGCGGCGAGTGGGTAATTACTTCGCCGCCTACGTCAAGGGCGCCAACACGAGTTGGGCCCTCATCGGCGAGCGCTACCAGGAATTCCCCGCCACCGTTCTGGTCGGGGTCTATGCCGCGGGCGGCATCGCCAACGCAGGCACCGGCGGCAAGGCCACCCTCCAGTTCGCCGATTACGGCCCGGTGACCACCGCGGACGTCACGGCGCCCCGCCTCGTCTCGGGCGGAACCATCGACAAGAAACTGGTCGGACTGAAGTTCTCCGAGGCTATCGACTCCGCGACCGCCGCCTCCACCGCCAATTACGCGATCAGCCAAGGGACCATCACCAGCGCCAAGCTCGGCATCGGCGGCGACTCCGTTTACCTCGGCGTGACGGGGCTGACGGCCGACGACTTCACCGTGACGGTGGTGGGCGGGCTCAAGGACCACGCCGGCAACAACGTGGCCCCCGGCTCGACGGTCAACGTCAAGGCCCTCAACTGGTTCAACGCCGACAGCGGCTATATCCAAAATCCCAACGCCCGCCCCACCGCGGGTGATGATCCCTATCGCGAAGGCGAAGCGGTCGCGGTTTCCTCGGACGAAAACCCCGAGTTCGAGCTGGTCGGCGGCGGGTCCAATATTTGGGACGGCGGCGACTACATGCACTACATCTATACGCAGATTCCGGCGGGAGACTTCGACTACGCGATCGAGGTCAGCCGCTACGACCGGCCCGCCAACACGGCTGGCTGGGGCAACTCCGGCATCCACGTCCGGCCCTCCGTTTACCGGACGGACGACCCGGTGAACGCGCCGCCTTACTCGGTCAATGGCACCAAGGTGAACAACATTGCCGAAGTGACCTACATGGACGGCGGGGCCCCTGGCCGGGCCGGCATCGGCATTTGGCGCATGGAGCCAGGCGGGAACTACGGCGCCGGCGGCACCATTCCGCTCAGCCAGGAAATCGGCGGCCTCGTCGGCGCTTACGGCCGGCTGCGGGCCAAGGATTCGGTCGGGACCCCGATGGACAAGACGGTTCCGGAGCAGGGCATCTGGCTGCGCATGCAGCGCACCGGTTCGACCTACCGCACTTACGTGTCTTACAATGGCCTCGATTGGGTGAACAGCGTCACCCAGGAACGGTCCGACCTCGCCGGCCCCGTGCTCCTGGGCTTCGCCACCCACAATGACACCGGCGGCTCCGCCCCGCCCAACAACGGCTACGCCGAAAACGGCTACCTGACGGGGACGACCAATCAGGATCCGAACCAAAACGACTCCAACTACACCGTCCAACGCGTGAAGATCTACCCGAGCGGTGTCCCCGTCCCCGTCCCGGTCGACCTGACCAAGGTCGACATCGTCCCCGAGTTCCCCGTTACCCCACCCCTGCCCGGAGCCTATACCCAGTCCGGCACCTATTCCTTCGACATCACCGGCGGCGGCTCCGGCGCCTTCAAGAACATGCTCTCCGACCTGAGCGGAGGCGACGAACTCACCTTCGCCTACGAGAAGGTCACCGGTGATTTCGACAAACAGGTCCGCATCACCTCCATCACCCGGTCCCTCTTCTACTTCGACGGCACGGCCTACGTGCCCAGCGAAGGCGAAGTCCTGCCCGCAGATAATTGGGCGCGCGGCGGCCTCATGGCCCGGGTCGATACGAACGCGGTCAGCGCCAACCTCAAAATCGTGGCGGGCAATCCCGAGGGCGCAAACCAGGTCGTCGTGCAGGGCCGCGCCCTGGCCGGCCAACGCTACACCGCCTTCAGCCGCTCCTACGGCGGGGTCAGCAACAACCTGCCCAATCAGTGGCTCCGCATGCAACGCGTGGGCAACTCGTTCTCCTTCTACGTGGGCAAAGATGGCGTGAATTGGACCCTGGTGGGGCAGCGCTACCAGGAAATGCCGGCGGAACTCCTCGTCGGCGCCTACGCCGGTTCCTCGCTCGACCCCCTCGCCGCCGACAACCCCAACGGCCTGCAAGGCAAGGCTACCGTCAAGTTCACCGACTATAAGAACGTGGACACCGGCGACGTCGTGCCGCCACGGTTGCTCTCCGCCGGGACCCTGGACAAGAAGACCATCGGAGTGAAGTTCTCCGAGAAGGTCAGCTCAGCCACGGCCACCGCGACCGGCAACTACACACTCAGCCAAGGCACCGTGACCGCCGCCAAGGTCGGCGTCGGCGGCGATGCCGTTTACCTCACGGTGAACGGCCTGACCGCAAACTCTTTCACGGTGACCGTCACTGGCGTGAAGGACCTCGCCGGCAACAGCGTGGCCCCTGGGTCGGCGGTCCAAGCGAGCGTGACGGCCTGGACCTCCGCCGACATCGGCCTGATCCAGAATCCGAACAACCGTCCGACGGTCGGTGACGATCCGTACCGCAAGGGCGAGGCCGTGGCCCTGACGTCCGATGCGAACCCCGAGTTCGACATCGTCGGCGGCGGTTCCAACGGCTGGGACCCGGGTGATTATGTGCATTATCTGCACCAGACCGTCTCGGGCGACTTCGACGTGGCGGTGGAAGTGAGCCGCTATGATCGCGCCGCCAACACGGCCGGCTGGGGCAACGCGGGTATCCATATTCGCCCGTCGCTCTTCCGAACCGATGACCCGGCCATCCAGCCCTTCACGACCGACGGCACCAAAGTCAACAACCTGGCCCTTGTCACCTATATGGAAGCCTCCGCCCCGGGGCGGGCGGGCATTGGCATCTGGCGCGAGACGGCGGGCGGCGGCTACGGCGCTGGCGGCACCATCGTCCTGAGCACGGAGATCGGCGGGTTGGTCGGCGCTTTCGGCAACTTGCGGGCGATGGACGCCGCGGGCACGCCGATGGACAAGACCACCGCCTCCCAAAACATCTGGCTGCGGGTGAAACGCACCGGGGCCGCGTTCCAAGCGCTGGTGTCCTACAACGGCACCGACTGGCTCGAGTCCTTCACCGCCAATCGGGCCGACCTGGCCGGGAACGTCCTGGTCGGGTTCGCCACCCACAACGACACCGGTGGCTCCGCTCCGCCCAACAGCGCCTACGCCGGCAACGGCCACGAAATCGATCCCGCCGACCCGCTCAACCCGCTGAACGCCGGCGGCAACGTCCAGAACGAATCCAACTACACCGTCCAACGCGTCCGCGTCTACCCGAACGGCCCGGTGGTCGGACCGCCCGGACCGCTCAGCATCTCCCGCAGCGGTAACAGCGTCAGCATCTCCTGGCCCGGCACCGGCACCCTCGAGTCCGCTCCCTCGGTGAGCGGGCCTTGGAACCCGGTTAACAACCAGACCAACCCCTACGTGGTGGCCCCCGAAGGCACCGTCTATTACCGGCTGAAACAGTAATCCCTCGTCGGTAAGCCCAATTCACAGGAGGCCGGAGCCCACTCCGGCCTCCTTCGCTTTTGTGGCCAGGGCGTTTTCGGTTGGAATCACGGAGGGACTTCCCGACACTGCCTGCGACGCTCCGCATGGACCGCGCCCATACCGATCGCCTGAAACCCGGGACGCCGCGCCCGGGCTGGACCCGCCCCATGGCATGACCCGCGCCGCAACCATCGCCCAGACGGCCCGCCGGATCGGACGGCACACCTTGGTGTCCGCCGTCCCGCTCCTGCTCCTCGCGTCCCCGCTCGCGGGGATGCCCGCGAACCAGGTGGCCGGGGCCGGGGCAACCGCATTAACCCCGCAACCTGGCGCGCCAGGCCTGCGCCTCCTCAGCCCTGCACAGACCGGCTTCGACTTCACCAACCTGCTCGGCGAACAACTCGGACTCACCAACACCATCGTCAATAATGGCTCAGGCCTCGCCTTGGGGGATGTGGACGGCGATGGCTGGTGCGACATCTACCTGTGCAGCCTCGAGGGAACCAATGCCCTCTTCCGCAACCTCGGCAACTGGCGATTCACCAACATCGCCGCCGCGGCTGGCGTCGACCTCGCCCGCTCCCTCTCAACCGGCGCTGTCCTCGCCGACCTGGATGGCGACCTCGACCTCGATCTGCTCGTCACCAGCATCGGAGGAGGCACTCGCCTCTACCTCAACGACGGACACGCCCGCTTCGCCGAGAAAACCGATGCCGGGCTGCTCCGACGGTTCGGCAGCATGTCCATGGCCCTCGCCGACGCCGACGGTGACGGCGACCTCGACCTCTACGTCGCCAATTACCGAACCTCCACCATCATGGACGAACCCGGTGTCCGCTTCACCCTCGCCCGCACCAACGGCCAATTCGTCGTCACCAAGGTCAATGGCATCCCGGTCACCTCTCGCGAACTCGAAGGACGCTTCTTCGTCGGCCCTAACGGCAACCCGCGCGAAGCAGGCGAACCGGACCTCTTCTACCGCAACGACGGCCACGGCCGATTCACCGCCATCTCCTGGACCGACGGCACTTTCCTGGACGAAGACGGCAACCCCCTCTCCGACGCCCCGCGCGACTGGGGACTCTCGGTCATGTTCCGCGACCTCAACCACGACGGCGCCCCCGACCTCTACGTCTGTAACGACGCCGACTCGCCCGACCGCGCCTGGATCAACGACGGCCTCGGGCGCTTTCGGGCCCTCCCCGCCCTCGCCCTGCGGCACACCTGCCTGTCCTCCATGGGCGCAGACTGGGCGGATGTGAACCGCGACGGACATGACGACCTCTTCGCCCTCGACATGATGGCCCGGCGCCGCGACAAGCGCCAAACCCAACTCGAAAAATCCCGCCCGCCTTACCTCGCCCCGGGCGTCATCGAAAGCCGCCCCCAATACTCCCGCAACGTCCTTCACATCAACCGCGGCGACACCACCTTCGCCGATCTCGCCTACCTCAGCGACCTCCCCGCCGCCGATTGGGCCTGGTCACCCGTCTTCCTCGATGTCGACCTCGATGGCTATGAGGACCTCCTCGTCGCCAACGGATTTCACCGCGAGGTCGAAGACATCGACGTCGCCGACCGCCTTCGCGCCGCCAAAGTCGGCCGCCAGATCACCCCACGCCAAGAACTGCAAATGCGCGCCCTCTTCCCGAAGTGGGAGACGCCCAACCTCGCGTTCCGCAATCTTGGGGGTCTGCGGTTCGAGGAGGTGGGGGCACT
>CAZVRY010000379.1:0-5800 GCA_964629545.1 uncultured Verrucomicrobiota bacterium | reverse complement strand
AACTCCAAGGCCGCTTCGATGGCCTCGGGTTCGCCGCCTTCGTCCAAAAACCCTTCGAGATCGAGAAGCTGGTCCAAGCGGTCCACCGCCTGGCCCATCCCCCTCTCACTTCTTCCCAAGCGCCGCCGTAATCGCCTCCCCCAGCCCCTTGTCGTCCGGCTTCACCCCCGACGCAAATCGCTTGATCACCTTCCCGTCCCGCCCCACCAGGACCTTCTCGAAGTTCCACTTGATATCCCCCGCCGCCGGCGACCCCTCCCCCAACACCGCCCGATACAGCGGATGCCGCCCAGGACCGTTCACTTCCAACTTCTCGAACATCGGGAAACTCACCTGATACGTGCTCCGACAAAACTGCAGGATCTCCTCGGCCGACCCCGGTTCCTGCTTGCCAAACTGATTGCACGGAAAACCCAACACCACCAAGCCCGCGTCCTTGTGCGCCTTATACAACGCCTCCAACCCCGTATACTGCGGCGTATACCCACACTTCGAGGCCACATTGACCAACAATAACACCTTCCCCTCATACGCCTTCAACGAGGTCGGCTTCCCCTCCAGATCCTTCAGCGGGATCGAATACAACGACGGCTCCCCCGCCACCACCACACCCGGAAGAACAACCGCAGCCAACAGTAAACATAAGACGAGTTTCATGGCGCGGACTATCCTTCACTTCCGCCCTCTGTCAAGCCGACACCCCACCTCAAAAAAACGCAGCGGCCCCTGCCCCCGCGCCTCCCGCAACAACAGCAACGCCAACTCCCGCGCATGGTAATCTCCCCACATCGAGCTCTCGCCGTTCGGCACCCGCTGACCCCGTCGCACGTAATCCCACCCGTTCGGCCGGTGATACACCGAATGCAGGATCAACCCTTGATGTCGCCCGTCCGTCGAAAGATACGGCCGCTCCAAGAGCGTCGCCGCAATCGTTAGCGCCGCCTGACGATACCGACGCGCTGCCCGTGGCTCCACGAACCGCGAACCCGACGCCCCCAACCCGGAGCGACTCCCCTCCACCCCGCGGCCCCCCCCCCGATCCCCCACTCCCGCCCCCGCCCCCGCCGAGCCCAAACGCCATAACCCCTGCGCCGCAATCGCCGCCGCGGAACTGTCCACCGGCTCCCACCCGTTGAAGGGATCCGACACCCTCTCCAAATAGTCCAACCCCAGCCGAGGTAACCCCGGCGCCCCCGTGTCCCACATCGGAATCCCGTCCGCACAACAGTGCGCCAGGTAAAACTCCGCCGTCGCCACCGCCGCCTTCACCAGCACCCCTTCCAACCCCCTGTCCTCCCCACCCCGCGCCCCCAGATACTCCAATAACTCCGCAAACCCACACATCGCCCAAGCCAAACCCCGCGTCCACGTGCTAAACGGCGAATAGCCCTGCTGACTGTTGGGACACCGAAACACCCCGCTCGCCGTGTTGAACACCGCCTCGTGCGCCGTCCGCCCCCGCACGTCATACGCGTCCCGACCTTCCCCGTAATACACGTTGTACCGCGCCGTGTTCCGCGCATGCTCCTGCCACCGCTCCGCCAACGAAATCCGCGCATCCTGCTCCCCCATCAGCACATGCCCCAATTCATGCGCCAAGACCAACACCCGACAGGTCCGTATCGTGTCCACAAATAACGAGTGCGGCCCGTTGAAGCTGTGCATAAACCCGGTCCCGTCCGCTAAACGGGTCCACCGCGACGCCTGCACCGCCCCGCTCACCTTCAACGCCAACTCGTAAAAATCCCTCTCCCGCTGATCCGCCGGCAACCGCCCCTCCCCCATCAGCCGCAACAAATTCCCATACGTCGACACGTTGTTAAATCCATGGTCATGCACCCCCACATGCGAAACATGCGACGCCATCCGCGCCCTCGTCCCCCCTCGCCCCAATTCCAGAAACCGCCCCTCCCCCGTCGCCTCATACTGCAACAAGGCCGACCCAAACTGAAAACCCTGCGTCCACTCCGTCCACCCCCGCGAGGTGTAACGCCCACGAACCGTAAACACCGGCGTCCCATCCCCCGGCTTCCACGTCCGCTCAATACTCAGAATCTTCGGGGCCGAGACCTCGAACAACCGCTCCAACTTCGGCCGCAACCCCGCCGCCGTCAGGGAATCGTCAATCCGTAGTGCCATAATCCAACCGCTTGCTTCCCCCGCATCCTGCCCCCTCCCTCGCCCCCCATGCCAGCCTAACCTCGCACCCAGCCCCACCCCGGTCCCAGTCCTCCCCCAGCAATTCTCATTTTGAAGGGAGGACTCCCCCTCTCCCCTTCCCTCTCCCCGCGCCTGGGCTGCCTTCTGCTGTCAAAGGCGCGGGGAGAGGGTGGCCAGAGGCCGGGTGAGGGGCTTTTCCAATTCCAACATGAGAACTGCTGGTCCTCCCCCCTCCGGACTCGACATCACCCCCAACCTCTGGACAATCCGCCCCCGATACCATGCAACAGTCGATCGTTACCCTCGACCTGGAAGGCGTCCTCACCCCCGAAATCTGGATCGCCGTCGCCGAAAAAACCGGCATCCCCGAACTCCAACGCACCACCCGCGATGAACCCGACTACGACAAATTGATGCGCGGCCGCCTCGCCCTCCTCGACCACCACGGACTCACCCTCTCCGCCATCCAAGCCGTCATCGGCTCCCTCCAACCCCTCCCCGGCGCCAAGGCCTTCCTCGACGCCCTCCGCGCCGAAACCCAGGTCATCATCCTCTCCGATACCTTCGAGCAATTCGCCACCCCCCTCCTCCGCCAACTCGATTGGCCCACCCTCCTCTGCCACCGCCTCGACGTCCACCACGACCGCATCACCAACTACCGCCTCCGTATCCCTGACCAAAAACGCCAAACCGTCCTCGCCCTCCAACAGCTCAACTACCGCGTTCTCGCCGGCGGCGATTCCTATAACGACACCGCCATGCTCCTAGCCGCCGATCGCGGCTTCCTCTTCCATGCCCCCGAAAACGTCCGCCGCGATTTTCCCCAACTCCCCGCCGTGGACAATTACGACGATTTCCTGCACGCTCTGCGCGAAGCCCAACGCTACCTCTGACCATGAATGCCCTCCTGCCCTCCCTGCTCGCCTGCCTCAGCCTCGCCGCCCCCCTCGCCGCCGCGCCTTCCCCCCGCCCCAACATCCTGTTCATCTTCTCCGACGACCACGCCCAACACGCCATCTCGGCTTACGGGTCCAAAGTCAACCAAACCCCCCACCTCGACCGCCTCGCCCGCGACGGCGTCCGCTTCCTCAATTCCTTTGTCGTCAACTCCATCTGCACCCCCAGCCGAGCCACCCTCCTCACCGGCCAATACTCCCACCTCAATGGCGTCCCCGTCTTCAACCGCTTCGACGGCACGCGCGACCACGTCGCCAAACGCCTCCAAGCCGGCGGCTACCACACCGGCCTCATCGGCAAGTGGCACCTCGGCTCCGATCCCACCGGCTTCGACCGCTGGATCGTCCTCCCCGGCCAGGGCGCCTACTGGAACCCCGCCTTCCTCGTCCCCGGCCGCCGCATCACCCTCCAAGGCCACTGCACCGACCTCACCACCGCCCTCGGCCTCGAATGGCTCAACACCCGGCCCAAAGACAAGCCCTTCTTCCTCATGCTCCACCACAAGGCCCCTCACCGCGCCTGGGAACCCGACCTCCGCCACCAAGCCCTCTTCAAAAACCGAACCATCCCCGAACCCGAAACCCTCTGGGACAACTACGCCACCCGCCCCGCCGCCTTGCCCGCCAACCAGCAAACCATCGCCCACGACCTCACCCGCCGCGACCTCAAACTCGAACCCCCCGCCAACCTGCAAGGACCCGCCCGTAACCAGTGGCTCCAACATAAACCCTCCGAAGTCGACGTCGACGGCAACACGCTCTCCGGCCGCGACCTCGTCCGCTGGAAATACCAACGCTACATGCAGGACTACCTCGCCTGCGTCCAAGGCGTCGACGACAGCGTCGGCCAAGTCCTCGATTACCTCGACCTCCACGGCCTCGCCACCAATACCATCGTCATCTACTCCGCCGATAACGGCTGGTACCTCGGCGACCTCGGCCTCTACGACAAACGCTTCATGTACGAACCCGGCCTCCGCGTCCCCCTCATCGCGCGCGGCCCCGGCCTCCCCCAAGGCCACCTGCCCGACGCCCTCGTCGCCAATATCGACCTCGCCCCCACCTTCCTCGACCTCGCCGGCCTCCCCATCCCCGCCACCATGCAGGGACAATCCCTCGTCCCCCTGCTCCGCGGCCAATCCCCCGCCGATTGGCGAACCAGCATCTACTATCGCTATTACCACGACCCCGGACACCACAACACCGCCGCCCACCTCGGCGTCCGCACCGCCACCCATAAACTCATCCATTACTGGAAAAAAGACGCCTACGAACTGTTCGACCTCACCCAGGACCCGCGGGAACAACACAACCTCCTCCACCCAGCCTCCGCACCCCCTTCACCCGCCGTCGCCACCCTCTTCGCTGACCTCAAAACCGAACTCGCCCGCCTCCAAACCCTCTACCGCGACGACGGCCAATTCGCCGACCCCGCCACCTGGCCAACCGGAAGCGCCGACGGCCCCTTCGAGGACAAACAACCCTCCGGCACCAAAACCGTCGCCGAAGCCATCGCCCTCACCCAACCCCACACTCCCACCCGCCCCTGATCCCTTGCCCCGGACCGCGCTGCTTGCCTGAACGCCCCGCCGCGCCCATCCTCAATCCTCTTCCTTGCTCTCCCGATTCAACAAGTCCCTCAACGCCCCCCGCACCTCCTTGCCTTCGTAAAGCATCGCGTGCACCTCCTCGATAATCGGCACGCTCACGCCTAACCGCCGAGCCAATTGCAGCGCCGACCGCGACGTCGGATGCCCCTCGGCCACACTCACGCTCGCCGCCACAATCTGCGCGGGCCTTTCCCCACGCCCCAACCGCTCCCCAAAACCGCGATTCCGACTCAACCGCGAAAAACACGTCACCGTTAAGTCCCCCAGCCCGCTCAGCCCCGCAAACGTCTCCGGCCTCGCCCCACACGCCACCCCCAAACGCCGGATCTCCGCAATCCCCCGCGTCACCAACGCCGCCTTCGAGTTGTCGCCAAACCCCAACCCGTCACAAACCCCCGCCGCAATCGCAATCACATTCTTGAGCGCCCCTCCCAACTCGACCCCCAATAAATCCGTGCTCGTGTAAACCCGAAACGTCGGCCGATGAAACAGTTGCTGCGCCTGCCGCGCCAACTCGATCGAATCCCCCGCGGCCACAATCGCCGTCGGCACGTCCCGCGCCACCTCCGGAGCCAGCGTCGGCCCCGACAACGCCACCACCCGCGCCCGCGGCGCTGTCTCCCGCAGCACCCCGCTCATCGTCAGTCCCGTGTCATACTCGATCCCCTTGGTCACACTCGCCACCATCGCCTCCGTGCCCGCCAGACACACCGTCGCCGCCCGAAAAAACCTCGACGGCACCGCCACCACCACGCAGTCCGCCCCCGCCACCGCCTGCTCCAGATCCGCCTGCCACCGCCACCCCGCCGGCAACTCCACCCCAGGTAGAAACCTCTCATTCCGCCCCGTCCGCCGCATCGCCTCCAAATGCTCCGGCACCGCCTCCCAAAGCGTCACCGCGTGTCCCCCCAAACTCAACAATCGACCCAACGCCGTCCCCCACGCCCCCCCGCCTGCGCCCGTCACCGTCCCGCCGGGCCGCGCGCGCCAATCCAAAATGGCCCCCAGGCCCCGCGGGGGGGGGCACCACCGGAGCGGAAAATGGTAGGCTGCGCCTTGGCGCACGCTGCCGAA
>CAZVRY010000378.1:3133-5857 GCA_964629545.1 uncultured Verrucomicrobiota bacterium | reverse complement strand
CGCTCCCTCCCCTCCCCCTCACGAACCCGCCCCGTCCGGACGCTTCCCCGCCCCGGCCTTCCGCGCGTCGTCCTTCTTCTCCGACGGCTTCTTCGCCTGGCTCTCCCGCTGACTCCGACACTTCTGACTGCAGTTCTGACAGCCCGCGCATTTCTTCGGCAGCGGCAACCCCTGCAACTCCGAAAGATCCATCCGCGCCAACCGAATCACCGCCTCCAGGTTCTTGCGATGATCCTCCGCCGCCTTCCCGTCCCCCGCGGTGTCCGCCGACTCCGCCAACCACCGGAAGTGCTGCCGGGCCTCCTCCACCGGAAGGGTCCATTCCGCTGCCTCCGCCCCCTCCAACCGCATCAGCCAGCCCACGTAATAGTCGTTCGCCGCCAGCGCCGACCGCACCTCCGTCTCCAACCCGCGATCCCCTCCCTTCTGCACCTCCGCCAGCAACGCCTCCAAATCCTGGATCGATTCCGGCAACTCCCCCAACCACACCCGCGCATCCGCCTGCGCCAGCCGCACTCGCCACCGATCCCCGACATCCTCGGCCGGCAACGCCGCCAGCGCCTTCCCCCACGCCTCGTACGCCTTCCCCCAATCCCCCGCCGCCTCCGCCGCCCGTGCCTCCCGCACCTGTCCCGCCGCCCGATCCCGGGCCAGCCCCTTCTGGCCTGGACCGTAGTGATACGCCAACATCACGATCGGAAGTAACAGCCAGCCCGTTATCAGCAGTTTGCGTTTCATACGTGGATCGAGTTTCGCGGACCGAGCGGGTCTTTTGCCCCTCTCCGGCGCGCGGCGGGAACGGCTGACCCCGTCGCAGGAGACCACGACCGGGCATCAATCCGCGGAACCTGCCACGCCGACCCTAACAAGGCAAGCCCCACTGGCAAGAAGGCCAGCACCAACGCCCCCAACCCTGCCGCCACCAGGGCCGCCTCCCGCAATCCCTTCGCGGCCGTGTCCTTCATGGGCGCCACCTCCGCCAACCTCGCCAACACCCCCGAACTCACATGCTTCTCGTTCGCATCGTGATACACCCCGCCCAACCGCGTCGCCACCTGCCGTAACGCCGCCGCATCCTGCCGCGATTGATGCCCATCGATCGACCGCCCCGCCACCGGATCCCCCACCCCCAGCACAATCACCTCCGCCACCGACCGCGGCATCTCCGGCATGCCCAGGTCCGGCACCGTGTCCCCATCGCTCGCCACCACCAACGTCGTGCTCCCAGCTTTCCACGGACGCGCCAACTGCGCCGCCTCGTGCAACCCCGCAAATAACTTCGTCTTGCCATGGTCGAACGCATAGTCCAACGGCAAATCGTTCACAATGTTCCGCACCACCTCCAAATCATACGTGTCCACCACCACCGGCCGCGCCCCATTGTACACCGCCACCACGCTGATCCGCATCTGCTCCACCGCCACCCGCTCCAACAACGACATCAAGACCGCGGCCGCCCGCTGCGCCCGCGTCTGCCCTCGATCCGGCCCCGCATCCCGCAACTGCATGCTCGGCGACACATCCAACACCACCACCAAATGCCGATAACCCCCTTCCGGCATCAACTCCGGCCGACGCACCTGCGACGGCAAGGACACCAACGTCCCCAATCCCCACGCCAAACCCGCCACCGCCACCACCCGCAACCACGGCACCCCGCACGTCCAACCCCGCGGCGCCCCCGACGGCCCGAACGCCAACCGGCTCACCCGCCCCACCCGCCGACCATGGATCCACTCGGCGAACCCCGCCAACGCCGCCAACCCCGCCGCCAGGAAGATCGCCTCCATCGCATCACCACGGCGTATACCGCAACCCAAACAAACTCATCACGTACACCCCCAAGAAACCCAAACCCGCCACCGCCCACGGCCGATACCAATCCGCCGGCTCCGGCGCCCGCGGCTTCAGCTTGGCCGGCTGCATCCGGTCGATGTGCTGAAACACCTCCCGCAACGCCGTCGGATCCCCCGCCGCATAGGCCCGGCCCCCCGTCAAACTCGCCAAGGCATGCGTCTCGTTCTGCGGCTCCCCCTCCGCCACGTGGATGTAATAGACCGTGATCTTGTCCAACGCCAACTCGTGCCCAATCTCCTCCGCCTGTCCCCCTCCCAAATCGAAACTCTCCCCATCCGAAATCAACACCACCATCCGATCCCCCTCCGGCCGCCCCGCCAACACCTCCCGCACCGACCGCAAGGCCTTCCCTATCTGCGTCCCCCCCATGTACGGCGGCATCCTCTCCGGCCGCAGAAACGGCGCCGATAGCCGTATCGCCGACAAATCCCGCGTCACCGGCACCCAATGCAGCACCTCGTTCCCAAACACCGTCAGCCCAAACGCGTCCCCCGCCCGATACGTCGTGAATTCGTCAATCGCCTGCAACGCCTTGTCCGCCCGCTTCCCATCCCCGAACGGCGCCGCCATGCTCCCCGATACGTCCATCACAAACTCGATGTTCGTCAATGCCCGCTCCATCTCCGGCACCCCCAGCCGAAACGGCCCCGCCCACAACACCACCACGACCCCCAACAACCACGCCGGCACCCCATTCATCGCCGTCACCACCCGACGCCAACCCCGCCCCGACCGGAAATGACTGTGATCGAACGGCAACACCAGCGGATGCCCCCGCCGCCCCCCCTCCCCGAGCCCCAACCCCCATGGCACCGCCCAGCACACCACCACCCCTGGGGGCGCCACGCCCCGGACCCCCCCCCCCGG
>CAZVRY010000378.1:0-3123 GCA_964629545.1 uncultured Verrucomicrobiota bacterium | reverse complement strand
ATAACAACAACACCCATGGATGCGCAAACCCCATCACCCCACCCCCCTTCCCCCACCCTCGCCCCGGCCCCCCTCCGACTCCCCTCCCACCCGCCGATACGGCGCCAGCAGCGCCTCCAGTTCCACCTCCACCTCCCCAGGGCGCCGATGCAACCACCCCTCCAACGCCCGCAATAACGCCCCCGCCTCCGGATGCGCCCGCAATCGCGCCACCGCCGCCCCCATCTCCAACCCCTCGATCCCCAGCCGCTCCCGCCAGTAATGCCACAACATCCGCTCCAATTGCGCCTGGCCATCCACCGATAACTTCCCCGCCGCCGCCTCCTCCACCAAAGGACGCAACCGCTCCGCCCACGTCGGCTCCGCCGCCACCGGCGCCGCCTCCTCCACCCGGCCACGTCGGCGACCCCAAAACAGCAATGCCCCCAAACCCACCCCCCACCCCACCCCCAAACCCACCATCCACCGCCCATACGTCCCCCACCCCGGGATCGGCGACGCCCCCTCCAACGCCAATTCCCCCGAGTGCGGCCGCGGCAACAAACCCACTACCTCCACCGGCAACACCGGCAAGTCCTCCACCGTGGTCCCGTCCACCCGCACCAAATTCGTCCGCAAATCGTAGGTCCCCGGCACCAACCCGATGTAGCGCAGATCATACTCCCGCGCCTCGCCCCGCGGCCGCACCCCGGCCACCCGGACCCATAACGGCGCCTTCGGATCCAGCGGACGCGCCTCCAACAACCCGCCTCCAACCACCACCTCCAAACGCCCCTCCATCCCCACCGTCGGGCTCCCGTCCCGAACGCCACCCTCCCCCGCCAGCCCCACAACGATCCCCCAACCGCACACCCAACCCCACCACCCCACCACTCCAACCAACGCCCCCACCCAGCCGCCCACGCAACCCAACCCCGCCCTCAAACTCCCCAGGCCCCACCCCCAACCAACGGAACACGACGCTCCCAGCGGGACGTCCCCGACGCAATTCAAAGGGAGCTTTGCCATAGGAAGTTCTGACGCTGATGGGGACCTTGCACAATTGACGGCTCTTCTCCCCTTAACGTTGCCCCCTCCCCAGACAATCCCGACGACGCAAAAAGCCGCGCAGCTTGGGCAGAAACGGCCGGTCCACCCGCAACACCAAATGGTCGATCCCCGCCCGTTTCAACTCCTCCGCGATCCGCTCGTGGTCGAACCACCGGCTCCGCCCGTGCCCGACAAAACTTGCGCCCGTCTCCGCCTCCTCCCCGCGAAACAACCCCCCGCGCAGATCGCCGGCCTCCGCCGGATCCTGAAACTGCAGCACCACGCAATCGTGCTCCTGCGCCGCGGTGCGCAACGCCGGCAACGCCTCCGGATCATGCAGATCGCTCAGCACGATCAGCAAACTCCGGCTCTCGATCACCGCCGACAATTCCCGCAGGTTCTGCCCCAAGCGGGTCGACTCGTCGAACCGGTAACGCCGCAACCGGTGCAACCACAAAAACAACTGATGCCGCGACAACGTCGGCTGCACGCTCAGCTTCCGCTCCCCGCACGCCGTCACCCCCACCGGGCTGATCCGGGCCAGCGCCGCCAAGGCAATCCCCCCCGCAATCTGCACCGCCCACGCGTACTTGCTCAGCCGCTGCGACCCCACACACATCGACGCCGATGTGTCCAACAACAGATGCACCGGCATCCGCTTCGGCGCCTCATACTCCTTCACGTGCACCCGCCCGCTCCGCGCCGTCACCCGCCAATCGATCGACTTCACCGCATCCCCCGGCTGATACGGCCGCGATTGCACATACTCGATCCCCGCCCCCAAAAACGGCGAGGCGTCCGTCCCATAACTCAGGCTGTCCGCCAGCCGCCGCACCGCCAGTTGGAACTGGCGCTCGTCCAGGTGATCGTGAACATCCAGCAGCGCTTCCATCGCCCAAAGCAACACGGCGGATCGCCCGGCCCCCCCGCCCGGCCCGGCCCTCCCGCCCTCGTCAACCCATGCCCGCCATGATCTCTTGCAGCACCTCCGCCCCCGTGTGCCCCTCCGCCAACCCCTCGTAGGTCAACCGCATCCGGTGCAACACCACGTCCTCCGCCAACGCATAAAGATCGTCCGGCACCACATAGTCCCGCCCCCAAATGAACGCCCGCGCCCGCGCCGCCTGCACCAGCGCAATCCCCGCCCGCGGACTTCCCCCCAACTCGATCAGCGGATGCCGCCGCGTCCGCCGCACCAACTCCACGCAGTGCTTGATGAACACCTCGCTCACATACACCTCCTGCACCGCCCCCATGGCCTCCACCAACTCCTCCACCCGCGCCACCGGCTCCGCCTCCACCAGGTCGAACGCCGTCCTCGGCACCGCCCCCTTCGCCTCGCGACGCAACCCCAAGGCCAATTGCCGACGCAACACCTCCTCCTCCTCCGACACCGTCGGATAGGTCAGCCGATGACACAACATGAACCGGTCCAACTGCGCCTCCGGCAACTCGAACGTCCCGCTCTGCTCGATCGGATTCTGCGTCGCAATCACCAGGAACGGCGCCGGCAACCCGTAGGTCGTGTTCCCAATCGTCACCCGCCGCTCCTGCATCGCCTCCAACAACGCACTCTGCACCTTCGGCGACGCCCGGTTGATCTCGTCCGCCAACAACAAATTCGTAAACACCGGCCCCTGATGCACCCGAAACGTCCCCGCCGCCTGATCCAGAATCTCCGACCCGATAATGTCCGACGGCAACAGGTCAATGGTGAACTGGACCCGGCTGAACCGCAGGTCCACCGCCCGGGCCATCGTGTTCACCAGCAGCGTCTTGGCCAGACCCGGAAACCCCTGCAACAACAAATGCCCCCCAGTCAGCAACGCAATCAACAAACGCTCCACCACCGTGTCCTGCCCCACCACCACCCGCGCCACCCGCTCCCGCACCGCCGGCACGAAACCCGCCCTCGCCACGCTCATAACCCCATTAAGGACACTCATACCCATCATCGATGGTGCACCATGGCCGCGCACCCTAACACCCCACCCCCCCCGCGCAAGCCCAATGACTGCCCAGTCAGCAATTCGGGCGCATTCCGGTTCATGGAGAGCTTCCAAGTCGAACGAACCGACGCGCATGGGGACCATG
>CAZVRY010000377.1:0-5863 GCA_964629545.1 uncultured Verrucomicrobiota bacterium | reverse complement strand
CCTCCGCGACCCCCGCGCCCTGGGCGCCCAACCCATCCTCCTCTACACGATCGGCTGGCTCCACCTCCAACTCGGCCAAACCTCCCCGGCCCGCGCCGCCTTCCGCCAGGCCGCCCATACCCCTCCCGATTACTGCTTCCCCGCCCGCCTCGAGGAAATCGCCATCCTGAAAGCAGCCATCGCCCTCTGCCCCCGCGACGCCCGCGCCCCTTATTACCTCGGCAACCTCCTCTATGACCGTCGACGCCACCACGAAGCCATCCAACTCTGGGAACACAGTGCCCAACTCGACCCTCATTGCTCCATCGTCTGGCGCAACCTCGGCCTCGGCTACTTCAACGTCCTTCACCAGCCCGCCAAAGCCCGCGCCGCCTACGAACGCGCCTTCCAAGCTCAACCCTCCGATGCCCGATTGCTCTACGAACGCGACCAACTCTGGAAACGTACCGGCATCCCCCCGCACCGGCGCCTGCAAGTCCTCCAAGCCCACCTCGACCTCGTCCGCCAACGCGACGACCTCAGCGTCGAATTGGCCACCCTCTACAACCAGCAACGCCAACCCGAACGCGCCCTCGAACTCCTCGCCTCCCGCCGCTTCCAACCCTGGGAAGGCGGCGAAGGCGGCCCCCTCGGCCAATACGTCCGCGCCCGCCTCGCCCTCGGCCAACACGCCCTCGCCGCCGGCCACCCCGACGCCGCCTGCCGCCACCTCGAAGCCGCCCTCACCGCCCCCGAAAACCTCGGCGAAGCCAAACACCTCCTCGCCAACCAAAGCGATGTGCTCTACTGGCTCGGCGTCGCCCTCGCCCATCGCGGCCTGCTCCCCGCCGCCCGCCAACGCTGGCGCGCCGCCGCCACCTTCCACGGCGACTTCCAGCAAATGAGCGTCCGCTCCTTCAGCGAAATGACCTACTTCTCTGCCCTCTCCTGGCGACGCCTCGGACGCCCCGACCGCGCCCGCCAACTCCTCCGTGACCTCCTGCGCCACGCCCGCCAACTCGAAACCGCCCCCGCCCACACCGACTACTTCGCCACCTCCCTCCCCACCCTCCTCCTCTTCGACGACGACCTGCCCGCCCGCCAGCGCACTACCGCTCTCTTCCTCCAAGCCCAGGCTCACCTCGGATTGGGCCGGCGCACCCTCGCCCACCGCCTCCTCCTCACCGTCCTCGAGCGCGACCCCAACCACCCCCTCGCCGCCGACCTCCTCCCAGCCACCCCCACACGCCCCACCACCCCCGGCAAGCACTCAAAACCCGGCCGCCCGCGTTGACCGTCGGACGCCCCTGAACGACGCGCGCCGGAGCAGTCCCCGACCGCCCCGGCGCGTTTCAACCTGCCCTCGGCAGGACAACCGTTACTTGATCAAGCGGAAAAACCGCGCGCCCGGCCCCACCGGCACCACCGCCTGGCTCTGACCGTCCGTCCCCGGAACCTCCGCCCACCCCCCGCCCCCGAGAGCCGCTGCACTCTGCAATCGGACCCCCGGCCGCCCGTTCCAGGTCAGTGTCACCTGCCCCTCCGCCACCGGCCCGATCGCCAAACTGCCCACCTCCGCCTCCGCCGTCATCGTTCCGAAAACGTCCACCGGCATGACGTAGCTACCCAACGCCCGAATGTAGCGCACGTGATTCGACCCCGACGCCGCCTCGTTATCCACGCTGTCAATGCCGTACTTATACTCGAGCCGCGTGCTCGCGCCCCGAGCAAACAAATGCTGCCACGTGTAGATCTTATCCCCCGCCACCGCGTCGCCCGCCGTTCCATCATCCAGCGCCTGATACTCCGCCGGCTGCGTAGCCCAAGTCCACCATGGCACAAAGCTGCCGTTCACCCACACCCCCTGTGTCAGAGGATCGAACGGCGTCCCATCCCGACTCTGCGCCGCGCTCATGTTCACCCGGAACGTCACCAGCGTGTCCGCCGCCAGCACGTCGCTGGGGGCGATCCCGTTGAAGTAAGTCAACGGCGCCGTGATCACGTGGTAACCACCCGGATTCACCGGTTCGTCACCCGTAAACATCAGCGTCTTGTTGGCCCCATCCTCCCACACCGTCACCGCCGCATCCGTCTGCCAAATCGTGTGCTTATACTCCACCAGGCTGCCTGTCACTTCCTCGTCCCGCGTGTAGAGATTCGTATAAACACCCGCCCGACTCGCATCGGCAAACAACTGCACCCCGCCAGGCGGCGTCCCCCAGCCCATGCGGTTGCCCCGCACCCACACCTCGTCCGTAGCCGGATCGAAATTGCCCGAGGCCAACTGCACGCTCATGTCCACCTGAAAGGCAATCGCGGCCTTGATCACCACGTTCGCCTCCTCGTCCCGGTCGAAATACACCGCCGGCAACGTCACCGGATCTGCCTGGTGCGCGAAAGAACGGTTCGGATCCCCCTCCCACTGATCCGCCGCGTCATGGTAAATGACGAACTTATACAGGATCGTATCCCCCGTCAGCGCCGTGATGTCGAACGTCCCCGTGTAAAGGTTGGGGTCTTCGACCGTAGGACTCAAGGCGTTGCCGCGCCCCCACGAGTTGAACGAACCGCGCACGCTCAACTCATCCGCCGCAGGATCGAATAGCCCCTCCGCAATCTTCACGCTCATATCCACCTGAAACGTCACCGCCGTCGTCGCCATCACGCTCACCGTGGCATCGTCGTCGTAATACACCACGTCCAACGTCTGCGCCCCGCCTTGAATCACGAACGAACGATTGCCCCGGGTCTCCCATTGGTCGGCGCCATTGTTGTAAACAAACTTGAACTCGACCGTGTTCCCCACCGCCCCCCCAACATCGACCGTGCCCTCGTAAATGTCCGCGTTGCCAGCACTCGGAGCCAGCGTGAACGTGGCGCCCCACTCATTGAACGAACCGCGCGCGCTCACCGTATCCGCTTCCGGCAGAAACACCCCCTCCGCCTTCTTCACACTCATGTCGACCCGGAACGTCACCGGATTCTGAGCCTGCACGGCCAGCGTGAAGGCAAGGGCACAACCACCGGCGCACCGCGCGACGGCGAACCAACCTGACAGCAGTTTCATAAGGTTTGAAGTCGAGAGCGGGGTTAGCACGTCCAGCTTACGTTCCACATTGCGCATCGCTGCTCGTGCGACTCCCGCACGCACGCTTTATGCGTGATGATGGCCAATCTGCCGCCAGACCGCCCGCGGGTCAAGCGACCGTCACAGACCCCAGCCATTCTCATTTTGAAACTCGCACAACCCCGCACTCACCCCCCACGCCCCACCCAGCCCTCCTACTGGAACAACCGCGGCACAAATTCGTGCAGGTAGGCCCGCCAATTGTCCCAGGTATGCCCCCCATCCGTCTCCTCATACACCACCTCGAACTGCCGCTTCTTGAACATCGCCACCGTCGCCCGCGTCGTCTCAACCAGAAAATCCGCCCGGCCCGTGGCAAACCAGAACAGCTTCAAACCCGACTTCAATCCCGCATCGTCCAGGATCGCTTGATGCCTCTCCTCGAAACTCGGCCCCGGCGAAGGGTTGCCCCCCGGCCCGCCTGTGATCCCAAAAATGCCCGAACTGTAGACACCGAGATACCCGAACTGGGCCAGATGCGGAATCCCAATGTTCAACGTGTGCGCCCCTCCCATCGAAAGCCCAGCCATCGCCCGATGCGCCCGGTCGGTGTGCACCCGGTAACGCCGCTCCACCTGCGGCATGATGTCCGCCACAAACTCGGCCTCAAACTCACCCCCAAACGGCGTCCCAAACCGAAACGGCCCCGTGTGCCCATGCGGCATCACCACCACCATCGGACGCGCCTTCCCCCCCGCGATCAAATTGTCCAGGATGAAACCCGCCCGCCCCACCGTGCTCCACGAATCGTCCGAGTCAAATGCCCCATGCAACAGGTAGAAAACCGGATACTTGCCTTCCCCCGACTCGTAACCCGGCGGCGTGTAAACGTGCAACCGACGAAACCGCTTGAGGGTGGTGGACCAGTAAGTCACTTCGGACACGGCCCCATGCGGCACGTCCTGCACATCCTGCCAGTCCGCCCCCGGCACGGCCACGAGGCTCCACACGTTTTCGTTGGACTCGCTCGTCTTCGGATTGCGCGGGTCCACCACCGTCACCCCATCGACGTTGAACGCGTAACGATACGCCCCCGGATCCAACGGCCCCACCGTCGCCTCCCACACCCCGTTGGTCCCCTTGGTCAACCCTTTGGCCTGCCCCCTCCCCATGCCCGGTATGTCCCCGCTGCTCGCCAATTGCACCGATTCCGCCTTCGGAGCCAAGATCCGAAAGGTCACCTGCCGATCGGCGCCCACTTCCGGCGAGATCACCGGCGGCGGGCCGCCGCGCGGCTGCGCCTGCAGACACCAAACGCCCATCGCCACCTGCGCCAACCCCAGCAAAACCGATCGTCCCAAGCCCATTTCCTTCGCCTTTCTCAAAAGCAGATGGGGCGGCCCCTCGGGACCGCCCCAACGAAACCGAGAGACATCAACCGTCTACTTCAGCCAACCACGCTGTTTGTAGGCCCCCTGGATCTCCGCCGCAAACCGCACCGCCGCCCGCCGCGCGTCGTCCTGCAGCGCATTCAAAATGGCCGCGTCGAACACCTGGCCCGCCGGCAACGTCCCCAACTTCATCGCCGTATCCACCGTCAGAATCGCATTGGCAATCTCCACCTCCCGCTGGTTGAACATCGCCCGCATCGAGATCTTCGCATGGCTCACCCCGAAACCCGCCACCTGCTGCCCCGTCTGGTTCGCCCCGTCGAACTCGTAAAACAACCCCCGAATCACCCCGGTGTTGAAACTCTTCTGCGGAGCCGCATCCTCCGGATACGCCTTCAACCCCACCACCTTCAACTCCTTCACCAACTCCGTCTTCAGGGCCTGCGCCAACACCCGCCCCACCGCCACCTCCTGCTCCGATTGCACCTGATCCTTCAGCTCCTTAACCACATTCAGCGGCAAGCCAATCATGCTCCGAACCTGCGCCGGCGTCACCGCGAAGTCCTCCACCACAATGAAATCAGGCTCCGTCACCCTCAAATTCGCATAGGGACGCTCGCCTCCAGACAGATCCACCGAACGCGTCGGCTCGGAATGCCGGCACCCTGCCAGTAAGGCCACCGCCAACATGCCGGTGGAAAGAGTCGCCAATCGTTGAGAGTTCATAACGGTTCTAATTGCTGTGCTCTGGGGCCAATACCCGCCCGCGTCGATCCAGGGACCGGCAGCAGGCACGGCATCATGTCTATTCGTTACCCCAAAATCGACCACGAACCTCACCTTCGGTCAACAACAAACCCGCTCACGCCAAGCCCCCCCCCAATTCACCCTCCACCACCCGCCCCCTGCCTCAGCCATCCCAACACCAAGCCGTTCAGCTCCTGCGCCCGCTCCTCGCTCGCCGCCTCCGTGTAACACCTGAACTCCGGCGCGTTCCCAGAGGCCCGCAGATGAACCACCTCCCGATTCGCAAAGGTCACCCGCAACCCGTCCGTCCGATCCAACCCCGCCACCACCCCGCACCACGACCCCAACACCTCCTCCACCCGCCGCCGATCCTCCCCCTCATCCCCAGTCGCAAACCGCGCCAAAAACGCCGCGCTCCACGCGGACGGAACCTCCTTCAAACGGTCGCTCGCCGTAAACCGAGCCGGCAAGCCCGCCAACAACCCCGAAACCCCCTGCCCCCCCACCTTCGCCAATCGCAACACGCTCACCATCACCACCGCCGCATCCCGCGTCGGCAACGCCCGCAACACCCGCCCCCCCCACTCAATGTCCGATTGAACCAAAAACCCGCCCGTCGCCTCATACCCCCCCCCCCCCCCCCCCCCCCCCCCCCCCCCCCCCCCCCCCCCCCCCCCCC
>CAZVRY010000376.1:0-5866 GCA_964629545.1 uncultured Verrucomicrobiota bacterium | reverse complement strand
GGGCGGGGGTTGGGGTGGGGGTGGGTGGGGCCCGGGCCGTCGTGGGCGGAGACCCGGGCCTACGTGGGGGCGGGGGGGGGGGCCGGCATCGATGGGTGGTTGGAGAGGTGGTTGGGGGACCGGCGGATGAGCGAGTATTGGGCGGAGCGATGGGCGCGGGTGTGGGTGGGGGTTGAGGACGGGCCGTTTCTGGTGTTTCGACGGCGTCGGATGGTGGATTGGGTGGCGGATCAGTTGGAGCGGAACCGGCCTTACGACGGGTTGGTGAGGAGTCTCATCGAGGCGGGGGGGTTGTGGACGACGCGACCGGAGGTGAATTTCCTGACGGTGACGGTGGATCAGAACGCGGACGGGGAGGGTCCGGACGAGGTGCGTTTGGCGGGTCGGGTGGCGCGGGCGTTCTTGGGGGTGCGCTTGGATTGCGTGCAATGTCATCGGGATTATGTGAAGGGGCAGTGGCGGCAGGCGGACTTTCACGGGTTGGCGGCGTTTTTTGCGTCGGCGGGGATGTCGTTGACGGGGGTGCGGGACGAGCCGGGGCGGGGTTATGAGGTGCGGTTTCAGGGTCGAGGGGAGAAGGAGCGGGTCGAGCCGGCGGTGCCGTTTCAGGGGGAGTTGCTGCCGGTGGAGGGGGCGCCGCGGGAACGGTTGGCGCGGTGGGTGACGCATCCTGGCAATGGGGCGTTTGCGCGGGCGGGGGTGAACCGGGTGTGGGGGCTGATGTTTGGGCGTCCCCTGGTGGAGCCGGTGGATGACGTGCCGTTGGAGGGGCCGTGGCCGCCGGGGTTAGAGGCGTTGGCGGAGGATTGGGTGGCGCACGGGTATGACTTGCGGCGGTTGATACGGGTGATAGCGACGACGCGGGTGTTCGGGTTGGCGAGTGTGGGGGCTGGGATGACGGCGGAGGAGGCGGGGGAGCGGGAAGGGCGGTGGGCGGCGTTCCCGCAGAGTCGGTTGCGGCCGGAGCAGGTGGCGGGGGCGATCGTGCAGGCCTCTTCGTTGCGGACGCGGGATGCGCGTTCGCACGTGGTGTTTCGAATGGCCGGGTATCTCCAGAAGAGGGAGTTCGTGGAGCGGTATGGGGATTTGGGGGAGGACGAGTTGAATCCCGGGGTGGTGACCTTGATGCAGCGTTTGCAGTTGATGAACGGGAAGCTGGTGCAGGAGCGGTCGGGGTCGGACCTGGTGGCGAACGCCTCGAGTCGGATTGCGGCATTGGCGCCGGACGATCGGGCGGCGGTGGAGACGGCGTACTTGTGTGTGTTGACGCGACGTCCGGCCGAGGCGGAGCGCGGGTATTTCGAGCGGTTGCTGAGTGGGAAGCGGGGGCGGGAGCGGGAGCAGGCGATGGAAGACTTGTTTTGGGCCTTGATGAACGCGACGGAGTTTTCATGGAATCACTGATGGGCGAGGAAGCGGGCAGGGACGGGGCGAGGGAGCCGGGTTGTGGGCGGCCGGAACACTGGTCGCGGCGGACGTTATTGAAAGCGGCGGGGTGGGCAGGCCTGGCGTGGCTGACGCCGTTGGGGCAGTTATTGGCCCAGGAGGCGAAGCGGGCGCGGGATCGGAGGGCGCGGTCGGTGGTGGTGCTGTGGCTGTCGGGGGGGCCGAGTCAGTTGGAGACCTTCGATCCGCATGCGGGTTCGCCGGTGGCGCACGGGACCAAGGCGATTCGGACGGCGGTGGCGGGGGTGGAGTTGGCGGCGGGGTTAGAGCGGACGGCGGAGGTGATGGGGGAGGTTTCGTTGATTCGGTCGGTGGTGAGCCAGGAAGGGGATCACGAGCGGGCGGTGTATGCGATGCAAACGGGGTATCGGCCGACGCCGACGTTGGTGCATCCCTCGATTGGGGCGGTGGTGCGGCACGAATTGCCGTCGCCGCGGGTGGAGGTGCCGGCGCACGTGTCGATCCTGCCGGGGCAATGGCCATCGCGTGGCGGGTATTTGGGGGCGGCGTATGATCCTTTCAAGTGTGGCGATCCGGCGGCGCCGATCCCGGATTTGGTCTCGCCGGTGGAGGCGGAGCGGCGGGGGCGGCGGCTCGAGCATTTGGAGGTGGTGGAGGGGGAATTTCGGCGGGGGCGGCCGGTGGATTGGGATGCGCGGCGGACGTTGCATCAGGCGACGCTGGAGGGGGCGTTGCGGATGATGGGGTCTGAGCAGGTGAAGGCGTTCGATCTGAGCGGGGTGTCGGCGACGGAGCGGTTGGCGTATGGGGACACGGCGTTCGGCCGGGGGTGTTTGGCGGCGCGGCGGCTGATCGAGACGGGGGTGCGTTGTGTGGAGGTGACGTTGGGCGGCTGGGACACGCACGCCAACAATCACGAGGGGCAGGCTCGCCTGGTGGGGGTGTTGGATCCGGCCTTGGCGGCGTTGATCCGGGATTTGCGGGAGCGTGATTTATGGGAGCGGACGGTGGTGGTCTGCGGTGGGGAGTTTGGGCGGACGCCGTCGTTGAATCCGCTGGGGGGGCGGGATCATTGGCCGCATGGGTTCAGCGTGTTGGTGGGGGGAGGGGGGGTGCGGGGCGGACGGGTGGTGGGGGCGACGGATCCGTTGGGGGAGAAGAAGGAGCCGGCAGACCCGGTGCGGGTAGGGGACATTCACGCCACGGTGCTGAGCGTGCTGGGGATCGATCCTGAGAAAGAGTTGAAGACTCCGATTGGGCGGCCGATGGCGTTGAGCGAGGGGCGGGTGATTCGGTCGCTGGTCGGGTGAGGGTGGCCGGGAGCGGCGGCTAGCCGACGAGGAGCAACCGCTGATCACGCGGATGACGCGGATGGCCGGGGCGATTGGAGGTCGCGATACTTGTGGGGTGCCAGTTCTCGGATCGAGAGCCTCGCTCTCCGCCCCTTCTCATCGTAACCGCCTGAACATCCGGCCTTGAACCTGTCACCTTGGCACGTGTTGGGCGGTCCCAGCGCGATCACCGCGGTCGCTGTCCGCTGGCCTGGCGGGTGGACGAACGTCCCCCCCCGTGGCCGCGGGCCAGAGTGAGATCATCTGGAACTCTCCCCCTGGGTAAGCGGCAGAGGCCTCGGGCCGCCCCCGGGGGTGGACAATCCCTGATGCACGTGCATCGGGGATTGTCCAGGGCGGGCACGGCCGGGTCGCTGGGACTTGTGCGGGGATAGCAGTGAACCGGTCACCGTTCTGCAAGTCAGGGGAGTGGTTCGGCGGCGAGTTGGGTGGCCAGCGCTTCGGCGGGATAGGTCCAGATTTCCGCCAAGGTGGGATGGTAATGGGGCATGGCGGCGAGGGCCGACACGGTGAGTCGGCCAGCCATGGCGGCCACGATCTCATGGATGAGTTCGCCAGCCACCGGTCCCACACAACCGCCGCCGAGGATCTCGCCCGACTGCGGATTGGCCAGCAGGCTGACGAAGCCGTCGGTCTCGCACATGATGAGGGATTTGCCGTGGTCATTGAAAGGGTAGCAAGCGACGCGGTAGGGGATTCCGGAAGCCTGGGCGGCCTTCTCGGAGAGGCCGACCGTCGCCAGTTGGGGATCGGTGAACACGACGTTGAGCAGCAGTCGGTGGTCCATGGAGCGTGGGGTGGCGGGATGAATGATGTTGTGGGCGGCCACTTCTCCCTGTTGGATGGCGATATGGACGACTTCGTGGGCGCTGGTGCAGTCGCCGGCAGCGAAGACGTGGGGGGCCGAGGTGCGCATTTGCGGGTCGGTGAGGATCCGGCCGGCCTCGGTCCGGACGCCGGCCGCTTCGAGGCCGATCCCGTTGGTGTTGGGGGAGCGTCCCAGGGCGAGCAGGATGTCGTCGGCCTGGACGTCGTGGCGCTGGCCCTGGTGTTCGAAGGCGACGGTTTTGCGCGGGCCATCTCGGCGGGCTTCGAGGAGGCGAGTGTCGGTGAAGATGGTCATGCCTTCCCGGCGGAGGACGGTTTCGAGGACGGTTGCCATGGGGGCATCGAAGTCGCGCAGGAGTCGGGGGCTGCGCTGGATGAGGGTGACGGCGACTCCGAAGCGGTGGAGGCATTGCGCCAGTTCGACGGCGACCGCGCCCCCGCCGAGGACGATGAGGGATTGGGGCAGAGTGGGGAGGGCGAGGGCGTCGTCGCTGGTGAGGCAACCCACGTCCGCGAGGGAGGCCAGGGGGGGCGGGGCTACGGTGGAGCCGGTGGCGATGATGGTGTGGGCGGCGGTGAGGGAACGGCCGTCGGCCAGGGCCAGGGTATGGGGGTCGGTGAACCTGGCGGTGGTGCGGATGAGTTCGAACCGTCCGTCGTTCAACTGGCCTCGACGGTAGTCGGCGAACTCCTGGATGAGGGCGTGTTTGCGGGCCATGGCGGTGGGGAAGTCGAAGTGGAGGTGAGGGCTTTGGACGCCCCAGGTGGAGGCCTCGCGGGTTTGTTGGAGGAGTTCGGCGGCGTGGAGGAGGGCTTTGGTGGGCATGCAGCCGCGCAGGATACAGAGTCCGCCCAGTTCTTTGGCTCCATCGATCACGACCGTGTGCAAGCCGGCGGCGGCGGTGGTGCGGGCGGCGGCGTAGCCGGCGCTGCCGCCGCCGAGGACGGCCACGTCATATTGGTGGGGGTGGGGGCGTGTGTTCATGGCGGTCAGGATGATCTGGGGGACGATGGGTGACAAGCGAGCGAGGGGGGGCCTGGATTCGCGGCGAGTGTGGATTGGGGGGGCGCCTGGGGTCGCAGACCTGCGACGCGTTCATCGACGAGCCCAAGCCAGCGGTCAGACTACGGGGAGGTGTCCGGGTCTGCGGCGGGGGGTGGGAGGCGCGCGGCTTGGAGGAGTGCGTCGGCCAATTGCGCGGCGGTCCACTCGTTCCCATCGAATTGACGGTGGATGCGGCCGAGGGGGTCGACGACGACCGTGCGGAGGTTATGGCTGAAGCCGCCGTTCTCGCGGGTGACGGTGAGGTCGAGGGCTGGGGCCACGGCGGCGAGGGTCTGGGGGGTGACGGTTCCGAAGAGCCAACCTGTGGGATTGCTGCCTCGGTAGGCGGAGGCGTAGCTTTTGAGCACGGTGGGGCTATCGAACTCGGGATCGAAGGACAGGCACAGGAACTGCCAGTTGGTGGGGGCGTCGGCCTGCTGGAGGACGAGGCTGCGGGCGTCGGCGAAATGCCTGGCCATGCGCGGGCAGAACTCGGGGAGGGGGCAGCGGGTGAAGAAGAACGTGAAGGCCAGGGCGCTGCCTCGGAACGTGGTGACGCGGAGGGATTGCCCGTGTTCATCGACGAAGGCGAAATCGGGCATGGGATCGCCAGGTTTGAGCTCGGCGACGGGTGGGAGTGGCGGGGTCGGGGGGGTGGAAAGGGACTGGCGTTGGCCGGTCGGGCGGACCTTTTCGATCCAGTGCTCGTGGGCGGTGGCCACGAGCGTGAACTCGATCTCGTCGCCGGGGGTGAGCCCGGTCAGTTGGGCGGGATCGCGCACATTGAGTTGCATGGTCATGCGGGGCATATAGCCAGGGATTTCCTCATGGCGGATGACGGCGTGGCGTTGGTCTGGGGCGATTTCTCGGACGACGCCGCGGGTAGGGAATTCCCGGCGATCCGGCGTGGTGGTTGGGGGTGGGGCAGTGGCGGGGCGGCAGCCGGGGAGGAGGAGGGTCAAGAGGAGGGAGAGGAGGAGGGGGAGGACTTTGGGGGGGAGGCGCGGGGTTGACATAGGGGAGGAGTATTGAGCTTCGTGGTTTCTCAGTCACAGAGCAAAGTCCCGCGGCGGCGGGATCCTTTGTCGTGCCTTGCCAGAAGCCAGAATCGCCTCCAGCAAAATCGTAAGTTATTTTTGGACAGACCCTTAGCGAGGCGTGACCTAAGACCCGCTCCGGCCCCCCATTTTCGTGCAACGCGCCTTCGCCGTCTGGACCCCAATTTCCACGCCTC
>CAZVRY010000375.1:0-5870 GCA_964629545.1 uncultured Verrucomicrobiota bacterium | reverse complement strand
GTTGGCCTCCTCTCCCCGTCCCTCTCCTCCGTCCGACGGAGGCGAGGGAGTCATGCAGGTATGCCCCCGCTCCTTTTCTCCCTCTCCCCAACCCCTCTCCATCGCTTCGCTTTCAAGGGTTGGGGAGAGGGATGGGGTGAGGGGAGGGTTCATCTGCAACTGCCGGCGAAGCACCGTGCCCGCCGTCCTCTATTCGGCTTGGCCTTCTCCCTCGTCCGATCCATCATCCTCCCATGAAATCCTCCACGGCGCGCAAGAAGCCGGTCCCGCCGACCGGCGCCCCCAGCCCCTCCGCCCCCGCCAACGGCGGCCTCATCCACCCGGTCGTCATCTACCCGTTCCGCCCCCCGGACGACTATCACGACCTCGAACAACTCTACGACCTCGTCGCGCGATTGGCCGCCCAGCCCAAAACCTACGCCCGCCCCATCACCGTCCTGGACCGCAAGACCTCCCACAACCTGCTCCGCAGCGAGTCCTTCCAGCAGTTCCGCCAGCGGAAGGTCACCCCCCACTCCGATGTCCTCGAGGCCTGGTGCGTCGATACCTGCCAAATGTGGTACACCGGCCTCGGCGCGGCCTACGAACGCGGCGGCCCCCACGACGTCTACTGGCTCATCCCCGGCGACTTCAACTACGGTAGCCCCGTCGGACAAGATGTCCTCAGCCGCCTCCATGACCTGCCCGAAATCTGCGCCGAACTTGACGAGGACCTCTGCATCGGCGAAATCGCCGCCGAGCACCACAACTCCAAACACCTCATCGATACCTACGGCACCTTCGCCCTCCTCTACAATTGGTTCCCGCTCGAGGCCCGCGAAATCCGCCAATACACCCAGCGCCCCCGCAGCGAGTTCTTCGCCCTCCGCCACGGGTTCCTCGGCGAAATGCTCCACCGCCGATGGTTCGCCTACGAGCAAACCGTCGTCATGCTCCTCCACGCCGTCTTCAGCCAAAAACGCATCGCCCAATTCTTCGTCGGCAACATCTCGGACCTCCCAGAAGGCCGCGAAAGCCTGTCCGCCGCCGTCCAACAGGTCGAACGGACCGAGCGCGTCCTCAAGACCCTCTGGCGTGAACGCCACGCCACCACCCCAGACTGGATCCACCACTACCGCGCCCTCGAAACCCAGTCCGAGCAGATCCGTCGGACCGCCCTCACCCTCCTGGAAAAACTCCTGCCCTGATCCGCCCTATGACCCCTCCCAACCGCGGCCGCTATAGCGCCCATCACAACCTCCGCAACGTCAACTTCGTCTGCGCCGCCCCGCAAGCCCAATCCGTCAGCCTGGTCGGCGACTTCAACCAGTGGAACCCCAACGCCCATCCCATGAAACGCATGCCCGATGGCGCCTGGCAACTCATCGCTGAACTCCGCCATGGCCACCACCGCTACGCCTTCCTCGTCGACGGCGCCCTCCACATCGACCCCAGGGCCCTCGGCATCACCCGCGACGACCAGGGCCGCCGCGTCTCCCTCGTCTCCGTAAGCTGAGCTATGCCTCGTGCCATGCATCGCGACGCCTTCCTCCGCCGCCTCCGCGACCAACGTGATCCCTGGGACCTCGCCATCGTCGGCGGCGGCGCCACCGGCGTCGGGATCGCCGTCGACGCCGCCTCCCGCGGCTACCACGTCGTTCTCCTGGAACAACACGACTTCGGGAAAGGCACCTCCAGCCGCTCCACCAAACTCGTCCATGGCGGCGTCCGCTACCTCCAACAAGGCAACGTCTCCCTCGTCATGGAGGCCCTCAAAGAACGCGGCCTCCTCCTCCAAAACGCCCCCCACCTCGTCCACGACCTCCCCTTCGTCGTCCCCAATTACCAATGGTGGGAAGCCCCCTTCTACGGCATCGGCCTCAAAGTCTATGACCTCCTCGCCGGCCGCTACGGCTTCGGCCGCTCCCGCCTCCTCTCCCCCGCCGAAACCCTCGAACGTATCCCCACCCTCCAACGCGATGGCCTCCGCGGCGGCGTCCTCTACCACGACGGCCAGTTCGACGATAGCCGCCTCCTCCTCAACCTCGCCCAAACCGCCGCCGAACAAGGCGCCTGCCTCCTGAACTATGCGCCCGTCGTCCGCCTCAACAAAGACCCCGACGGCTTCGTCAACGGCCTCACCTTCCGCGACCTCGAATCCCAGGCCGAGTTCACCCTCGCCGCCCGCAGCGTGATCAATGCCACCGGGCCTTTCTGCGACGACCTCCGCCGCCTCGACCAACCCGACGCCGCCCCCCTTATCGCCCCCAGCCAGGGGGTCCACCTCGTCCTCCCCCGCGATTTCCTCCCCCGCGATACCGCCATCATGGTCCCCCATACCCGCGACGGCCGCGTCATGTTCGCCATCCCCTGGCACCAACACGTCGTCGTCGGCACCACCGATACCCCCATCCCCACCGCCACCCTCGAACCCACCCCGCTCCCCGCCGAAATCGACTTCATCCTCGATACCGCCCGCGATTACCTCGCCCACCGCCCCAGCCGCGCCGATATCCTCAGCGTCTTCACCGGCATCCGCCCCCTTGTCAAAGCCGGCGATGCCTCCTCCACCGCCACCCTCTCCCGCGACCACACCATCCAAATCTCCCCCTCCGGCCTCCTCACCATCACCGGCGGCAAATGGACCACCTACCGCAAAATGGCCGAAGACGCCGTCGACCATGCCACCGTCCTCGCCCGCCTCCCCGAACGGCCCTGCGTCACCCAAGACCTCCGCATCCACGGCTACCACCGCCAAGCCGATCAGTTCGGCCCCCTCGCCCCCTACGGAGCCGATGCCATCCCCCTCCAAGATCTCCTCCGCACCCAACCCCAACTCGCCCAACCCCTCCACCCCGCCCTCCCACTCTGCGCCGCCCAAGTCGTCTGGGCCGCCCGCCACGAAATGGCCCGCACCGTCGAAGACGTCCTCGCCCGCCGCACCCGCGCCCTCTACCTCAATGCCCGCGCCGCCCTCGCCATGGCCCCCGCCGTCGCCCAACTCCTCGCCCACGAACTCGGACGCGACCAACCCTGGCAGCGCCAACAACTCGACGACTTCCACACCACCGCCGCCGCGTTCACCGTCCCCAACTAATCCCCTCTCGCCCTTCGACCCACACGCCCGGTTCTCCCGCCCGCACCCCTAATCCCCACCCCGGCCCGGCCCGCGCCCCCACCCCTCCTCCACCCACTCCAACGCCTCCTGCCGCACCCACCCCGCCCGCCGCGCATTGTCCTCCACCCGCACCCAATCTTCCTTCCGATCTACCACCCGCAACTCCTGACCATCCCGCACCCGATAAAACGCCGGGGACACTTCCAGCGGACCATTCCGGACCTCCGCCTCGGGAACCACCACGACCACCGACTCTGTCCCGAGATGCTCCCAGGCCACCCGGGCTAACCCTCCCGCCGCCAGAAAACCCGCGAACCCCGCGCACAGCACAAACGGACGCAACGATCGCTTCCACTCCGGACGCCAAACCCCCGCCGCTAACAACAGCATCCCTCCCCACCACAACCCCACCGTCAACCCCGTCCACTCATTCAACGACAAACGCCCCAGCCAACGCCGCCACCGCTCCCGCACCCCCGTCCCACCCCCAGCCACCGTCCCCCGCGCGAACTGCAGGTTTGCCGCAATGTCCGGATCACGCGGAGCCAACTCCGCCGCCCGCCGATACCGCACAATCGCCCGCCCCACCTGGCCTGACTTGTAGAACGCATTGCCCCAGTTGAACAGAATGGACGACGACACCTTCCCCCCCGCCACCAACCGCTCATACGCCGCCGCCGCCTCCCCATAACGCTGCTCCTCGTAGAGCCGGTTCGCCGCCTCGAAGGCCGCCTTCACCTCCCCCGCCGCTCCCCAGACCTCCCCCTGCCACCCCGCCACGACGGCGAACAGCATCCAGGCCACCTTTAACCCCATCACCCGCACCCTCACCCGCCCCACGGCCCCCTTAAGCCACCCGCAGCGCGCCCCGCGGGCCGCCTCCCTCAATACCCGAGATCCCATCGCCCCGAACGCTCTCATGACAGCCCCCCCAGATCCGCCAGCACCCCACGCACCCGCGGCACCCACTCCGTTAACGACTGGCTGGACCCCGCCGGCGCGTACCTCGCCGCATGGCAGGCCTGAAAAATCTCATGCAGCGATTCCACCAGCGCCGCCGGCACGCCCTGCGGCCGCAACCGCTCGTCCAACACCTCCTCCGTAATCGCCGACGCCGGCAAGTCGCAACGCTCACCCAACCGCTCCTGCATTAAACGAAACACCAGCGCGAAGAAACCCTCCGCGTCCCCCGCCGCCGCCAACCGCTCCATCTCCGTCACCCCCTCCCTCACCAACCGCGCCACCTGCCGCTGCCGCTGCCAACGTGGATTCGCCGCCAACGCGTCCACCCGGCGCCGCCATACCACCATCCCCAGCCACACCAACAGCGGCACAGACTGCAACGCCAAAAACCACGGCTGCCGCACCCAGGGAACCGTCCCCAACCCCACCACCCCCGACCGCGGCTTCAGAGGCAGGATGTCCTGCCGCGACGGCGCCGCCGGCGAAGCCGCCCCAGCCATAACCGTCGGCGTGGCCGGCGCCGAGGATGACGGCCGCACGGTCAGCGGAACCGCCGGCCGCCGGATCACCCGATACGCCCCCGCCTCCGGATCGAAGTAGCTGAACGCCACGGTCGGGATCTCCTTCACCTCCACCCCCTCCGGCACCACCACCTGCTCCACACTCCGCACCCCCGTCAACCCCAGCGGATCCGTCGTCTCCGTCTTGGCGTTGGGCGGATACACCTTGAACCCGGGCCAGTCCACCCGCGGACCCTGCAACCCATCCAGCGCCCCCGTCCCCTCCATTCGAAAGCGCACCGTGATCGGATCCCCCACCGCCACATTCGTCGGCCCCACCTCCATCCCAAATTCAAACCGCCCCACCGCCCCCGTAAACCCAGACGGCTGCCCCGCCGCCGGCAACGACCGCGCCTGCACCACCACCGGCTCGCTCGTCAACGTGAACCGCCGCGTCTCCACCCGCCCAAAAAAATCGTCGAACGGATCCATCCCAAAAGGATCCAACGCCGTCCGCGGCCGACTGTTCCGCTTCCGATACTGCACCTCCAACACGCAATCGCCCGCCGCCAGCCTCAATGCCCCCGTCCTCGCCACCACCACGGGAGCCCGAAACCGCACCAGATAATACACCGCGTTCCCCACCTGCACCTGCGCCTCCCGCCCCTCCTGCTGCAGCTTCCCCACCGTCACCCCGTCGCCTTGAATCTGCGGCAACTGCCGCAACTGCCCCCCCGTCGCATACAACTGCACCTCCACCGCCAGCGCCTCCCCCACATACACATTCGTCCTCGGGAACGCCAACCGCAAAAAGCCCGGAGCCGCCACCTCCCCACCCCCAGCATCCGCCCGGCCCGTCACCTTCAATCCCAACGGCTGACTCGCCAATACCTGCCCCCCCACCCGCACCTGCAGCGCCGGGATCACATACTCCCCCTCCCGCGACGCCGTCACGACGTAGTTGTGCGAAATCGTCGACGTCGCCCGCCCATTGATGACCGAGATCTGGGTCGACCGCCCCGAATACTGAATCGAGAGCCCAGCGACCCCGGGAATCGACGGCAACGCCGATGGCGCCCCCCCCGGAACAGTCACCGCCAACACCCCCGCCTCCCCCCCCCCCGCCGTCGCCCGATCCAGCACCGCCTGAAAAGACGCCCCTTGCACCCCGGCCACCACCCACCACCCAGCCGCCACCCCCAACGCCAACCACCAACCCCGCCATCCGCCCACGCCTAGGACCCGCCCCGCCTTCACCTCACCCCTCCCCCATGGCTCCCGCCACCACCCACAATTCCTAAATCCTAAAT
>CAZVRY010000374.1:0-5952 GCA_964629545.1 uncultured Verrucomicrobiota bacterium | reverse complement strand
GGTGGGCGTGGGGTTCGTGGCGGCGGCGAGCGTGGCGCCGTCGGGGGGGCTGAGGCGTGGGCCGAGTGTGTTGGTGCATTTGGGGGATGGGGATCCGAACGGGCTGGTGTTGCGGGAGGAGGTATTTCAGCACGTGTCGTGGACGGGGGAGGGGGGGTGGGACCGGGAGGCTCCGTATCCGCAGTCGTTGATGGGGATGATTGCGGCGGTGCGGCAGACGGTGATGGATGCGCGGTGGTATCGGGAGGGCCAGGCGTTGGCGGCGGCTCACCCGGAGGCGGGATCGAGGGTGGGTTTTCAGCCGTCGTGGGCGGCGTTGGGGCCGGTGGTGGAGCGGCGCTATCCGATCTTGTTGGAGCCGGGGAGTGTGTTGATGGTGGATCGGGCGGCGCGGGTGGCGCGCGAGTTGGAGGTGGAGGTGGCGATGTTGGCGTGTGGGCAGGAGTGGCGGCGGCCGGATTTGTCTGGGGGCACGGGGGCGACGTTCATTGTCCCGCTGGTCTTTCCGGAGGCGCCGAAGTTGGAGGAGGAGGGGGATTGGGAGCAGGTGAGTTTGGATGCGTTGCGAGCGTGGGATTGGGCGCCGGAGAACGCGGCGGTGTTGCGGGCGCGGGGTTGTCCGGTGGCGCTGACATCGCACGGTTTGGCGGATCGGAAGCAGTTTCGGCGGAATTTGCGGGAGGCGATGGATCGCGGGTTATCGGAGGAGGACGCGTTGGCGGCGTTAACGACGGTGCCGGCGCGGCTGTGTGGGGTAGGGGATCGGCTGGGGACGGTGGAAGCCGGGCGGTGGGCGAATCTGACGGTGGTGGAGGGCAAGGGATACTTCGATCCGGAGGCGCGGGTGGAGGCGGTATGGGTAGCAGGGCGGCCGTACTTGGGGCGGGTGGCGGGGGAGGCGGCTGGGCGCGGAGGGGCGGCGGGGGAGGCAGGGGTTGGTGGGGGTAATGGGAGCAAGGGCGGGGAGCGGCGGGAGTTGCGTCGTCAGCGGGTGGCGCGCGATCCGCTGGCGGGTCGTGGGGTCTTGGCGGCGCCGGGGGCGTTGTTGATTCGTGGGGCGACGGTTTGGACGGGGGGGGCGGCGGGTCGGCTGGAAGGGGCGGATGTTTTGGCGGTGGGGGGTAAGATTGAGGCGGTGGGCAAGGATTTGTCGGTGGATGGTTTGGCTCCGTGGGTGATGGACGGGCGGGGCTTGCACGTGACGCCGGGGCTGATCGATGCGCACAGTCACAGCATGATTGTGGGAGGGGTGAACGAGGCGACGCTGCCGTCGACGGCGATGGTGAGGATAGGGGATGTGGTCAACTCGGAAACGGCGAACATCTACTGGCAGTTGGCTGGGGGATTGACGGTGGCCAATCTGTTGCACGGGTCGGCGAATCCGATTGGGGGTCAAAATGCGGTCATCAAGCTGAAGGACGGGGCGGGGCCGGAGGAAATGAAAGTGGGCGGGGCGCCGTGGGGGATCAAGTTTGCGTTAGGGGAGAATGTGAAGCAGTCGGGCTGGGGGGATCGGGTGACGAACCGGTTTCCGCAGACGCGGATGGGGGTGCCGGTGTTCATGGCGAATCGGTTTACGGCGGCGAGGCGCTACTTGGGGGAGTGGGAGTCCTTTCGGCGGGCGCCGGCGGGCAGCCGCTTGGCGCCACGGCGCGATTTGGAGTTGGAAGCGATTGGAGAGATCCTGCGGGGGGAGCGGTTGATCCACTGTCATTCGTATCGGCAGGATGAGATTTTGGTGTTTTTGCGGACGATGGAGGAGTTCGGGGTGCGGGTGGGGACGTTGCAGCACGTGTTGGAGGGTTACAAGGTGGCGGACGAGATTGCGCGGCACGGAGCTGGGGGATCGTGTTTCTCGGACTGGTGGGCGTACAAGTATGAAGTCATTGACGCGATCCCGTATGCCGGGAGTCTGATGCACGCGCGGGGGGTGCTGGTGACGTTCAACTCGGACTCGTCGGATCATGCGCGGCGGATGAACACGGAGGCGGCGAAGGCGGTGAAGTATGGGGGGACGTCGGAAGACGACGCGTTGAAGTTTGTGACGATCAATGCGGCGCGGCAGTTGGGGATTGAAGGACAGACGGGCTCCCTGGAGCCGGGGAAGGATGCGGATTTGGCGATTTGGTCAGGGTCGCCGTTGGACAGTCGGTCGGTCTGTTTGCAGACCTGGATTGAGGGGAGGAAGTATTTCGACCGGGCGTTGGACGAAGGGCGGACGGAGGCGTTGGTGGCGGAGCGGCGGGCGTTAGCGGAAAAGGCCAAGAAGTTGGCGAAGGCGGGTGGAGGGGCGGGGGCGTCGGGGGCTGGGATGGGTGGGGGGGAAGGATTTGGGGTGCGGGCGTTGGAACATTGGCATGATGGGCTGGATCGGCATTGCCTGGAGGAGGAGCGATGAATGGAGGAAGGATGACGCTGGGCGGATGGCGGTGGGGAGCGTGGGAATTGTCGGGGAGAGAGGGGTGGCGCGGGCTGACGTGGCACGTTGGGGTGCTGATCGTTTGGTTGGCTGGGGGTGGTGTAGGGGCGAGAGCGGGGGAAGGGACGGTGTTGTTGAAGGGGGCGACCGTGCATACGGTGTCGGGGCCGAGCCTTGCGAAGGGGGAGGTGTTGATAGAGGGGAGTCGCATCAAGGCGGTGGGGGTGGCGGTGGGCGGGGAGGGGGGGCGGGTTGTGGAGTTGGGGGGGATGCACGTGTATCCGGGTTTGATTGCGTCGTCTTCGACCTTGGGGTTAATCGAGGTGGATGCGGTCCGGGCGACGCGGGACACGACGGAGGTGGGGCAGTATACGCCGGAGGTGGGGTCATGGTGGGCGGTGAATCCGGACTCGGAGTTGATCCCGGTAGCGCGGGCGAATGGGATTACGCATGCGTTGGTGGTGCCTGGGGGCGGGGTTGTGGCGGGGCGGTCGGGGTTGATCCAGTTGGACGGGTGGACGACGGAGCAGATGACCGTGCGGGCGCCGGTCGGTTTGCATGT
The DNA here is from genome assembly GCA_964629545.1 of uncultured Verrucomicrobiota bacterium. Classification (GTDB taxonomy): domain Bacteria; phylum Verrucomicrobiota; class Verrucomicrobiia; order Limisphaerales; family CAZVRY01; genus CAZVRY01. Next base: position 2,971 of record CAZVRY010000374.1, on the reverse strand, counting down.
GTATTGGCCGTCGGCGGAGTTGGATTTGGTCGCGCGGGAGCGAGGGAGTGGGCGTGGACGGTCGGTGGAGGAGCAGGTGCGGGAGCGGCGGTTGCGGTTGCGGGAGTTGGACGAGTTTTTTTTGGAAGCGGCGGCCTATGGGCGTTGGCGAGGGGCGGGGCAGGTGGGGGAGGGGACGGGGGTGGTGCCGGCGTGGGAGGCGATGGGGCCGTTTGTGCGCGGGGAGCGGCCGGTGTTTGTGCATGCGGACGGGGTGCGGGAGATACGGGCGGCGCTGGCGTGGGGAGTGGAGCGGAAGTTGGCGGTGGTTTTGGTGGGAGGGCAGGAGGCGTGGCGGGTGGCGGGGGAGATTGCGGCGCGGCGGGTGCCGGTGATTTACGAGGGGGTGTTCACGTTGCCTGGGGCGGACACGGATTCGTATGCGGACCATTTCCGGGCGGCGGGGCGGTTACACGAGGCTGGGGTGAAGGTGAGTTTTGGGACGGCGGGGCGATTTGAGGCCTCGTCGTTGCGGAATTTGGCGTATCTGGCGGCGCAGTCGGTGGCGTTTGGGTTGCCGGAAGAGGTGGGCATCAAGGGCTTGACGTTGCATCCGGCGGAGGCCCTGGGGGTGGCGGATCGATTGGGGTCGATCGAGGTGGGGAAGGAGGCGAGTCTGGTGGTGGCGGACGGGCCGATTTTGGATATTCGGTCGCAGGTGAGGCAGGTATGGATAGCGGGGCGGGAGCAGAGCATGGAGAGTCGGCACACTCGGCTTTACGAGCGTTACCGGCGGCGTCCGTGAGTGGGGGGGGGAGGGGAGCGCGATGAAGTCCGGTTGGCAGCGGTGGTTGGCGGGGTGGAGGGGTGGGGAAGGGGTTAGGCGGGTGGGGTGGGGGAAGGTGGGGCTGGGGGTGGTGATCATGGGGGTGGGTTTTTGGCTGGGGGTGAGTTGGCTGGATCCGGCTCCGCGGTGGCAAGGGCGGGACGCGGCGGGGTATCGGGACTTGCTCCGGACACGGCGAGAGGTCGTGGTGGAGGCGTTTGCGGCGGCGGACGAGCGGGCGGTGGGGTTTTTGGCTGACGCGGCGGTGGTGGGGCCTTCTTCAAGGGACCGAGTGGTGGTCTTGGCGAATCGGGTGGCGGGGGTATTTCGGGCGGTGTTGCCGAGGGCGATGTTGATGAGGATGCCGCTGCCTTGGAACAGTCATGAGGAGATCCGCGGTTACGCCTTGGGGGCGTTGGAGCGGCTTGGGCCGGAGGCGGCGGGCGCGGTGGGGGCGCTGGTGGTGTTGCTGGAGGGCAAGGATGAGTTTTTGCGGGTGAAGTCGCTGCGGGTGTTGGGGCGGATGGGGGAGCGTGCGCGGGTGGCCATGCCGGTGTTGATGCGACTGACCTTGCATCCGGATGCCTGGACTCGGGGGACGGCGTTGGATTTGTTGGGGCAGTTGGATCCCCGCGATCCGGGGGTTCGGGCGGTGGCAGGCCGATGTTTGGCGGATACGAATCCGGGGGTTCGTTTACAGGCGGCGCACCTGTTGTGGTCGAGCGAGGGGCGGGCCGGTCGGTTGGTGCCGACGTTAGTGGAGTTGATGTCGAGCGCGGACGGGCCGATTCGATTGCGTGCGTTGACCTTGGTGGGGCTGTTCGGGCGCGACGCGGGTCCCGCGGTGCCTGCGATTACGAATCTGCTGGGGCATGAGGACGTGCAGACGCGGTTGGCGGCGGCGACGGTGTTAAGCGGGTTGGGGGACTTGGGTCGGTTGGGATTGCCGGGATTAGAGGTCTTGCGGGACGATCCGGATCCGCGGGTGCGGGTGCGGGCGGTGCGGTCGATTCAGCTCCTCGACGGGCCGGCGAGGGTGCAGCGGTAGACGTAGGCTGGAGGGATATTGCGCCAGACGAGTTTGCTGCGTTCGACGCGCAGGAAGTCTTGGCGGAGTTGGGCGATGAAGCGTCGGGCGCCGGGGAGGAGGCGGGCGTGGAAGTAGCCGAAGGTAATGAAGACACCGCCGGGGGCGAGGCTCGCGAGGATGGCGGTCATGATGCGTTCGCGTTCGCGGGAGGGGATGCTAGCCCAGGGGAGTCCAGAGATGATGTAGTCGGCCTTTTGTTTCTCGTGGCGGGCGAGGTAATGGGGGAGGAGAGCGGCGTTATCGTGGTAAACGGCGGCGCGGGGGAATTGGCGTTGGAGGCGTTTGACGTGGTGGGCGTCGAGTTCGAGGGCGATGAAGGTGGTGCGGCTGCCGATTTCGTCGCAGATGGGGCCCGTGAAGGCACCGGTGCCGGGGCCGAGTTCGACGACGGTGTCGGCGTGGGCGAGGTCGCATCCGGTGAGCATGGCCAGGGCGAGGGCGGGGGAGCTGGGGGCGACGGCGCCGACGCTGGCGGGTCCACGGAGGAAGGAGCAGAGGAAGGCGACGTGCTCATCCAGTTTGGCGTCGAGGGATCTGGCCGGGGAGTTGGGGCGACGACGTTTGGCCGGGGCCGGGCGGGGGCGCGTCGTAGGTGAGTGCTTCATGGTGTGGCCGACCGAGTCAGCCGCAGATCTGCAGGATGGAGCTGGCAGGTTCCCGAGGGGGACCCTGCAGGTTTACCCTCGGACGCTCCAGACTGCGCTCTTTTGGTAGTGCATGCGGAAGGGGATGGCAAGGCAAACGTTGGCGGCCCATCCTGCCACGAACCTGGGAAGTTGAATGGGCGAGCGTGCTTTTCAGAGACCTCGGTTATGAGTCCCTGGTTCTCAACGAGCATGCCGCGATTGCTCGGCCCCGCGCGCTAAAGTCAAGTCTTTCGTCCGGTTTTCTTTTCCCCCCTTACCCTCCGTCGGTCCTACTTCTGTCCCCTCCTGGCCCATGGGATCCGGACCATGGCCCGAGTGTTTCCCAGGCGCATCATAGCAGCCACGGTCTGTCGGTCGACCCGACCGTCTCCCCGCCTTAGGGTCTGTGCAAAAATAACTTCCGATTTTGCTGGAGGCGATTTTGGCTTC
>CAZVRY010000373.1:241-5963 GCA_964629545.1 uncultured Verrucomicrobiota bacterium | reverse complement strand
CGCAGCACCTCCAAAATCGTGTCCCGCTCGATCTCGTCCAATCGCCGGGGATCGCCCCCCCCCGCCACCCCCCCCCCGCCGTCCGCCTCGCCACCCCCCGCCGGCCGAATCCGCCCCGGCAAATGCTCCGGTAACACCACCTCCCCCCGACACAACAACGCCGCACGCTCCATTGCGTTCCGCAACTCCCGCACGTTCCCCGGCCACCCGTAGGTCTGAAGCAGGTCCGACACCCCCGACGACAGCCGCACCTTGCCCTGCGTGAACTCCATCAAGAACTGATTCGCCAACGGCACAATGTCCTCCACCCGCTCCCGCAAAGGAGGAATGTGCAACTCGAACACGTTCAATCGGTAAAATAAATCCTCCCGGAACCGCCCCCGCCGCACCTCCTCGTCCAACACCCGGTTCGTCGCCGCCAAAATCCGCACATTCGTCCGGATCTCCGCATTCGACCCCACCCGCTGAAACCGCCCATCCTGCGTCACCCGCAACAACTTCGCCTGCAACGTCGGCGACATCTCCGCAATCTCATCCAAAAACACCGTGCCCCCATCCGCCTGCTCGAACCGCCCAATCCGCTGCGCCATCGCCCCCGTGAACGAACCCTTCTCATGCCCAAACAACTCGCTCTCCAACAACGCCTCCGGCAAGGCCGCACAGTTGACCTTCACCAACGGGCCCCCCACCCGCGAACTCCAACCGTGAATCGTGTCCGCCAACACCTCCTTCCCCGTCCCACTCTCCCCCGTAATCAACACCCGACTCTCAGACCCCGCCACCAACGACGCATCCCGAAACAACCCCCGCATCAACGGACTCCGCACCACCACCCCTGCCGGCAACGGATGCCCCGCCTCCAACCCCATCCCCTCTTCCTCCGCCAATCCCGTCGCCTGCCGCACCGTCGCCAATAACTCGTCCAAATCGATCGGCTTCGACAGGTAATTCACCGCCCCGTCCCGCATCGCCCCCACCGCCTCCCGAATGTCCGCATACGCCGTCACCATCAACACCGGCAACACCCCCAACCGCTGCCGCGCCCGCCGCAACGTCTCCAGCCCCGATAACCCCGGCATCCGCACGTCCGTGATCATCAAACATACCTCCGTGCCCCCCAACACCCTCAACGCCTCCTCCCCCGAACCCGCCGTCACCGTCCGAAACCCCTGCCCCCGCAAGAAACCGTCCAGTAAACTCCGCTGCCCCGGATCGTCGTCCACAATCAGGATCGGCCCCGCCAATCGCCCCCTCGACGCGTCCGTGGACGACGCCCCCGCGCGATTGTCGCTGGCCCGACCTCGAGTGCTCACACCCCCAGAGTGCGACCGCTACGAGGCCGAGGCAAGCCTCACATGGGTGATCCGAAATACCGCCCCCCGCGGCTCGTTCCCCAAACACGCAATCTCCCACCCGTGCGCCAACACAATCTGCTGCACAATCGCCAACCCCAAACCCGTCCCCTCCGTGTGCGTCGTCACATACGGCTTGAAAATCTCATGCCGCTGCTCGACCGGCACCCCAGGACCATTGTCCCGCACCTCCAACATCCCAACCCCGGGCTCCGTCCCCACAAAACCCACCTCGATCAGCCCCCCAGCCTCCACCGCCTGCGTCGCATTCAGTAACAAGTTGAATAAGGCCTGCCGCAATAACTGCTCGTCCGCCTCCACCACCGGCAACCCCTCGGCCACCTGCAACCGTAACCCCTTCTCCTCCAAATCCGACGCCAACGCCCGCGATAATTCGCCCATCACCCCATCCAGCGAAACCGCACTCCGCCGCACCTCCCGCGGCCTCGAGTAGTTGATAAACTCGTTCAACTGCGCCGTCACCCGATCCGTCTCGTCCACAATCTCCCGAGACTTGCCCCTCACCTCCTCCGATGCCTCCGGCAACCGCGACACCATCTGCGCCAACCCCCGAATAATGTTCAGCGGATTCCGCGTCTCGTGCGCCAACCCCGCCGCCGCCAGGTTCATCTCCTTCAGCCGCGCGTTCAACTCCGCCGCCCGCGCCAGCCTCACCTCCAACTCCGACGACCGCACCACGTTCCGCCAGGCCAACGCCAACCCCGCCGCCGCCACCGCCGCCAACATCGAAATCACCCCCCGTAACCACAAATCCTGCCACGTCCGCGCCTGCACCGACCGCGTCGATAACACCAACACGAAACTGTGCACCCCCTTCTTCTCGATCAACGACCGATACTCCTCCTCGCTCATCCAAAACGGCCGGTCAAACGAGCCCCGCCGATCCCCCCGACGCCCCCCAAACCGCGGCCGCGGCACCGCGTTCGTCTCCGGCGGCGGCGGCGGCCCCGCCAACACTCCCTCCGGCGGCGCATTCGTCCCCAGGCGCCGCGGCCCGTCAAAACCGCCCGGCGGCGGACCCGGGGGCCGATTCGTCCCAAACGGAAACAACTCGCTCGCCGGAATCACAATCGCCGGACTCGGCCCCTGCGTCTCCCGCACCACGTTCGTCCCCAAATCCACCAGGTTCATCAACGTCACGTTCCGCTCCGTCCACCGCACGTCCGCCGGACTCAACTGCGACGGCTCAATCCCCGCACTCTCCCCCGCCGAAGCCACCACCTCCTCCGCACTGTTCAACAACGCCACGCCGTTCAACTCCCCAGGCCGCACCAGCGCGGTCAACGCCGACTCCATCCGCTCCCGCGAGATCACCCCCCCAAACCGCCGCTGCGAACGCAACACCAACCCCACCGTGTTCGAGATGTCCTTCGCCCGATTCACTAACTCCGTCCGCGCCATCATCCGCACCCGGTGATGCTCCACAGCCTGCCAGATCAACAGGATCCCCCACGCCACCACCAACCCCACATACACCGCCCGCGTCCGCCGACTCGCTTCCATATGCTTCCTCGAACCTCTGGCCTCCGTCCACCCCACTCAGTCCCGCGGCGCCCCCGCCTCCGGCGCCTTGAACGCCCGGTCTATTTCCTCCGGCTTGAATGCCTCCCGCATGATCTTCGTGTTCGCCCGCTCGTTCTGCGTCGCCATCGCTAACTCCGCCGGCGTCCGAATAATGTGCGGCGTCAGGAAAATCAAGAGCTCCGTCTTCACCGTGCTGTCCACCTTCCGACGGAATAACGCCCCCAACCCCGGAATGTCCCCCAACAACGGAATCTTGCTCGTCGTCGACGTCTTCGAGTTCTGCATCAACCCGCCGATCACCACCGTCTGCCCATCCGGCGTCACCACCACCGTGTCCGCCGACCGCGTGTTGATCACCGGCGCCCCCACCGCGTTCGTCCCCGTCGAGATCGCCACCGTCTGATCCGACAAGTTCGAGATCTCCGGTGACACAATCATCTCCACCATCCCCTCCGCCGTGATAAACGGCGTCACCCGCAGGATGATCCCCACACTCGTATAACTGATGGCGTTGATCTGATTCCCAAAATTGTCATACCGCGTCCCCGTGATCAGCGGCACCTGTTGACCCACCGTAATCGTCGCCTCCTGATTGTTCCGCGCCAGCACACTCGGCCGCGACAACACCTCCAACTTCCCCGCCTCCGCAATCGCCCGCAAGGTCGCCGTATACGTCGGCCCAATCATCCCCGCCAGCCCTGTCCCCGACGTCAACCCCGGCAACCCGTTGAACCCCTGCCGCGCCAGCGCCGTCGTGTCCCCCCCAATGTCCTTCGAAAACGTCCCCTCCACCCCAACGTCCAACCCCTTCCGATACGTCACCTCCAAAAACACCACGTTGATCAAAACCTGCGGCGGCGTCCGATCCAGGTTCGTCACCACCTGCCCCACATACTGCGCCGTCTCCTCGTCCGTAATCACAATCAACTTCCGCGTCTCCTGGTCATACGTCACCGTCGCCGACCCCATCTGCGTCCGGCTCGGATACGTCGTCGTCCCCGTCCGCCGCCCCGCCCCCCCAAACTGCTGCCCCCACACCACCCCCCACGCCAATAATACGCTCGCGGCCCAACCCAACCACCAACCGCCCCGCCTCATGTCTCGTCTCATAGTCCGTTCCTGTTCTTCTTCACCCTCCACGCGGCCCTACCGCCCCGTATTCCCAAACCCCGACCCCAACGCCGACCCCGTGCCCAGACCCGTGTTCCGACTCCGCTGACTGTTGTTGTTCTGCGTGGTCCGGTTGTTCAACTGATTGCTGTTCCGCTGCGTGTTCGAGGTCCGATTCCGCATGCTCGAGTTCTGTTGCTCGGGAAACAAATTCTGCAAGATCTCCTGCAACGCCTCCGGATCCGTGTTCTCCACCGAATACACATACACCTTCTGCTTGCGCGCCGGATCCGCATCCAATTGCGTGATCATCGCCGCAATCTGCTCCATCAACCCCTTCGCCGCACTCACCACCCCCGAACCGGTCCGCGGATCCGCCACCGCCACCACCCGGTTCTGCTGCTGCGCCCGCGTACTCTGATCTCCACCCCCGCGCCCGCCCCCCATCATCCCAAACGGTCCCCCCGCAAACCGAAACTGCCCCCCACGCTGATTCTGCGTGCTCCCCGTGTCCGAAAACAAACTCGACAGCACGTCCGCCATCTCCTGCGGATCCGCATGCTGCAAGTGAAACACCCGCAACTCCGTTATCTCGTCCACATCCTGATCGATCTGCTTGATCACCCCCTCGATCACCACCATCTGCTCCTCCGGCGCGCTCACCACCACCGAGTTGCTCCGCTCGTCCGCCACCGCCACCACCTTCGGCGTCGGCGCCCGCCCCCCACCCGCCGAGGCCGACTCCCCTCCCCCGCCACCCCCCATCCCCGGAGGCCCCCCACGAAACGCATTGAAAAACCGCGCCGCACCCCCTTGATTCCCGCGCGACGTGTCCTGACTCTGAAACAAGTTCTGAATCGTCGTCGCCAGCGTCTTCGCATCCGCATACATCAGCGGGAACACCTGCACCGACGACACCGACGCCACCGCCGTGTCCAGCGCCTGCACAATCTCCGCCATCCGCCGAATGTTCGCCTGCGCATCCGTCAAGACCAACGCGTTCCCACCCTCGTTCGCCGTCAGCGTCGCCGTCGATGGCAATAACTGCTGCAAGTCCTTCACCAACTGCGTCGCACTGATGTAACGCACCGGAATAATCTGCGTCACAATCTCCTCACTCTGCGGGATGTTGTCCGGAATGTTCCCGCTCACCACCGGAATCGTCCGCTTCTTCGCCTCGTCCCGACTCACAATCGTCAACATCCGATCCTTCCGAATCGCCGCATACCCGTGCCGCGCTAACACCGTCGTCAGCAACTCCAACGCCTCCTCCCGATCCAACGGCTGATTGCTCCACACATCCACCTTCCCGCTCACCTCCGTCTCCAAATTGATGATGAACCCCGCCGCATCGCTCAAATAGTTCAACACCTGCTCCAACGGCACCCCGCGAAAATTCAACCGCAAACCCTTCACCCCAGGCGGCACCGCCTGCGCCGGCACCGCCTCCAGCACCCGGCTCGCCCCCCCCACCGTCCGCCCCCCCTCCGACCCCCGACCCCCATCGCCCGGCACCCCGGGACGCCGATCCTCCCACCCACGCCCACGCTCCCCCTCCGCCGGAACGGGCGGAACCTCCGCCGGCACCTCCCCAGGCTCAACGATCGGCTGCACAAAACCAGGCCCCGGCTCCACCACCGGCTCCGACGGCCGCTCCGGCTCCGGCTCCGGCGGCTCCGGGTCCGGCTCTTGCACCGGCACCGGCACGGGCTCCG
>CAZVRY010000373.1:0-231 GCA_964629545.1 uncultured Verrucomicrobiota bacterium | reverse complement strand
CCCAACAACCACCCCCCCAACAGCCCCATCGCCATCAACCCCACCCCCACCCGGCGTAATCTCATCGTCTTCATTTCATTTCCCTTTCCCGCTGCTCCATCAGCCGCTTCAACACGTCACTTAATTCACCCGTTGCGCCCGACGACCCCGCCGCCGCCGACCGCGTCTCCGCACCCCGCCCCCCCGGCCCGGGGCGGCCGGGCGGCGCGCCCCGGGGGCGGGCGGCGGCGG
>CAZVRY010000372.1:5632-5992 GCA_964629545.1 uncultured Verrucomicrobiota bacterium | reverse complement strand
ACAGCCGCACTCGCCGTCACCCTCCTCCATACCCGCGCCCGCACCCCCCCCTCCCCAGCCTCGCCCGCCACCAACCCTGGAAGCACCCGCCCCATCCTCAACACCCCCTCCCCACCACCGGCCGCGGCGCTACCACCGCACTCGCCGGCATCAACCCCCGCCGCACTAGCTCGTTCGGGCAATACTCAAAACACCGCCCGCACGCCACACAATCCCCGGCGTCCGGCTCGTAATCCGTCCGCGCCCGATACATCGATAACCGTATCCACTTCACCCCCACCACCCACCCCCCCCCCCCCCCCCAAAAAACCCCCCCCCCCCCCACACCAGCCCCCCCCCCCCCCCCCCCCCCCCCCCGGG
>CAZVRY010000372.1:2261-5622 GCA_964629545.1 uncultured Verrucomicrobiota bacterium | reverse complement strand
CCACCCACGCCCCAAAAAACCACCCGCCCACCCGAAACCGTTCCCGCACCTCCGCCGCCACCCGCAAGGTCTCCACCGGCGCCTGCCGCGCCCGCGCCAACGCCAACTCGTCCGGCGTCAGCGCCCCCGTCCGCAGCGACACCTCCTGCGTCCGCACCATCAACTCCGCCAACGCCACCCGCGGATCGATCGCCGCCGCCGTCGCCGAAAACCGTCCCCCCAACCATCCCCCCACCACCAACAACACCGGCAACGCCACCAACGACCAACCCAATGCCCGCCGACTCCCCGCCAACACCCCCGCCTCCGGTCGACCCGCCGATGGCTCGCGCATCGCCCCATACGGACACGACGCCTCACACAACCGACACTGCGTGCAATAATCCGGCGTCGTCCGCACCCGCCACTTCGATACCACCGACGCCATCTTCAACAACGCCCCATAAGGACATAAGAACCGACAGTAAGGCCGCCCCACCACGGTCCCCAATGCCAATAATACCGCCCCAGCCGTCACCATCGCCCACCGACCATCCAACCGAAACAACGGCACAAACGGATCGTAATGGCAGAAAAGAAAAATGCTCCCCGTCGCCGCAAACCACACCCCCGCCCCAAGAAACACGTACGGTAACACCCCCAACCCGCTCTCCAGCCACCCCGGCACCCTCAACGGCTTCACCAACACCAGATCCTGCAACGCCCCATGCGGACACACCGCCGCACAAAACGTCCGCCCGAAAAATAACGCCACCGCCAACGGCAACAAGAAAAACGCCATCACCGTCAACGGCACCGCATACCCCGCGTCCCCCAACGCCAACGCAATGTTCTGCGGCGAGCCAATCGCACAAATACAACCCTCCCGCCAAAAACCAAAGTAAAGCACCGACCCCACCCCTAACCACACCAACCCCCGACGCCGACGCGCCCCATGCACCATCCACGTCGCCACCCCCAGCGCCACCACCAACACCCCCACATCGATATACTGCCACACCAACGACCGCGGCCCCGGAACCGTCGTCTCCGGCAACTTGTGCCCCGTCTCCACAAACTCCGGGGGCGGAAACCGCTGCTCCGCCCACACCCCCACCACCCCCGCCAACACCCACCCCAAACAACACGCCGCCACCCACCCACGCCCCCAAACCAAACCCCGCAACCACCGCCCTGCCCCCAATCCCAATACCCCCACCACCGCCCCGCGGATCCTCCCTCCAACCCTCTCTCGCCGCCTCGCCCCCATCTCAATGCCCCGCCTTCAGCATATACGGCTTCCGCACCGGCACCCGCCGAAACGCGTCCCCTGGACACACCCGCGAAATCGCACACACGTTACAGTTCACACACCGATCATGCCGGATCTGCAAAAACAATGACCCGTTCCCAAACCGCGCACACCCATCCACGCACCGCGCACACCCAATGCACAAATCCTCATTGATCCGATACTCGTAATACGGATCCTCCACAAACGTCCGCTCGATCGCCGCCGTCGGACATAACTGGTTCTCCGCCGCCGTGTTCAACCCGTTCGGATCCGGTTCGAAATAGCCCGTGCACAACTGACAGTAGCCGCACATCGCAAACGCATGCACGCACTTCACCGCCGATTGCTCCAACACACAGTGCGTCGCACACCGGCCACACTTCAAACACCGCGCCGGATCAATCTGCCATGCCATCGTCTCCGCCTGCGACCGATCCACCAGCAACCCCGCCAACGCCCCCAACCCCGTCAACGCCGCCGCCCGCGTCCCGTCCCGCAAAAACTGCCGGCGCGTTACCCCAGCCTTCGACTCCGAACGCCCCATCATGACGCCTTCCTCTCCATCACCCGCACTTCCGCCGCCACCAAATCCAAAATGTAAACCCGCCCCCGCCCGTCCACCGCCCCATCCAACCCACCCACCGAACAATCCGCCGGACCACACACCCGCGCGTTCTCACCAAATTGCTCACACCCCGCCACCACCGACTCGAATCGGCCCTCCGCCGAATACACCTTCACCCGCGGCAACCCCTTCTCGAAGGTCACCACCCGACCATCCCCCATCAGCGCCAAATTAACCGGATTGCAACACCCGCAAAATCCCTCCATCCCCATCGACGCCGCCCCCCACCACACCTCCAAATCACCCTCCTTCGTATACGCCTCCACCCGATGCCGACCAGGATTCGTCACCCTTAATAACCCATCCTTCGCCAACTCCACATCGAAGAACGGGCTCGGCACGATAAACCCGGGTATGTTCCGACCCGCATCCCTCGCCCCAATCCGCCCCAACAGTTTCCCGGACCGATCATACCGCAGCACCAACCGCTGCCCGGCATCCGCCACATACACCTCATCCCGCCCCACCGCCACCGCCGTCAAATAACTCTTCGGCCCCGCCACCTCCCACACCGCCCGCCGCTGCCCCTGACGATCAAACACCTCCACATGATCCCGTAACCCCACGTAAACATCCCCCTCCCCAGACACCCCCACACACCGCCCCTCCTCCCCTAACGCCCACTCCCGCATCACCCCCCCATCCCCACCCACCGCCGTCACATACTTGCCCGCCACCACGTAAACCCCCTCCCCAGGCCCCACCGCCCACCGAAGCGGCTCCGCCCGCGGCGACCGAAACCGCCCCACCACCCCATAAAGCACCAACTTCGGATCCGTCCGCTGCAACCGCTCCACATCATACGCCCACGGATTCGCCTCCCCAACCCTCACCCGCTCAGCTGCCTGCCCTGCTGACCCCAACCGCGCGGCGGCAACTCCCACCCCCACCGCTTGCACCGCCGCCAATGCGCCGCCCAGAAAGCCTCGCCGATTCTGCAACACGTTGCGCTGAAGTGGGTTCATCATCAACCTCCCGGAGTCCCGTCACGCCATGCCCGCGCAGAAGGCAACCCGCAACCAACCCGCCGACTGCACCCTCCACAAATCCCCTGGTTCAGACAGGTCCCGGATCCGTCCCCCACCGCCGGCCGCCGCGTCCGACTCACCCCCAGGACAACAAGCCCCCCTAACACAACCCCACGCACCCCACTGCGCAGGAATTCGCGCCGGTCAACTACCGCTCGGTTCGCCAGTCCAGTCATAAGCCAGGCCCGTTCTCGCCCGCTTGAACCCAAAACCACCACCCACCGCAGCGGTCCGTGGTTCGTCACGCAACAGTGCAACCAATGTCCGTAGAATCAAGCCACGAATACTACCTCCCCATTGCCAAAGGCTGACCCTTTCTTGGCCTGCATCAGGACCGAAAAGAGCCAGAACTGCAGCCCACCACAGCCCCCCCCAACCCCCGGCCCCCGCGCCCCGCCCCCCCCCGCCCCGCCCCCCGCCGCCCCCGGGGGGGCC
>CAZVRY010000372.1:0-2251 GCA_964629545.1 uncultured Verrucomicrobiota bacterium | reverse complement strand
CCTCCCCAGCCCTCCCCCTACCCAATCAAACCCGCAACCCCAGACGCCGACCGCACTAACCGCGTAAACACTCCCCCCCGCCCCTCCAACGCCCCCCACGTCCCCTGCTCCACCACCCGCCCATGATCCATCACCACAATGTGATCCGCACTCCGCACCGTCGATAGCCGATGCGCAATCACCAACACCGTCCGCCCCCTCATCGCCTCGCTTAACGCCGACTGCACCTGCCGCTCCGATACCGTGTCCAAAGCCGACGTCGCCTCGTCCAAAATCAGAATCTTCGGATTCCGCACCAACGCACGGGCGATCGCCAAACGCTGACGCTGCCCCCCCGAAAGCGTCGTGCCCCGCTCGCCGACCACCGTCTGCAAACCCGCCGGCAATTCCCGCACCACATCCTCCAGATGAGCCAGCTCGATCGCCCGCTGCACTTCCTCCGCCCGCACCTCCGGAAACCCATACCCGATGTTCCGCTCCATCGTGTCGTGAAATAAGAACGCCTCCTGCTCCACAATCGCTACCCCCTGATGCCACGAGGCCGGACTGAACTCCCAGTAATCCACCCCGTCCACCGTGATCCGTCCCGACGTCGGATGCCGAAACCTCAACAACAACCCAGCCACCGTCGACTTCCCCGATCCCGACGCCCCCACTAACGCCACCGTCCTCCCCGCCGGCCAATCGAACCCGACATCGCTTAAGGCCTGCGTCCCATTCGGATACGTGAAGCTGACCCCCTCAAACCGAATCGCCTCCCTCACCCCCACAAACCCCCGATCCCCAAACGGCCGATGCGGATGCTGCGGCGTCGCCAACCACTTCTCCACTTCCCGCACCCCCGCCGACATATAGAGCAAATGCCCCTGCATCGAATACAACTGGTTCAGCAACGGCAACATCCGCAACAAGATGAACCCAAACCCGAATAAGTGACTGCTCAACATCAAACCCGTCCGCACGAAAAACACATACGCGCCCCCCACGATCAACATCGCGCCCGCCACCGCCACGACCTCCGCCAACGGCATGAATAACCCGCTAATCCTCGTGCTCCGCTCCTCCGTCCGCGCCTGAAACCGATTCGCCTCCTGAAACCGCGCCAACTCCCGCTCCCAGGAATGCGTCGCCTTGATCACCCGTATCCCCGCAAACGACTCCACCAACTGCGAACTCAACCGCTGGTTCGCCTCCGTCAGATCACGACCCTGCTGATGCAGCCGCTTCGACAAAAACGCCACCACCCCGCCAATCGCCCCCCCCAACACCACCGTCACCAACGTCAACCGCCACGAAATCACCACCATCGCCACCACGTAACACAACAACATGCACCCCCGCTGCACCGCGCTCAGCAGCAAATCGAAGGTCGCCAACGCCCGGAACGTCTCCGACCCAAACCCGTTCGCCACCTCCCCCGCCGCCCGCTGCTCGAATACCGCCATGTCCGCCCCCAACAACCTTCGGTACATCGCCTCCCTCATGTTCGTCGCCAGCCGACACCGCAGACGCGCCGCCAACACCGTGCTCACATACAGCACCACGTTCTTCGACGCGATCGCCCCCGCCACCACCCCGCAAAACGCCACAATGTAAAACGCCGGCCCATGCCCAGGCGCCACCTCCATCAACCACGCAATCGGTCGCATCGGCCGATGCCCCTCCCCTCCCAACAACAGATTGATCAACGGCACCAACATCCCCACCCCAACACCCTCCAACGCCGCCGCCACAAACGCCGACACCACCACCGCCACCACCAAATTCCGCCCCGCCCGCAAATGCGGCCGCAACCGCATCATGCAGTCCAATGTCTCCCGCCAATATCGCCACCAGGTCCTCATCACGCTCTCCTGCCCTCACCCCTCCTCACCCCGCCCGCCTTCCAACACTCCCGCAACCGATCCACCACCACGGGCCAATCGTAGTCCCGCAAATACACCCTCCGCGCCACCTCCCCCAACCGCTCCCGCCCTACCCCATCCCCCGCCCACTCCCTCACCGCACTCACAAATCCCCCCGCCCCCTCCCCGACCTCAACCCCCACGAAAAAATCACCACCCCGCAAGGTCGGGCCCGTGCTCCAACCCAGCGTCGTCACCACCGCCCGCCCATGACTCAACCCCGCCATGAAACTCGTCCGCCGCTCCGCCACCCCATCCACAAACGGCAACAACAGCAAGTCCGCTGCCTGCAAGGCCGCCGAAACCTCCCCGGCCGGCCGACCTCCCCCCCCCCGCCGCCCCCCCCG
>CAZVRY010000371.1:0-5995 GCA_964629545.1 uncultured Verrucomicrobiota bacterium | reverse complement strand
GACGTACATGGTGGGGAGGCGGGAGCGGCGTGGGGCGATGGTGGGGGCGGCGACGGAGGTGGTGGTGGGGGTGAGTTTGGGGGAGATCGGGGCGGTGGGAGATCGGTTCAAGGAAGGGGGGACCTGGAAGGAGTTGCATCGGGTCAACTCGAACTTTGGGCAATTGCAGGTGTTAGAGACCAGGGATGGGGGGCGCCGGTATTTATTGAACGACTATTTGACGCAGAACACCTACGAGCCGTCCAGCGGCCAGAGTCTATCGATGTTCACCTACATGTTGCATCGTCTGGCGGTGGCGCACACGGAGCGGATCGAGGACGTGCTGTGCATTGGGTTAGGGATCGGGGTGGTGCCGATGCAGTTTGCGCGGGAGGGGGCGAAGGTGGACGTGGTGGAGATTAATCCGGCGGTGCCGCGGGTGGCGCGGGAGTATTTTGGGTTCGATCCGGCGCGGGTGCATTTGGCGATCGATGACGCGCGGCATTTTGTGAACGAGACACCGCGTCGCTATGACGCGGTGATTTTGGACGCGTTTCTGGGCGATTCGTCGCCGTCGCACTTGATGACGAAGGAGGCGTTTGCGGCGATCCGGCGCGTATTGAAGCCTGGGGGCGTATTGGTGATCAACGCGTTTTGCGACTTCGATCGGGGGCGGGATTTCATGGGGGCGTCGTTGGACGTGACGTTGAAGGCGGTGTTTCGGAGTGTGGCGATCCGGGGGACGCGGAACGGGAACATCTTCTTTGTGGCGTCCGACCAGGAGGAGTTGGCGGTGCGGAGGGTGCCTGATGTGCAGGGGGTGCACGCGTCAAGCCGCTACCAGGTGGAAGGGGCGCTGGAGAGCAATCTACGGGCGAATCCGGATCATGGGATCGTCCTGACGGATGACTACAACCCGGTGGAATTCCGGGACGCGGCGAATCGGGAGCAGATTCGCCGGTTGTTGGTGATGGGGACGCAGTAAGGGCGGATTAGAGCCCGAAGGCTTGGCGGAGGAGGGCGATACTGGCGGGGACGGCGACGTCGGGGTCTTGTTTGCCTTCCATTTCGAGGGAGACGTAGCCCTGGTAGTTGACGGAGGCGAGGATTTGGGCGACGCGCTGGTAATCGAGGTCGAGGGAGTACCATTCGCCGCCGCCGGGGTAGGTTTTGGCTTGGACGAAGATGGTGCGGGGGGCGATTTGCTCGAGTTTGGGGTAGGGTTCTTCGAGGAAGTTGCCGGTGTCCATGAGGACGCCAAGCCAAGGTGACTGGATGGCATTGACAATGCGCATGAGGCCTTCGGGGGTGCGGGCGAGGCCCCAGTGGTTTTCGAGGGCGAGCAGGACCCCGCATTCTTCGGCCTTGGGGAGGCAGCGCAGGATGCCGTCGATGCACCACTTGAAGCCGTCTTCTTCGGTATAGCCTTCGAGGACGGGTTCGATGCCGCGGTTGGCCATGAGTTTATCGAAGTCGTAGACGCCCCAGCGGCCGGTATTGATGCGGATGCAGGGGGCGCCGAGTTCGTAAGCGAGTTCGATACATTTGATTGTGTGTTCGACGTTGGCGGCGATGAGTTCGGGTTTCGGGCTGACGAAGCTCTGGTGAGTGGAGACGGCGATGAGGTCGACTCCATGGACGAAGGCGTGGCGTTTGAGGCGGCGGAGGTAAGCGCGATGATCGGGTCGGAGGGGGGCCTTTTCGGGGAGGTCCATTTGCCGGTGGAGGATATCGACGCCTGGGACGCCGAGGGCACTGGCCTTCTCGATCACGGTTTCGATGGAGACTTTGGGGTCGCGGAAGTGCCAGTAGGAGTAGGAGGAGAGGCCCAGCTTGACCTTGGGGCTGCGCGGGTTGGGGGCGGCGACGGTGGGGGTGGGGGTGCCCAGCGTGGCCGCCCCGAGGGCAGCGGTGGCGGTGGTGAGGAAGGAGCGGCGAGAGTGAGTCATGGGGCGCAGTCTGCTCGAGTCGGCAGGGAAAAGCAATTCGCTTGGTGACGTCCCTGAGCCGGGCGGGGAGAGATTTCTCCCAACCAGGGCTTCGCGCATTGGCCCCCTGAACCGAAGCGATTCCCCCTCTCCCTATTTCCCTCCCCCCAACTTGAATCATCGCTTCGCTGGCAACGGTTGGGGGGAGGGATGGGGTGAGGGGCGACGGTTCATGGAGAGAGTCCAGGGAGCGACCGCGGAATTGCGGGGGCGACGGAAGGTGGAGGCTGTGCGGAGGGGAGGGGCAAGGGGCGAACCGGGCACTGAGGCCAGGGGGTGGGACTTTTTTGTTTTGAATCGAAGCGGCCGAGTTCTTATGAAAGCCGGCATGCAAATCCGATATTGTGCGGGCGTGAGGTCAACGGTGCTGGGTTGTTTGTTGGTGGGGGGGGCGTGGGAAGGGGTGTGGGCGGGGGAGGCGGACGGGTTCCTTGGGCGCTGGGCGCTGACGATTCCTGGGGGTGGGGCGGGGTGGTTGGGGGTGACGCAGGAGAAGGGTTATTACGATGCGAGCGTGTTGTGGGGCGGGGGCAGTGTGGTCCCGGTGGACTTCGTGTTCTTCAATGGGGAGACGATGATGGTGACGCGTTCGCGGGAGGTGCCGCGGAAGGACGCGGAGGGTAAGGTGGTACGGACCCAGCGGGTGACGGAGTTGCTGTCGGCGCGGGTGGATGGGGACGAGTTGCGGTTGACGCGGACGGAGCCGCGGGAGGATGGGGACGGGTTGCGGACGGAGACCTTCACGGGCAAGCGGATTCCGGCGTTACCGGCCAAGCCGGCGGTGAGCCAGTTGCGGTTTGGGGAGCCGGTCCACTTGTTCAACGGTCGCAATCTGGAGGGGTGGCGGTTGATCGAGGCGAATGCGCCGAACGGTTGGCGGGTCGAGGATGGGTTGCTTCTGAACCGGCCGGAGCAGGAGAAGGACAAGCCGCGCAAGCACTATGGGAACCTGCGGACGGACCGGGAGTTTGAGGATTTCAACCTCCAGGTGGAGGTGCGGGTGAACAAGGATGGGAACAGCGGTATTTACTTGCGGGGCATTTACGAGGTGCAGGTGACGGAGAGTTACGGGCGACCTCTCAACAGCCATCACATGGGGGCGGTGTACAGTCGGATCAAGCCGCTGGTGAGTGCGGAGCGTCCGCCGGGGGAGTGGCAGACCTTGGACATTACGCTGGTGGATCGGCACATCACGGTGATTTTGAATGACAAGCGGATCATCGACAACGAGCCGTTGCTGGGGTGCACTGGGGGGGCGTTATGGTCGGATGAGTTCCGGCCGGGCCCGATTTACCTGCAGGGGGATCACACGGCGGTGGATTATCGCAAGCTCGTGTTGCGGCCGGTGCTCAGGCCTTGACGGTGGGCGCTGGCCATGGCCTGGCCGGCGACATAGCCGGTGGACCAGGCGGCCTGGAAATTGAACCCGCCCGTGAGCCCGTCGATGTCGAGCAATTCGCCGGCGGCGTAGAGGCCTGGGACGAGGCGGCTTTCCATGGTGCGGAAGTCGACCTCGGCGAGGCGGACACCGCCGCAGGTGACGAATTCATCCTGGTTGAGGCTTTTGCCGAGGACGGCGAAGGAGGTGCGGTGGAGTTGTTGGGCGAGGGCGTGGGTTTGGGCGCGGGCGAGGTTGGACCAGCGTTGGTCCGGTGGGAGGCCGGCCGCGCGCACGAGGAATTCCCAGAGTCGGCTGGGCAAGGGGGGGAGCGGCGAGTTGGCGACGTGGCGGGCGGGGTGGGTGGTGCGCAGGGCTTTGAGGGAGGCGGTGATGGTTTCGAGGGTTTGGTTTGGCAGCCAACTGACGAGGAGGGGGAATCGGTAATCGAGTTGGCTTAGTTCGCGGGCTCCCCAGGCGGAGAGTCGGAGCACGGCGGGGCCGCTGAGGCCTCGGTGGGTGATGAGGAGCGGGCCTTCCTCGCAGCGCCGGATGGCGGGGACCGACAGGGCGACGTGGTCGAGACTGATGCCGGCGAGTTGGCCCAGCCCGGGGGAGTCGATGTCGAAGGCGAAGAGGGAGGGGACAGGGGGGATGAGGGAGTGGCCGAGGGAGGCGGCCAGGGCGCCGGCGGCGGTGCCACGGCAGCCGCCGGTGGCCAGCAGGACCTGATCGGCGGTCCAGGTCTGGACTGACTTCGGGTGGGGGTGGGAGGGGTTTTCTCGAGGGGCCTCGATCTGAAGTTCGAAGCCGCCGGCAGGGAGTCGGGTGATGGTTTGGACTGCGTGTTGCAGGCGGAGTTCGACGTGGGCGGAACGAGCAGCGCGGAGGAGGCATTGGACGATGGTCTGCGAGGAGTCCGTGTCCGGGAACATGCGGCGGTCGGGCTCGGTTTTGAGAGTCACGCCGCGATGTTGGAACCACCGCACGGTGTCCTGGGCGGAGAAGGTGCGGAACGGGGTGAGGAGGGCCTGGCCGCCGCGCGGGTAATGCGTGATGAAGGATTGGGGGTCGAAACACGCATGGGTTACGTTGCATCGCCCGCCTCCGGAGATGCGGACCTTGGCGAGGCAGGCGGGGCCGCGTTCGAGCACGACGACCCGGGATCCGGGGGCGGCCTCGGCACAGGCGATCGCAGCGAAGACCCCGGCCGCGCCCCCGCCGACGATGAGGATGGGGCGGCCGGGCATAGGGGCGAAGGTAGCATGGGGGCAGTGCGGGGGGCAACCCGGGGACGTCGGCCCCGCTCCCCGCGCAAGCCATTCGAGGTGGCCGCGGGGAGCGCAGGGGGGCACGGATGGTCTGCGCTGGACAAACACTTAGGGTCGCGACGTAATCGCGGCCCATGACGCGCGGGCAATTGAAGCTGGGCTATTTTGTCCTTGAGGGCCTAAACGCAGCGGGGGTGTCTTATTATGCGTTTTACGTCTACTTTCATTTGCAGCGGCAGTTCGGCTTTCGGGACGTGGAGAACCTGGGGGTGGCGGCCTTGGGCGGTTTGATCTACATGGTTTCGGCCGCCTGGGCTGGGCGCTTCGCGCAGCGGCGCGGTTATTTTTTGGCGGCGCGGTTAGGGTTGGGGATCATGGTGGTGGCGTTGGGGTTGGGGTATGCTTTTCCGACGGTGGCGGGGCAGGTGGCGGCGTTTGGGTTGTACACGCTGGGCATGAGTTTCACGTGGCCGGTGTTCGAGGCGCTGGTGAGCGAGGGGGAATCGCCGGCGGGGTTGCAGCGGATGATTGGGGTCTACAATTTGGTTTGGGCGGGGTGCGGGGCGGGGGCGTATTTCGCGGGGGGGGCGATCTTGGAGCGGTTGGGGTGGTCGAGTCTCTTCGTGTTGCCGGCGTTGGTGCACATGGCGCAGGTTGGGCTGGCGAGCTGGCTGGAGGCCTGGGCGGCGAGGATGCCGGCTGCGGGAGTTCCGGGTTCGGCGGGGCCGGATTGGGATTTGCATCTGAGTCCGCGTCCGATCAGTCGCGGGAAGGTATTTTTGAAGCTGGCGTGGGTGGCGAATCCGTTTGCGTTTGTGGCGATCAACACGGTGGTGGCGGTGATTCCAGGTTTGGCTGGGAAGTTTGGGTTAACGCCGGCGTGGGCGGGGGTTTTCTGTTCGGCGTGGATGTTTGCGCGGCTGGGTTCGTTTCTGGTGCTTTGGCTCTGGAAGGGGTGGCATTACCGGTTCGGGTGGTTTCTGGGGGCCTATCTGCTGTTGCTGGCGAGTTTTGGGATCATTCTGATGGGGCCGCATTTGGGGGTGGTCGTGGCGGCGCAGGTGGTGTTTGGGGCGGCGACGGGCTTGTTGTATTACTCGTCGCTTTACTATTCGATGGACGTGGGGGAGACCAATGGGGAGCACGGGGGGATTCATGAGGCGGCGATCGGGGCGGGGATTTTCGCCGGGCCGGCGGTGGGGGCGGTGGGTCTCTGGTGGTTTCCGCAGGTGCCGGCCAGCGGGGTCATGGCGGTGAGCGGTTTGCTTCTGGGGGGGCTGGGGGTGTTACTGGCGATTCGGCGGGGGCAATGGACGAAGTAGGGGCCCGCGGTTCTTGGATCTCGAGCGGCCGCGGTCGAGGTGGTTCGGCGAGGATGG
>CAZVRY010000370.1:0-5995 GCA_964629545.1 uncultured Verrucomicrobiota bacterium | reverse complement strand
GCACGAATTCTGCCTTTTGCACTCTGCCTTCTGCCTTTCCGGTTCATGGAGAGGGGCTGTCCAAGTCTCAGCATGAGCAGCGCTGGGGCATGGGCGCTGGATCCGCGGGCTGGGGAACTGGGCCCCCTGTGGTTGCCTCAGGAATCAGGATTCGTCCCCTGGAACGGGCTTGCCGAATCGGGGGCGGGCCCTAGACTCTGGGTCAAGTTGGCACGCCGCGACCGTTCGGAACGGTCGGGGTCCGCCGGGCGGCGGCGGGCGGCGGCAGTCAAGCCAACGGGACCATCCGACGAACATCACCGTGGGCAATTTCGTCTCAGCCAGGCCGGCGTCCTTTCCAATGGGGGGCGGTGGGGAGGCGCTCCCGGTTGGGGCCGGGGGGCGGGAGGGGCGGGAACCGGGGCGCCAGGAGGATGATTGGCCATGATCCGTTCCTTCGCCTTCACGACCCAGGGCCGGCTGCACATGCAGGACATTGAGAGTTTCCTGATGCCGACGCTCCTGGCGGATACGAACCTTTTCCTCTGGGTGGATCTGGAGGACCCCACGCCGGAGGAGACCAAGCTGACGCTCGAGGACATTTTCCATTTCCACCCGCTCTCGGTCGAGGACTGCGTGATGGTCAGTCCGTCGCCGAAGGTGGAGGAGTACGCGCCCAAGGAGGAGGATCGCTTTGTCCCCTATTTGTTCATGGTCATCCACGCGGTGGATTACAGTCGGAAGGACGGGGTCTTTGCGACCAGCGAGCTGAATTTCTTTCTGGGCAAGAACTTCCTGGTCACCTATCACGTGGCGCCCTTGCGGAGTGTCACGGCGACGGCGGAGCGGTGCATGAAGAGCACGGTGCACATCGCGCGCGCGCCCGACCGGGTGGCCCACAATTTGTTGGATGGGATCGTGGACAACTACAAGCCGGCCCTGGACGAGCTCTCGTTGGAGATTGCCGAACTGGAGCAGACGGTGTTGCAGAATCCCTCGAGCGCGACCTTGAACCGGATTATTCAGATCAAGAAGGAGGTGTTGCATCTGCGCCAGATCATCGGGCCGCAGCGCGAGGTGTTGGCACGATTCGCCCGGGGCGAGTTCAAGCTCATCCGGGCCCACCTGGTCCCCTATTACCGCGACGTCTACGACGCCCTCTTCCATATCGGGGAACTCGCCCAGGGCTACGCGGATTCGCTGACCGGCATTCTCCAGGTCTATCTCAACATGTCCTCCAACCAGACCGGGGAGGTGGTGAAGTTGCTGACGCTGATCACGGTGATCACGACGCCGCTGATGATGGTGGGGACGTGGTATGGGATGAACTTTGGGGATCAGATGGCGGAGATGAACTGGCCCCATGCCTACAAGTTGGCCGTGGGGCTGACCGTGATCTCCACCGTGGTGACGATCTGGTACTTCAAGAAGCGCCATTGGCTCTGAAGCGGCGTCCGCAACATGCCTCCCCCAAAATCCAACTTCCTGGACAAGGTGCTCGGTCGGATTGGCCGACTGGACGCCGAGGGACTGCAGACCGTGGTGCAGCGGCTGGCCCGGGAGCGTTCGTTCCTGGAAACGCTCTTCAACACCATCGAGGACGGCGTGCTGGTGGTGGACGAAGGGGGGCGGATTGTCTACTTCAACCAGGCGGTGACCGAGTTGCTGGGGCTCAAGCCCGGAGCTGGGGAGGGGCAGCACATCCACCGCGTCCTGCCCGAACTCGAGTGGTCCAAACTTGCCCAGGCCGATCGGCAAGGAGGCCATGCGGTCGTGCGCCACGAATTCGAAGTGAGCTACCCCCGTCCCCGCTTCATCCGACTCTACGCCGCCGCCCTCGACGGGGACTCGGCGGGGGCGGCCGGGGTGGCCTTGATCCTGCACGATGCGACCGAGGCGCGGCAGAAGACCTTCGAGGCGATCGAGAGCGAGCGCATTCAGGCCCTGACCCTGCTCGCCGCCAGCGTGGCCCATGAAATCGGCAATCCCCTGAACGCCCTCCACATCCATCTCCAACTCATGGAACGGGAGCTGCGCAAGCTGAACCTGGCGACCGCCGACCTGCGGCGTCCCCCGGAACCGGCCGCCCGAGGGCGTCGCCGCACGACCGCGCCCCCGGCGGCGGCCGAAGTCGAGGAGATCTCGGGGCGCCTGGAGAATTACCTGGGCGTGGCCAAAGGGGAAATCGCCCGGCTCGATTACATCATCACGCAGTTCCTGCAGGCCATCCGGCCTTCCCCGCCCCAGCGGCGGCTGAGTTCCTTGAACGAGGTGGCGGTGGAGACGTTAGCCCTGCTCCAACCGGAGTTGGACAACCGGGGGATTCTCGTCGCGCAACAACTGGCGCGCGGCCTGCCCGAGGTGCTGTTGGACCCGGCTCAGATCAAGCAGGTGCTGGTGAACCTGGTCAAGAACGCCCTCCAAGCCATGCGCCGAGGCGGCACGCTGACCATGGCCACGGGCACCGCCTCCGAGGGAGTCTGGGTCAGCATCGCCGACACGGGCACAGGGATTTCCGTCGAGCAACAGGCCCGCGTCTTCGAGCCGTTCTTTACCACCAAGAAGAAGGGGTCGGGGCTGGGGCTGATGATCGTTCAGCGCATCGTGCGCGACCACGGCGGGCGCATCGGGCTGGAGAGTCAAGCCGGCCGCGGCACCACCTTCCGCATCTGGCTCCCCTTGCACGAGCGCCCACCCCGCTTGCTGGAGGCCCGCCTGCATGACTAAACCGATGGTCCTCATCGTGGACGACGAGAAGCCGACCCGCGACGGGTTGCGCGCGGCCCTCGAGGACCATTACGACGTCTATGTGGCCGAGGACGCCGCCTCCGCCATCGAATTGCTCGAACGCGAGCGGTTCGCCGTCCTCATCACCGATTTCCGCATGCCCGGCCAGGACGGCATGAGCCTGATCGCCCGGGCCCGCTCCCTGCCGCACCCGCCCGTGTGCATCCTGATGACCGCCTACGGTTCCGAGGAAGTGGCGGTGGAGGCCATGCGCCGGGGGGCTCATGATTACATCGCCAAGGGCCGCCTCCAGATTGCGGAATTGGAGATGCGCATCGAGCGGGCCCTGCGCAGCCAGAACCTGGAATCGGAAAACCAGTCGCTGCGCCAGCAGTTGGACCAGCGTTTTGGGCTCGAGAATATCATCGGGACCTCGCCCGCCATGCAGGAGGTGTTCGAGACCGTGCGCCAGGTGGCCCCCGCGCGGACCACGGTGCTGATCACCGGAGAGAGCGGCACGGGGAAGGAACTGATCGCCAAGGCGATCCACCAACTGAGCCCGCGTGCCCGCATGCCCATGGTGACCGTTCACCCCGCCGGGCTGCCTCCCACCTTGCTGGAAAGCGAGTTGTTCGGCCACGAGAAGGGAGCCTTCACCGGCGCCCACGAGCGCCGGATCGGCCGCATCGAACAGGCCCAAGGCGGCACCCTCTTCCTCGATGAGATCGGCGAGATCGATGCCACCATCCAAGTGAAGCTCCTGCGGTTCCTGGGCGAACGCACCTTCGAGCGCATCGGCTCCAACCGCACCATCACCGCCGATGTCCGCCTCCTGGCCGCGACCAACAAGGACCTGGAAACCTTGGTCAAGGCGGGCACCTTCCGCGAGGACTTGTTCTACCGGTTGAAGGTGGTTCCCATCACCCTGCCCCCCCTGCGCGAGCGGGCCGGCGATGTCCCGCTCCTGGCCCAGGGCTTCCTGCGCGAGTTCGCCGAGGAAAACGGCAAACCCGTCCGTGAGTTCACCCTCGAAGCGCTCGAAACCCTCATGAACTACGGCTGGCCCGGCAACGTGCGCGAACTCCGCACCGCCATCGAACACGCCGTCGTCCTCAGCCGCGGCGACCGCATCACCCCACGCGACCTCCCCCTCACCGTGCGCAGCGGCCCGGCCCAGCCAGCCACACCCCTCCTGGCCGCGTCCGGGACGGTGACGATGGAGGAAGCGGAGAAGCAACTGATTGCCCGGGCCTTGCAGCAGACCCGCGGCAACCGCACCCTGGCCGCCCAAAAGCTGGGCATCAGCCGACGGACCTTGCATCGGAAGCTGCACACCTATCAGTTGGATCACCTCTAAACCCTACCGCCACCGTCCGTCATCCCCGTCGCCCCCTATGAGTGCCTTGCAGGAATGGATTCACAAGCTTGAGGAGGGCTTCGGCGCCCGCTTGCTCAAAGGTCTCGTGCTCGCCCTCGGTTTCCTGACCGTGGCCGGCCTCTACAATTGGCGCGAATACCGCGGGTTCGCCACCCAGACCGCCATGGATCAGGCCCAACTGGCCCGGCACCTGGCGCAAGGGGAGGGATTCACGACCAGCGTGATCCGCCCGTTCAGCCTCGGCGTCCTCCGCGAACACGCCCGCCGCGAAGGCCGCAACCCCAATGAAGTCCTGCGCGGACCGCATCCGGACCTGGTCAACGCGCCGGTCTATCCCCTAATCCTGGCGGGCTTGATGAAGGCCTTGCCGTTCCAGTTCCTGATCCCGGCCGAGGGGGAGTATGCCCGTTATCAGCCCGAGATGTGGATCGCGCTGTTCAACCAACTGCTCCTGGTGGCGGCGGTGTTGCTGACCTTCTTCCTGGCCCGGCGGCTCTTCGACCACCAGGTGGCCTGGCTCAGCGCCGTCATCATGGCCGGCACTGAACTGCTCTGGCGATTCAGCGTCTCGGGCTTGCCCACCCTCTTCCTGCTCGTCATCACCCTGGGCATCCTCTGGATCCTGGCCGTGATGGAGCAGCGCCAACGCGAGAACACCCCCGGCGAGCCGTGGCACCTCTCGATGGCCACCCTGGTTGGCCTGCTCGCCGGCCTGGGCGGCCTCACCCTTTACAGCTACGGCTGGATCATCGTCCCCGTCGTGGTCTTCTTCCTGATCTACTTCGACCAGCGGCGGATCGCCGTGGCGGGCGTGGCCCTCCTCGCCTTCGCCGCCGTGCTCGCACCCTGGATCGTCCGCAACCTCATGGTCTGCGGCCTGCCGTTCGGTGTCGCCAGCTTCTCGCTCATCCAGGAAACCCCCTACTTCCCCGCCGAACGCCTGCTGCGGAGCATCGACCCCGATTTCCGCATCGTCATGGTCGAGGATTTCTTCCGCAAACTCCTGCTCAACCTGTCCTCCATGACCCTCAACGACCTGCCCAAGCTGGGCGGCAACTGGCTCTGCGCCTTCTTCCTGGTCAGCCTCCTCGTCCCCTACCGCAGCCCCGCCCTCAACCGCTTCCGGGTGCTCGGTGTCCTCACCCTCCCGGTGTTCGCCCTCGCCCAAGCCCTGGGCCGAAGCCACCTCTCCGCCGAGTCCCCCGAGATCAATGCCGAGAACCTCCTCGTCCTCACGGTGCCCCTGGTCTTCATCTTCGGCGCCGGCCTCTTCAACCAGTTGCTTGATGGCATCGAACTGCCCTTCCCCCCAGTCCGCACCTGGGTGGCCAGCGCCTTCGGCCTCATCATGTGCGCCCCCCTCCTCTTCACCTTCCTACCCCCACGCACCTTCCCTGTCGTCTATCCCCCCTACCACCCGCCCCTCATCCAGCAAGCAGCTTCGTGGATCGAAGACCAGGAACTCATGATGAGCGACATGCCCTGGGCCGTGGCCTGGTACGGCCAGCGCAAGTGCCTCTGGACTACGCTCGCCGTGTCGCCGGATTTCTTCGACATCAACGACTCCCAAAAGGCCATCTCCGCCCTCTACCTCACCCAACTCACGACCGACGGCAAGTTCCAAAGCCAAATCACCCGCAGCGAAGACCACGCCTGGGGACGCTTCTACGTGGAAAGTGTGCTGAAAACCAACCTGCCGTCCGGATGGCCCCTCCGGCATGCCCCCGCCGGCTTCCTCGAGGCCGGACAAATGTACATCACGGACCGCCCCCGCTGGAAATGGCCGCTCCAACCCCGGGACCTGGGCGCGGGCCCGTGAGCCAAGATCGGAAGTTCTTTTTGCACAGACCCTGAGCCATCGCTGCGCTGGAAACGGTTGGGGGGAGGGACGGGCCTTCGCCGCGCCGAAGC
>CAZVRY010000369.1:0-6021 GCA_964629545.1 uncultured Verrucomicrobiota bacterium | reverse complement strand
CGACGCGCATGGGGACCATGAACCGGGCGGACCGGGAGCAAGAGCAAGAGCAAGATTAAGAGCACGAATTCTGCCTTTCCGGTTCATGGAGAGGGTAACGGGTCAGGGGTACCCTCTCGTCGATCGACAGACCGTGGCGGGTCCAAACCGCGTGTGAACGATGCAGGCTGGGGACCGTGTGCCTGGCCAGTGCGGTGGGGTGCGTCGCGAGACGTCCAGGGCCCGCGACATCCCGGCTCGTCCAGAGCCTCCCCCACCGACCGGGTCCGATAGCGCAGAACTGAGCCACGGAGACCTTATGTCACCAGAGATATCAGCGCAGCCATCTCGAGAACGGCTCCGCGGGTCTCCGTTGGCTATAGTGCCTGGTCGACGTTTCCGGCCGGGAACCACCACGAAGCACACGAAGCACACGAAGGCACCACGGTGCATCATGATGAGCGAGGGCAAGCGGCTGTCGATCTACCATGCCCCCGCTTGCGGCACGGACTCTCGCTTCCCGTAGGATCCACCCGCAGTCGTCGAAGCGTCGCGGGCAATCAGGATGCCCGAATCCACTTCGTGACCTTCGTGCTCTTCGTGGTGGGTACATCGTCGAACAGGTGCGGGGCCAGAATCGCTGGGAGCACGGCTGGACGGCTTGACCCTGCGGCAGGTTTCGGCATAGCTTTTCCTTATCATGAGGGTTGCTTGTGATCTGGAACGGAAGCGGTCGGGTCGTGCGGCGCGTTGGGAGGGAGCGCCAAGGGGGGGAGGGGTGGGATCACCAGGATGGCGGGCGATGGCGTTGGCGGGGATCGTCGTGTTGGCGGGCGCCTGCGGCCGCGAGGAAGCCGGGGGACGGGTGGAGGCCGCGGAGGGAGCCAAGCACGATCGCCCCAGTGGGCAGACTCCCATCGCCTCGGCGCTGACTCGTGCACCAAGCCATCAGAGCGGTCCCGGCGGGTCGGCGGCGGGGCGTGGTCCGGGGGCCGGCGGGGAGGGTTTCGGGACGACGGATCCGGCGGAGGCGGCGGAGCGACTGGCGGGGGAAGCGGATGTCGAGCGGGTGCGAGTGTTGCTGCCGCAGGTGTTGGTGTCGTGGGCGGCGGCGGATCCGGCGGCGGCATTGGCGTGGCAGGTGGCGCATCCCGAGGCCGGCCAGGGGGGGAGGATCCCGATGGCGTTGCCGGCGGGTTTTTACGAGCGGGCGTTGGCGGAGGTGATGGCGAAGGAGGGGAGGGACGCGGCGTGGTCGTGGTGGGAGCGGCTGCCGCCGGCGGTGGCGTTGAGTGAGAGGGCGGCGGGCTTGGCGGTTCTAATGTCGGGGGAAGAGGGGCGATCGGAGGCGATCTTGGAGCGGGTGCGGCTGGGGGCGGGGGAGGCGAGCCGTCCGGCGGGGGTGCGGGCGCTGTTGTGGGCGTCGTTGGGGGAGATCGAGGCGACGGTGGCGGGGTTGCAGGCGTTGGAGCAACCCGGGGAGCGGCGGGTGGTGGCAGCGACGGCGGCGAGGGTCTGGGCGGATGGGCGGGCTGGGGCGGAGGGGGTGGTTGGGGTGCTGGAAGCCTTGTGGCGGGCTGGCGGCGGGGACGATGGGTTGACGGCGGCGGTGGGGCGGGCGGCGCTGGCGCCTAACCGGCTGGCGGAGGTGGCGGAGTGGTTGCTGGCGCGTCCGGCGGGGCCGGAGCGGGACGCGCTGGTGCGGGAATGCGCGCGCTGGCGGTCAGTGCATGCCCCTGGGCAAGCGCAGCGATGGCTGTCCGCCTTGGCGGTTCCTTAAACGGCAAGAGTCTATGAGAATGTTGTTTCGTCTCTTCGCGTGGTTGGGGGTGGGGGTGTTGGCGGGGGCGGCCTCGCCGTTTCCCAGCTATCCGTTGGACAGCGGCTTGCTGGGCATTCAGACGTGGTCGGATCCGAACTACCCGGTGCCGGAGCGGGGGAGTCGGAAGCTGTATGTGCGTCTGGCCCCGGATCCGTCCTGGGGGGAGTGGGAGTTGGACGTGGTGGTGACGCGCTTGTTGTCGGTGGCGCAGGAGGCGTCGGATGTGCTGGTGGATCCGCCGGGGCCTGGGGCGCGGAAGCTGGTGTTGCGGGTCTTCACCCGTCTGTTCTCCACGGGACCAGATATCCATGAGGGGGAGGTGGTGATTCCGCATCGTCGTCCGGGGGTGGGGGGCAGCATTCGGGCGGAAGGGGCATCGTGGTTCGACTACTTGGAGGATTGGAAGCCGGCGTATTACAAGTATGTGGTGCGGCACCGGGCGGGGCCAGCGGATCCCTGGACGCGCGTCGAGGGGGACGTGCATGCGTTGACGGCGCCGCCGCGGGTGACGGTGGGGGTGGCGGGGGATTCCTTTGGGAGCGGGGAAGGGGCGCCGGCGGGGCCGCCCTATCCGTGGGTGAAGGAGATTTGGGGGCATGAGGCCCGGCGCTCGCCTCATAGCGGCCAGAATGCGGCCATGGAACGCTATGCCGTGGTGAATCCGGGGATTGCCTTCGACGCGATCAACGTGACGTCCTCGGGGGCCATTGCCCACGATTTGTACCATCCGAGGATGAGCCAGTATGGGCGGCCGGACACCAATCCGAACAGCACGACCAAGCGCGGCTTATTGGCGCCCCAGTTTGCCTGGCTGCGGCACGAGATGGCGGATCGCGGGTATCCGGAGTTGGACCTGCTGGTGCTCTCGGTGGGAGGGAACGACGTGGGGTTTGCGAAGGTGGTGAAGCAGTATTTTGGCATCGACGAGATGCAGTTGGTGCCGGCGGCGTTGTGCATCTTGTCGACGGGGGGGCCGGTGGGGGCTCCGCTCAATCCCCTGTTCTACCTTTGCGCGTCGATCGTGCAGGCGACGGTGCTGTCGTTGCCGGAGCACAGCATTCGGGCGCCCTACGATGCGGGGTTCGTTTCGGGCTACCAGTGGCGGACGTTCTCGTGGCATCAACAGCGGCTGGCAGGGGAGATTCGGACGCTGGCGGCGGCGGTGGCGTCGGGGTCCGGGGGCGGGAGCGTGCTGGCGCGGCGGGTGGCGGCGACGGAGTATCCGAATCCGCTGCAGGATTGCGTGGTGCACGAGGATTCGTTCGAGGTGCTGCGGTTGCTGTTGAATGGGGATCTTCCGTTCCCGTTTTCCCTGCGGGTGCGAGTGAGCCAGGCGGAGGCGTTGGAGATCAATACGCAGTTGGCGCCGCCCCTGAGCGATCCCTGGCCGCGCGGCGGGGGGTTGAACCATGGACTGCGGGACGCGATCCAGGCGGTCGATGGCGCCTATGGGGGAATTCCGTGGGATTTGATCCGGACGCGAGATCACCAGTATGTAGGAAGCGGGTTGGAGTATGCGTCGCGGGGGTTTGTGCGATTGTCGGACGCGCAGTTCATCCCGGCGCCCCCCCGGGAGTCGTTGCCGGTGCACCCCAATCGGCGGGGCCACGCACAAATCTATTATCCGGCGATTCGGGACTACGTCCTGGGGCGGCTGGACAAGGCGTATCGGCTGACCGGCCTGGAGCGGTTGCGCCCGCCGTCGCTGCCGGAGCCGGACTTGGCCTTTTCGGGCACGCTGGAGGTGACGTCGTGGGATGGGGCGACGCGGCAGTTGGGGGTGTCGTTGCCGGTGCGGAATTGGGGGGGGAGCAGTGCGGCGGCGACGGTGGTTCGGATCGGGCTGGGGGATCCGGTGGGGCCAGTGGGGACGCTGGCGGTGCCGGCGTTAGCGCCGAACGAGTTGGTCATGGTGCAGGGGACGGTGACCGTGCCGGAGCATCCGATTTTCGGTTACCATCGGTTCGTGTGCCGGGACGTGGCGTGGCCGGCGCCGGGGTTCGAGGCGTTCGCGACGCGGGACGCGGTGCTGGCCTGGCATTTTCCGCTGCGCTGGACCGTGCAAGCGACGTTGGATCCGGAGGATCAGGTGGCGGAGAGCAACGAGGCGAACAATACGGAGGCGGTTGAACGGCTGGTGGAAATCGGGCCCGCGGTGGACCCGTCCACCTTGCAGGCCGTGCTCAACGACCTGGAGGCGGCGGCGGGGCCGGTGCGTCCCCTGGAGCGGAGCGATCTCGAGCGGTCGGACGTGCTGGCCTTCTTCGGATATTACGATTTCGCGGTGCGCTGGCTGATGGAGGCCGCTGCGCCGGATCCGCGGGATGTGGAGGTGTTCTTGAACCAGTTGAACCGGCCCGCCCGACTGCGGGCGGGCTTGCCGGACCCGGAAAACAGCCGGTTCCAGATCCGAGACGGGCTGCGTCCGATCTGTTTGTGGTCGGAAGACGAGCGGGCGGTATTGGCGACGGACAAGACGGTGCGGGAGCCGCGCCGACTGGTGGACCATGCGGATTTCGAGCAGGTGCGCTCTCGGGATGGGCGGCCGACCGTGTTGCGGGTGACGTTGGCGGGCCGGGAATTCGAGCGGGCGGTGGAGGGGCCGCAGATCCATGCGGGTTTCCCCGGGTGGGTGGACGATGCCCCGTTGGCAGGCGCGGTCCTGGAGGTGCAGCCGTCGGTGCCCGGGGGGGTGGAGCGCGTGCGGATCCTCGCGGGGACCGTGGCGGGCGGGGACGATGTGTTCGACAGCGGGGAACTGGGCGCGGAAGAGGCGGCCTCCCCGCGGACGGTGGCCGGCTTGCCGCAGGATGGCCGGCCGGTGTTCTTCACCGTGCGCTCGCTAATCGGCGGGGAGTGGTCTAGCGAGCATTATCGGCGGCTGACCCCGGAATGGAATGCGCGCCTGGTGGAGCCGGCGGATGCGGACGGGGTGGCCCCGGCGACGTGGTTTCGCTGGCGTGAGGGGCAGGCGGCGGAGGGGTATGGGTTGCGGGTGGGGTCGGCGCCGGGGGCGTGGGACCTGTTTCCGGGGACGGCGGTTTCGCCGGAGGAAGGGGGGCGCTTTTCCGCGGGCGTGTTGGAGCACGAGGTGGCGGGGTTGCCCCGGGATGGGCGGTGGGTGTACGTAACGTTGGAGACCCGCCGGGGCGGGGCGTGGCACGAGGAGTCCTATCGATTCCGTTGCCGGGAGGCGGAGGATGCGGCGTTGGTGTCTCCGTGGCCGGGGCAGGCGCAACGCGGGCGAATCGAGTTCTTCCTCGCGCCGGGCGTGGGGGAGGTGACCGGGCATCGCTTGCTGGTGGGGCGGGGCGAGGGCGAGAGCGATTTGTTCGACAGCGGCTTATTGCCGGCCACGGGACTGGGCCCGGTGCCAGTGACGCTCCCGCAGGCGGACCAGCCGTATTTCTATGTCAGCGTGGTGACCGAGCGTTCCGGGGGGGAGACGAGGCGTGGGTCGTATCAGTTCATTTGGATGGTGGGGGATGCGGTATTGGAGCCCGCGCGGGGCACGGTGTTGCCCGCGGGGCCGGTGACGTTCACCTTGTTGGGGTCGCCGGAGCCGGTCGACCGGCTGCTGCGCTTCTATGCGGGCGGGTCGGGGGACGTCGCGCACGAGGAGTGGATCGAGGGCGCGGCGGCGTCGGCGGTGGTCGATGTGGCCCGCTGGGCGGGGCAGAACCTGGTCGTGGAATTGCGGTCCCCGCCGGATGCGGCGGAACCGCAGGACTTCGCGCTCTACGCGGTCGAGAATCCGGGCGGATACGATTATGGGGCGGATCGTCTGCCGGTCTGGTGGCAGCGGCTGTTCTTCGGGCTGGCCAATCCGCAGGCGGCCCCCGAGGTGGATGCGGACGGGGATTGGGACGACAACTGGAAGGAGTATTTGGCGGGCACGGATCCGACCGATGCGAAGGACCGTTTGCGCCTGGGCGGGCGTTGGTGGGGGACGGAGTGGCGACTGGAGTTGCCGCGGGTGCGGGCGGGGACGGGGTATCAGGTGTGGGCGAGCGAGGACTTGCGGCAATGGGCGCCGAGCGGGGGCGAGTGGCAGCCGGGGGCGGACGCGACCAATGCGGTATGGGGGGTGCCGGTGGATCCGTTGTGGCGGGCGCGGTTTTTCCGGTTGGAATTGCGAGATCGGCCGTAGGGTCGGTGCAAAAGCATTGATGAGTGCATAAGTAGACAGACACGGGATGGCTCCCCTCTCCCTATCTCCC
>CAZVRY010000368.1:0-6023 GCA_964629545.1 uncultured Verrucomicrobiota bacterium | reverse complement strand
CCCACTGCCTCACTGCCCCCCGCCCCTCCCTCCCTCAAATATGCCGTAACCGCCTCCCCAACCGCTCCAGGCACCGCCGGTTATGATCCTCACCCCCCGCGTTGCTGCTGATGAAGATCTCCGTGGGCGTGCCCCGCTCCGCCAACAACTCCATCGCCCGCACCACCAGCAAATTCACGATCAGCGCCCCCGTGAGCGTCGACGTCGGCCCCACCCTCGACGGCATCCCCGCCATCTCCAGACAGGCATCGCCAATCTCGCAGCCGTTGTCGATGACCAGGTCCGCCACGTCCACCAAGGTCCGCCCGGACGAGTGCCGGGAACCGAGCGTTCGGCTCTGACGTGGGTTCGTGAGGGCAATGGTGCGAACGCCGCGCGCTCGGGCCAACTGGGTCATCTCGATGGGCACGGCGTTCCGGCCCGAATTGGAAGCCACCAGGAACACGTCCCCCGCCTCCATGGGGTAGGACCCCAGGATGTGCGCCGCATAGCCCTCGGTCCGTTCCAACTGCGTTGAGGCCTGGGCTCCCTCATGCAGCATGAGCGGGGGATCCAGGATCGGCACGGCCCGCACCAAACCCCCAGCCCGAAAGAACACTTCCTCCGCCATCACATGCGAATGCCCGCTGCCAAATGCATACAACAGATGATCCGCCCCCAGCGCCTCCGCGATCCAGGCCGCCCCCGTCTCCAGCGCCGCCGCCTGCGTCGTGCGCACCTGTTCGAATTGGGCCAGCACCCCGGCGTAATACCGGTCGGCCGCGTGGGTCGGCTTCATGGCCCCAGGGTCCCGCACGCCCCAGCACCTTGTCCAGCCGATCCGTCCGCTCCGCCGCCGATCCGCCCGCGGCCCGCTCTTGCGTCACCTGAGCGGCCCACTACACTGGCCCCCACGCGCCAACGCGCCATCACGCTCGCACCTGCCCCGAACCCATGAAAGCCTTCCAACTCCTCGCCCACGGGAACCCCGGCCAGCATGCCCTCCGCGACGTCCCCGACCCCACCCCCGGCCCCGGCGACGCCGTCGTGGACGTCCGCGCCTGCGGGCTGAACCGGTTGGATCTCTGGGCCGAGCAAGCCGGTCTCCCCCTCCCGCTTGCCCTGCCCCTCACCCAAGGCTGCGAAGCCGCCGGCCAGGTTCGGGCCGTCGGACCCGGCGTTGCCGACTGGCAGCCCGGCGACCGGGTGGCCATTCAGTCGAATCTGTTCTGCGGCGCCTGTGAGTTTTGCCAGGCCGGGGAGGAATCCATCTGCTTGCATGGCCAGCTCCTCGGGGTCCAGCGGGACGGCGGCTTTGCCGAGCAGGTCCTCGTTCCGGCCCGCACCCTCGTCCGCCTGCCTGACACCGTGAGCTTCGAGACCTCCGCTGCGCTCACCCTCGCCGGCAGCACCGCCATGCACATGCTCAACCACCGCGCCCGCGTCCAGCCCGGCCAGACCGTCCTCGTGATGGGCGCCGCCAGCGGCGTCGGCTCCGCCGCCATCCCCATCGCCAAAGCCCTCGGCGCCACCGTCATCGCCACCGGTTCCTCGGAACCCAAACGCGCGCTCGCCCTCAAACTCGGCGCCGACCACGCCGTCGACCCCGGCCGCGACGACTGGCCCGCCCAGGTCCGCCAACTCACCGGCCGACGCGGCGTTGACCTCGTCGTCGAACACGTGGGCGGCCGTGTCCTCGAACGATGCTTCGAATGCCTCGCCCGCAACGGCACCATCGTCACCTGCGGCGCCACCGCCGGACGCGAGGTCACGCTCAACCTCTGGCCCCTCTTCGTCAAACAACAACGCCTGGTCGGCAGCTACGGACGCAACCGCTCCGACATGATCGCTACCCTGGAATGGGCGGCCTCCGGACGCCTTCGCCCCGCCCTCGACCGAACGTTCCCGCTCGCCGACGCGGCGGCCGCCTTCGCCGCGCTCCGGGGGCGCACGGTGCTCGGGAAAGTCGTGATTGTCCCCTCCTGATCCGACCCCCTGATCCTCGCAACCGCCTGAACTTCCGTGCCCTCCGCGCAATCCGCGGCGAGCTCGTGGGCCTTCAGCGAGGGTGTGGGCCAGCCGGGCGTCCCGCCTGAACAGGAGTAAACGCGCCCCATTCGTTCAGGTCCCTCTCGCCCCCCCCCGCCTCCCCACTCCCCCCCAACTGTTCCAGCGCCTCCCCAATCAAGTACAACGACCCCGCGACCACCACCACCGCGTCCCCTTCCGCCAGCCGCAACGCGTCGGCCAGTGAAAGACAGGCGATCACCTGCGCCTCAGGGTTCGCGGCCAGACAGGCCTCGGCCAATTCCTGGGGGCTGGCCGTCCGTTCGCTCGGCACAATCACCGGCAAGACGCGCGCCGCCGCCGGCGCCAACACCTCGCACATCGCTCGCCAGTCCTTGTCCGCCAGAATCCCCAACACCAGCGTCGGCCGCACCCCCGGCAGATGACTCCCCAAGGCCGCCCGCAACACGCGCGCCCCGGCCGGATTGTGGGCCCCGTCCAAAATCAAGGTCTGGCCGCCCGGACGCGACACCACCTGGAAACGCCCCGGCCAGCGGACGTTCTCCAACCCCCGTTGCTGCATCGCCGCATCCACCGGGATCACCCCCTGCAACAGCTCCACCGTCGCAAGCGCCAATCGCGCATTCGCCCGCTGATGCTCCCCCACCAACGGCAACGCCGTCGGCAACCCTACCGCCTCGCCCCCCGCCGGCACGGCCCCCCCCAACACGCGCAACGGCGCCCCCACCGACCGCGCCACCTCCTCGATCACCGCCAACGCCTCGGGTTCGGTCGCCCCCGTGACCGCCGGCACGCCCGGCTTCAGGATGCCCGCCTTCTCCCGCGCAATCTCCGCCAGCGTGTGCCCCAGCCACTTCTCATGGTCATACTGAATGTTCGTGATCACGCTCGCCAGCGGACGCACGATGTTCGTCGCATCCAACCGCCCCCCCAAGCCCGTCTCCCAGATCACTACCTCGCAGCCCTGCTCCGCGAACCACCGCAACCCCATCACCATCACCACCTCGAAAAACGTCGGATGCGCCTCCGCCGGGAACGAGTCGCCATACCCCCGCAACTCCTCCACCAACCGGCAGACGTCCCCCTCGCTAATCGGCACCCGGTTCACCTGCATCCGCTCGCGGAACGAAACCAGGTGGGGCGAGGTGAACAGACCCACCCGCAGCCCCGCCGCACGATAGATCGCCTCGAGCATCGCACAGGTCGATCCCTTGCCATTGGTCCCGGCCACATGAATGAAACGCAAGGCGCGCTCCGGATGGCCCGCCAGGGCCGCCAGCCGACGCGAGTTCTCCAAGCCGAACTTCGCCCCGAACAACCGCAACCCATAGAGGAACTGAATCGCCTCGCGGTAGCTCAACCCGCCACCCGGATCGCCCGACCGCCCCGACGCCCCCGGCCCGCACCCTGCCCCCCGCCCGGCCTCCGCCGCCGGCCCCTCCCGACTCGGCTCCTGCACCGGCAACTCGCTCACAAGGCCTTGTGGTGAGTCCGCGTGTGGGCCGCCGCCACAAAGCCCTTGAACAAAGGGTGCGGCTGATGCGGCTTGCTCAGGAACTCGGGATGAAACTGCGACGCGACGAAAAATGGATGATCGGGCAACTCGATCACCTCCACCAACCGGCCATCGGGCGAGGTCCCGGAAAAGGCCATCCCCGCCTTTTGGAAGCGATCCCGGTAGTGGTGATTGAACTCATAACGGTGGCGGTGGCGCTCCCGAATGACAAAGGCCCCGTAGAGCCGCCCCGCCAGCGAGCCCACGGCCAACTGACACGGCATGGCCCCCAGCCGCATCGTCCCCCCCTTCTTCGTCACCTTCAACTGCGTGTCGAGCAGCGCAATCACCGGGTGCGGCGTGGCTGGATCGAACTCGGCCGAATGGGCCTTCTCCAGTCCCACCACGTGGCGCGCGAACTCGATGCAGGCAATCTGCATGCCCAGACACAGCCCGAGATAGGGCAGCCCCTTCTCCCGCGCATACCTCACCGCCTGGATCTTCCCCTCGACCCCCCGGTCGCCAAATCCCCCCGGCACCAGGATCCCTCCCAACCCGTCGAGCAGCGCCCCCGCCCCATGGCGCTCGATCTCCTCCGCCTCCACCCGGACAATCTCCAGCCCGCAATCGTTGGCGATCCCGCCGTGAATCAGCGCCTCATACACCGACTTGTAAGCATCCTGCAGCCCAATGTACTTCCCCACCACCCCAATCCGCACCCGATGCGCCGGGGCGATCAGCTTGCGGATGATCTCCTGCCAGGTCGCCATGTTTGACGGCTGCGTCTGCAAATGCAGTTGCTCGCACACGATTTGATCCACCCGCTCCCGCTGCAGCATCAGAGGCACCTCGTAAATGCTGTGATCCACATCCTTCTCCTCGATCACCGCCTCCACCGGCACATTGCAGAACAACGAGATCTTCTGGCGCAACTCCGTGTCCAGGGGCTTCTCACACCGGCAGACAATGATGTGCGGAAACAACCCGATCTCCCGCAGCTTGGCCACCGACTGCTGCGTCGGCTTGGTCTTCAACTCCCCCGCCGCCCGGATGAACGGCACATACGTGACGTGGATGAACACCGAGTTGTGCGCCCCCGCATCGAGGGCAAACTCGCGAATCGCCTCCAGAAACGGCAGCCCCTCAATGTCCCCCGTCGTCCCCCCAATCTCCGTAATCAAAACGTCCGCCTTCGACTCCGCCGCCACATCCAAAATCCGCTGCTGAATCTCGTCCGTCACATGCGGAATCACCTGCACGGTCTTGCCCAGGTAATCCCCCCGCCGCTCCCGCTCGATCACGTTTAAATACACCCGCCCGCTGGTCAGGTTGTTCAGCTTGCTCAGCTTCGTGTGCGTGAACCGCTCGTAATGACCCAAATCCAGATCCGTCTCCGTCCCGTCATCCAGCACATAAACCTCCCCATGCTGATACGGACTCATCGTCCCGGGATCCACATTCAGATAGGGATCGAACTTCTGGAGGGCAACCTTCAGACCGCGACTTTCCAGCAGCGTGCCCAGGGCCGCGGCCGTCAAGCCCTTGCCCAGGGAGCTCACCACCCCGCCCGTAACAAAGATATATTTCATGAAATGTGGACGGGGACGGCGGTTGGGCCGTCCCCGGAGCTGCGTTCTACCCTAGCGCCCCCCAGGCTTCAAGCCCCCGCCAGGAGCATCGCCTCCACCCGGCCCACGTCCGCCGGCACGTCCACCCCCACGCTGTTGTAATTCACCCGCACCACCTTGATCGCGATCCCGTGCTCCAGCGCCCGCAACTGCTCCAACCGCTCCGCCTGCTCCAGCGGCGACACCGGGAACCCCACCAGCCGCAACAGGGCCTCCCGACGATACCCGTAGATCCCCAAGTGCTTCAGAAACGGAAACGCCCGCCGCTGCTCCGCCACCGGCCACCAGGACCCCTCCCGCAAATAAGGAATCGTCCGCCGCGAAAAATACAGCGCCCGCCCCGACGCCCCCACCACCACCTTCACCACGTTCGGATCCTCATACTCCTCGTCCTCCCGCAGCCACGTCGCCGCCGTCGACATCTCCTCCTCCGCCAACGCCCCCGCCACCGCGTCGATCACCTCCGGCTCCATCAGCGGCTCGTCCCCCTGCACATTCACCACCGCGTCACACCCACACCGCCCCGCCACCTCCGCAATCCGATCCGACCCGCTCGGATGATCGCTCCGCGTCATCTCCACCCGACAAAGCCGCCGCACCGCCGCCGCGATGCGGTCGTCGTCCGTCGCCACGATCACTTCCGCCAGCGACCCCGCCCGTTGACACCGCTCCACCACATGCTGGATCAGCGGCTTGCCCGCAATCGGATGGAGCGGCTTGCCGGGAAAGCGGGTGGAGGCGAATCGAGCGGGGATCACACCAAGCGTCTTCATGTCGTCGCCCCAGCTTGCCCCCCACCTCCCGCCCAGTTCAACCCCGAAACCTCCCCGGAAAGAAAGGGGGTGTAGGACAGAATTCTTCGCCTGGCGAGAATGGCTCGATGATTCCTCCCA
>CAZVRY010000367.1:0-6023 GCA_964629545.1 uncultured Verrucomicrobiota bacterium | reverse complement strand
GCACGAATTCTGCCTTTTGCACTCTGCCTTCTGCCTTTCCGGTTCATGGGGAGGGGTGGGTCCAGAGGCTGGCGACGCCCAGGAGGCTGGCGTCGTTGCCGAGGGTGGCGCGATGGAGGGTGACGCGTCCCCAGGGGGTCCAGGCATGGCGGGTGACGTGACGGCGGAGGGCGGGGAGGATGACGGATCCGCTGCGCATGATGCCGCCGCCGAGGACGGCGCGTTCGGGGTCGTAGGCGTGGATGAGGGAGACGAGGGTGCACGCCCAAACGCGGAGGGCACGGTTGCGGAGGTGGCGGGCGAGGGGGTCTTGTTGGGCGGCGGCGTGGAAGACGGCGGCGTAATCGAGGGTGTGGGCGCGGGCCAGGGCGCTGCGGGCGAAGTCGGGATGGGCGCGGGCCTGGGCGGGGAGGGCCCAGGTGGAGGCTTCCGATTCGGCACAGCCGTGGTTGCCGCAGAGGCAGGTGCGGCCGTCGAGGTGAGTGGTCCAATGGCCGCCCAGGCATCCGGCCTGGCCATGAGCGCCGCGGAGGGGGATGCCGTCGATGATGGCCGCGGTGCCGATGCCGGTGCCGAGGGTCATCATGACGG
Source organism: uncultured Verrucomicrobiota bacterium (assembly GCA_964629545.1). Classification (GTDB taxonomy): domain Bacteria; phylum Verrucomicrobiota; class Verrucomicrobiia; order Limisphaerales; family CAZVRY01; genus CAZVRY01. Next base: position 5,432 of record CAZVRY010000367.1, on the reverse strand, counting down.
CGCTGCGACAGCCGCGGGCGGCGCCCTGACGCCATTCTCCCAGGAGGGCAGCATTGGCGTCGTTCACGATGCGGGTGGGCAATCTCAGTCGGTCATGGACGAGGCGCGGGACCTCGAGGGTGCGGGCGTCGTCGAATTTCCCCGCTGGGGTGGAGAGGATGCGTTCGGAGCCTGGCTCGATGATGCCGGGGAACGAGAGGCCGAATCCGGCCAGGTCGCGGGGGCTGATCCCGAGTGAGCGGAGCAGGGGGCGGGTGGCACGGGCGACGCGGGCGAGGGCGGCGGCGAGTCCGCGGTCCGCATGGGCAGGGATCTCGGTTCGCGCGAGCAGGCGCGAGCCCTGGACGAGGCCGAGTTTGATATGGGTGCCGCCGGCGTCGCAGGCCAGGATGAGGGGAACCGGAGGGGAGGTTCGGTGCCTGGGGGTGAGGCGCAACCGCGCGGATCTTTTGGGCGTGGGGGTGTTCGGACTCGGGGCGATTTCGGGTGGGGTCACGGGAGGGGGGGGGGGGCGTGGGCGGCGTGGGCGGTTGAGAGTCGTGCGAGGACGGCGGCGGCGGCTTCCTCGATCGTGAGTTGCGTGAGGCAGCGGTAGTCGATGGGGCACTCCCGACGGAAGCAGGGGGCGCAGGGGGGGGGGTGATGGAGGACGCAGTGGCGTGGGTCGTGAGGCATTCCGGGGCCGGTGAGTTCCGGGGAGGTGCTGCCAAACAAGGCCACGACGGGCGTGCCGAGGGCGGCGGCGACATGCATGGGGCCGGAATCGTTGGTGAGGACGACGCGGCTGAGGCGGAGGAGGGCGCACAATTCGCGCAAGGAAGTGCGACCCGCAAGGTCGCGGACGGGGACGCCGGCGGCGAGGAGGTCGGCGGCGAGCCTGGAGGTGAGCGGGGCGTCGGCGGGTCCGCCCAGGAGGAGCCAATGGCAGGGGTGACGGCGATGGACGGCGTGGGCGGCGGCGGCGAAGCGCTCGGCTGGCCAGCGTTTGGCGGGGCCGTATTCGGCACCCGGGTTGAGGGCTGCCAGCGGGTGGGCCGGGTTGGCATCGGCGCAGAATTGGCGGCGTGCGGCCTCGGTTTCGTGGTCGGAGATGGTTAGGAGAGGGGGGAGGGGTTGGGGGAGGGCGCCGAGGGGGGCGACCAGGGGCAAGTACTGGTGGAGGTGGTGGGCCTGGGGAGGGAGGAGCGGGCGTGGGGGCGGAGGACCTGTGGTCAGACGCCGGATTTCGGCCCCGCTGCGTTTGTGCATGGTGCCGGCGTGCGCTGAGCGGGGGATGGGGTCCGTGAGGAGGCAGTCCCGGAACGGGGCGGTGTAACCGATCCGGCGGGGAATGCGGGCCCACCAGAGTTCGAGGGCCGAGCGATGGGAGTTCGGGAAGGCGATGGCGGCGTCGAAGCGTTCGCGTCGCAGTTGCCGACCGACTTTCCAGGGGCTTTCGTTCGTGGCCAGGACGAAGACATCGTCGACGGCGGGGTGGCGGTGCCAGAGATCGGCGAGTTTTTCGGGGGTGAGGAGGGCGATTTGGGTTTGGGGCAAGGCGTGGCGGAGGCGGAGGAGGGCGGGGGTGGTCATGACGGCGTCACCCAACCAGTTCACGCCCCGGACGAGGATGCGAGCAGGAGGGGGAGGCGGGTCAGGGTTCACGGGGCGGGGCGGGGCGGCGGGCGGGGCGGCCGGGTTTTTTCCAGCGGTTATGGACCCAGAACCAGTTGGCGGGGTCGCGTCGGATCGCGGCTTCGAAGGTTTGGTTGACGTCGGCCATGATGGCTTCGGGGGTGCGGGGTTGGCCCTCGTGCTCGAGGGGGATGGCGGGGCCGACTTCGATACGCCAATGGGCGAGGCGGGTGCGGTAACAGATGGCGGTGCGGAGGGGATAGCGATAGCGGAGGGCGAGGAGGGCGGGGGCGGCGGAGGTGGAGCAGGGGCGGCCGAAGAAGGGCACGGCGAGGCCGCGGTCGCCGGCGTGCTGGTCGGCGAGCAGGCCGAGTGCGATGTGGCCCTGGGCGAGGGCATGGCGCAGGGCGGCGGCGTCGGAGCGCCGTTCGAAGAACACGGTGCCGGAGCGGTCGCGCATCTCGCGGAGGAGGCGGTCCAGGCGCGGTTGGCGCAGTCCGCGGTAGGTGGCGGCCCGCCGGTAATGGCCGGGTCGGGTGGGGATGCGGGCGTAGAGTTCGAAATTGCCGAAGTGGCCGATGGCGACGATTAAGCCTTGGGCGGTCTGGTCGGGATTAGGGGGGGCGGGCAGGAAGAGTTCGGGTCCGGTCATTTCGAGGCGTCCGGCCAGTTCGGCGTCGGACATGTGGGCGGTTTTGGCGGCGCAGGCGAAGTTCTCGCCGATGCGGCGGAACGTTTCCCGGACCAGGGCACGGAGCGCGGAGGGGGTGAGGTCGTGTCCGAAGCAGGCTTGGAGGTTGCGGTGGGCGACGCGGCGGTGGCGGGCATCGAGGAGGTAGGCGAGGGCGCCGCCGGCGCGGCCGAGTCGGGCGACCGTGTCGAGGGGGAGGGAGCGGATGAGGGTGAGGACGGCGCGGGCGAGCGCGTAGAGGAGGGCTTCCATGGGTTTAGCGGAAGCAGATTTGGCGGACGCAGTCATGGAAGTCCTTGGCGCCGCTGACGATTTTGATTTCGACGCGGACGAAGAGGATGGGGAGGTCGCGGCGGTCGATTTTGGGGAAGCGGACGGCGTCTTTTTGGGTGGTAACGATGAGTTCGGCCTGTCGCTTTTTGCCGCGGTTGATGGCGTTGAGGATTTCCTGTTGGGTGAAGCGGTGGTGGTCGGCGAAGCGTTTGGAGTAGACGAGTTCGCCGCCGAGGGCGGTGAGGCTTTGTTCGAAGCTTTCGGGTTGGGCGATGCCGCTGAGGGAGGCGACTTTGCGGCCGCGGAGGACGTCGAGGCCGTGGCGCAGGCCGGTGAAGACGTCTTCGAAGTAGAGGGGGCTATGGACGCACTCGATGATGGGTGCGTGAGGTTGGTAGCGGTGGATGCGGGCGCGGAGGGGGGCTGTTTGGCCGTCGCTTTTGGTGATGAAGATGGTGCTGGCGCGTTCGAGGTGGGCGGGGGGTTCGCGCAGGGTGCCTCGAGGCAGCAGGTGTTCGTTCCCGAACGGCTGTTGGCAATCGATGAGAACGATGTCCGTCCGTCGGCCGCGCAGTTTCCAGTATTGGAAGCCATCGTCCAGGAGGAGGGTGTCGCACCCGTATTTCTCGACGGCGTAGCGGCCGCTCTTGACGCGGTCCTTGTCCACGAGCACGACCACGTCTTTCAGGTTCGAGGCCAACATATAGGGTTCGTCCCCGGCGGTTTCCGAATCAAGGAGCAGGGAACGGCCGTCCGAGACGACGCGGGGCGGGGTGCGGTCCTCGCGGAAGAGGAGTTTGTCGAGGAGGCGGCGGCTGAGCGGCGGGGGTTTGGAGCGGTAGCCGCGGGAGAGGATGGCGACGGTGCGGCCCTGGTCCTGGAGTTCGCGGGCGAATTTCTCGACCACCGGGGTCTTGCCGGTGCCGCCGACGGTGAGGTTGCCGATGGCGATGACTTGGACGCCGACGGTGGTATCGCGGAGGATGCGGACGTTGTAGAGGAAGCGGCGGGTGCGGACGGCGACTTCGAACAGCTTGGAGAAGGCGAAGAGGAGGGAGCGGACGACGGCGGCTCGCTTGCCGCGACGTTGTTCAAAGATGACCTCAAGGACGAACGTCTCGAGTTCTTCCGTCCAGGCCCGCCAGGACTCGCGCATCGGCGGTCAGTCTGCCAAAGGGCCTTCGCGGGGCGCAAGCGGGGCTTCGCGAGAGTCAGCCATTCTCATTGTGAGACTCGGGCGGCCCCGCACCCGGCCTCTGGCCACTCTCTCCCCGCGCCTTTTATGGCAGAAGCCAGCCGAGGCGCAGGGGGCCGGTCAGCGTGCGGCTCGCCACCAGCGCCAGGCGGAGAGGAGGAGGGGGGACCAACGGAGGACGCTGCGCCAATGGCGGGCGGCGAGGAGGCCGGACATGACGGCGCCGGCCACTTTGACGGGGCGGTTGGTTTGAAAGAACCCGGTGGCGGTTTGGGTGGCGACGGCGTAGCGACGAAGGTCGGCGAGTTCCATCCGGATCAATTGTCGGTGGAGGTCGGCTTCCGCCTGGAGGAGGCGGCGGGCTTCGGCGAGTTCGGTCAGTCGTTCTTGGGGAGGCATGCGCGGTCCTTCTGAAACTCGGCGATGGAATCGGCGAAGGGCGGCGGTTCGCGGCGGAGGCGGGCGCGGAGTCGCAGCCAGAGGAGGGTCGCAGCGAGGAGGAGGGAGGCGGCGAGGGCGAGGAGTCCGGCGTAGCCGGCGAGGGTCCAGAGGTAGAGGGCGAGGGTGACGATGACGAGGACGAACCCGGCGAGCCCGAGGCCGGCGGCGAGGCCGATCCACGGCAACAGTTGGAGGGCCCGCTCTTTTTCGGATTGGAGTTCCGAGGCGAGGATCTGGAGCCGGTTGCGGGCGAGGGCCAGGAGGGAATCGACGAGACGCCGGACCGACGCGACCGGGTCTGACAGGGGCGGAGGGTCGTCCCCCATGGTTTAGCGGCGGGTCACGAGCACGCCGATGAGCAGTCCGAGCCCGAAGGCGATGCCGACCGATTCGTAGGGATGTTCCCGGATGACCTTATCGGTGGCCTTGGCGGCGGCGATGGTCTTGGACTCCAGGTCCTGGCAGGTGACTTTGGCCCGCTCGAGGGCGGCGGTGAGCCGGGAGCGGGCTTCCTTGGCCCGTTCGCTCATGTCGCCGGCGGTGGCTTTGAAGAGCTCTTCCGCATCGTGGACCAGGGTGCGCAGGTCTTCTTTGACTCGCTCTCGCGACACACCGGGGTTGGATGTCTCCATGTTTTGAAAGACGGTTTCCATGCGTTGACCTTTCTCTTCCTGGACCCTCAGCCGACCGTGACCGGGCGCCGGATCCGGCCGCTCGCGGGGTTGGGTCGGCCTTGTGCAACCCCTGGCGCGCCCATGCTTTCGGTTCGAGGGATGGCCGCTGGAGGGCGGTTCCCCGAGGCCGGTCTTGCTACCTTGCACATACGTTCGGGAGGGCCAGATGTCAAGTCGACCTCAGCGCTTCGCGTAACAGCAATTCTCATTTTGAAATGCGGACGCCCCCTCACCCGGCCTTTGGCCACCCTCTTCCCGCGCCTCTTATAGCGGAAGGCAGCCGAGGCGCGGGGCAGTGATTCTCATTTTGACACTCGGACGGCCCCTCACCCGGCCTTTGGCCACCCTCTCCCCGCGCCTTTTATACCAGAAGGCAGCCGAGGCGCGGGGAGAGGGAAGGGGAGAGGGGGACTCCTTCTTTCAAAATGAGAATTGCTGGGCGCGGGGAGAGGGAAGGGGAGAGGGGGACTTCTTTTTTCAAAATGAGAATGGGGCTATGCAGTTGATTCTTGTGATTTTCGGGCGATCCTTGGGCCGTGCAGCC
>CAZVRY010000366.1:1520-6026 GCA_964629545.1 uncultured Verrucomicrobiota bacterium | reverse complement strand
GCGGCGGAGCACCGCCGCACTCCACGACGCTGGCGCGACCTCGCCCATCGCCGGGTCGAGGCGAAGCTCCTGGAGTGCGCCATGGAGGTGAACCTGTCACCCTATCTAACGCTCCATGAACCTCCCCTCACGGCACTCCTTCCCTCAACATGAGGATTGCTGCAGACGGGGGTCGCAGCTTGACAGGCGTCCGTTGGAACCTAATGTTCGGAATTAGATGCATGTGCTTCGGTGGCCGATCGCCGGATGCGGGTTGCCTTGGCCGATGGATGCGCGCCACCGCGGTCGATGCGGGCGCGGGTGGCCGGGAGGGTGGCGGGGTCGCATCGGGCGTGGTGTGCCTACGGAATCGGGTTCGCGTTTCTGGCGGGAGGCATCATGGCGGCGACGATGATTCCGGCACCCGTTTGGTTGCTGGTGGTTGATCTTGGTTTGGCTTACCTGCCGATGGCGTGGGTCGGGACGCGGTGGGGGGCGAGGGCGGCCGGGGGTGGGAGCCGGCCGCATTTTTCCTGAGGGGGGTGGGATGTCTCGGGGATTTGTGGGCGGGGCGGGTCAGGGGCCGGGCGGGGTCGAGGTGCCCGAGCGTCTGCGGCGCCCGATCAACCGGGAGGTTTTGGGGTATCTGGAGGGATGTTCGGCGCATTCGGACGTGGCGGAGGCTTTCAGCCGTGCCCTGGAGGGGTTGGGCGAGGTTGAGTGTTTTTGTCCGGACCCTGCGGCTTACCGTTACGTGTTGGCGGCGACGCGGGGTGTGATCTTTGGGGTAGCGGTGGGGCAGGGCACGATCGGGCTTCGCCTCTGGGAGGGGAGGCGGAGCCGGGCGTTGGCGGCGGGCGCCGGGGCCTTGCCGGAGGCGGGATTGGATTGGGTGGCGATGACCCTATTTCGGCCGGGATGGCCGCGCGTGGATTTGGCGTATTGGGTTCGTCAGGCTTATGTGGGCGTTCGCGAATCGCGCCGAATCCAGGGGGTATAAGGGGGGTGTGAGGGGGGTGTAAGGGGCTTGCCTTGGGCGGGCGTATGGTCTACAGGAGGGCAGGGTTGTTGCGGGGCGCGCTGGGGGCGCAGGTCCGGAAGGCGCGTGGGGGCGAGTGAATGGCTGGTTGACGAAGGGCGAGGTGACTATGGAAAAGGGCATGGGCGAGTTTGGGAAGCGGGCGGGCGATCTGCGTGCGGGGGGCGGGGTGCGGACCGGGTTAGGGGTGGACGATCTGAGGCAGGGTTTCTTGGACAACCTGGTCTGCGCGTTGGGGCGGGTGCCTGGGGTGGCGACGCGGCACGATGCGTATGTGGCGTTGGCGCTGACGGTGCGGGATCGGGTGTTGGAGCGGAGCGTGCGCACGCTGGAATCGTATGGGGAGGCGGATGCGCGGGTGGTGGCGTATTTGTCGGCGGAGTTTTTGCCGGGGCCGCATTTAGGGAATCACCTGTTGAGTTTGGGGATTGAGCGGGAGGCGCGGGAGGCGTTGGGGGCGCTGGGGTTGGATTTGGATGAGGTTCTGGAGGAGGAGGAGGAGCCGGGTTTGGGGAATGGGGGTTTGGGGCGGTTGGCTTCGTGTTATATGGACTCGCTGGCGGCGCTGCAGGTGCCGTCGGTGGGCTATGGGATTCGCTACGAGTTCGGGATTTTCGATCAGGCGGTGCGCGGGGGTTGGCAGGTGGAGGTGACGGACAAGTGGTTGCGGTTCGGGAATCCGTGGGAGATTGCGCGTCCGGAGATTGCGTATGAGGTGCGGCTGGGGGGGCGGACGGAGCCGTGGACGGATGGGGAAGGGCGGTATCGGGTGCGGTGGGTGCCGGAGACAGTGGTGAAGGGGGTGGCGTATGACACGCCGATTTTGGGCTACGGAGGTGGGGCGTGCACGCGGATGCGGTTATGGAAGGCGGAGGCGGTGGAGTCCTTCGATTTTGGGGCGTTCAACCATGGGGATTACTATCGGGCGGTGGAGGACAAGATGGAGTCGGAGAACATCACGAAGGTGTTGTATCCGAACGACGAGGTGGCGGCGGGGAAGGCGTTGCGCTTGCAGCAGCAGTATTTCTTCGTGACGTGTTCGTTGCAGGACATGATTCGGGTGCATCGGTTGTTGGGGAGGAAGCTGGAGGCCTTCGACGCGAAGTGGGTGGTGCAGTTGAACGACACGCATCCGGCGTTGGGGGTGGTGGAGATGATGCGGCTGCTGGTGGACGAGCATTTGCTTGATTGGGAGACGGCGTGGCGGGTGACGGAGAACACGTTTGCGTATACGAATCACACCTTGTTGCCGGAGGCGCTGGAGCGGTGGCCGGTGGGCTTATTGGGGCGCTTGTTGCCGCGGCATTTGGAGATCATCTACGAGTTGAACCGTCGGTTTCTGGAGGGGGTGCGGGCGCGGTTTCCGGGGGACGAGGGGCGGCTGGGGCGGATGTCGTTGATCGACGAGAGCGGGGAGCGGTATGTCCGGATGGCGCATGTGGCGACCCTGGGGAGTCGGCGGGTGAACGGGGTGGCGCGGTTGCATTCGGAGCTGCTGGTGAAGACCGTCCTGCACGATTTTGCGGAGATGTGGCCGGAGCGGTTTTGCAATGTGACGAACGGGGTGACGCCGCGGCGGTTCGTGGCCTTGAGCAATCCGCCGCTGGCGCGTTTGTTGACGGAGGCGGTGGGGGAGGGATGGCTGACGGATTTGCCGCGGTTGCGGGGGTTGGAGAAGTGGGCGGGGGACGCGGGGTTTCAGGCGCGTTGGCGGGCGGTGAAGCTGGAGGCGAAGCGGAGGTTGGCGGTGCTCTTGCGGGAGCGGGCGGGGGTGGAGGTGGATGCGCAGACGATGTTTGATGTGCAGGTGAAGCGGCTGCACGAGTACAAGCGGCAGCATTTGAATGTGCTGCACATCCTGCACCTGTATTTGCGCCTGAAGGAGGACGCGACGCTCGACCTGCCGGCGCGGACCTTCGTGTTTGGGGCGAAAGCGGCGCCGGGCTATTTCATGGCGAAACTGATCATCCGGCTGATTCACGCGGTGGCGGAGGTGGTGAACCAGGACCCGGAGGTGCGCGGGCGGCTGAAGGTGGCGTTCTTTCCCGATTACAATGTCAAGAACGCGCAGCACATCCTGCCGGCGGCGGATCTGTCGGAGCAGATCTCGACGGCGGGGAAGGAGGCGTCGGGGACGGGGAACATGAAGATGTCGCTGAACGGGGCGTTGACGATCGGGACGCTGGACGGGGCGAACGTGGAGATTCGGGAGGAGGTGGGGGCAGACAACTTCTTCCTGTTTGGGTTGGACGCGGAGCAGGTGCAGGCGTTGAAGGCGCGGGGGTATCGGCCCCAGGACTATTACGAGGGGAACGCGTCGTTGCGGCGGGTGTTGGACTTTGTGGCCTCCGGCGGGTTGGCCGGGGGAGATCGGGAGTTGTTCCGGCCGTTGGTGGAGAATTTGTTTCATCACGACCCGTTTCTGGTGCTGGCGGATTTTGAGGCCTATGTGGAGGCGCAGGAGCGGGTGAGCGCGTTGTGGCAGGACCCCGGAGAGTGGACGCGCCGGTCGATTCTGAACGTGGCGCGGATGGGCAAGTTCTCGTCGGACCGTTCGATTCGCGATTATTGCGAGCAGGTGTGGCGGATTTCGCCGGTTGGGAGCGCGAGGGACGGTGAGGCATTGGCCCCAGCGTCCGCGAGGCCGGTTGCGAAGCGTCGAGCCCCGTCGCGCGGGCGGGCGGGGGCGTGACGGAGGTGAGGGCGCGGGGGGCGCGCGAAGGGTGTTGGGGCGTAAGCGGGTGTAGGTGCGGAACGATCACGGTAGGGTCCAATTATGAGCAATCTGAATTTAAAGAACATTACGAACAATTTTCAGGACGTCCGGCTAATCAGTCTGGCGTCGTGGAAAGCGGCGGCGGAGATCACGCCGCGGGATCGGAACGGGCCGTATGTGGTGATGCAGGAGGGGTATGATCCGGAGGACATGAAGATGTTGGCGGACGAGTTCGTGTTGGGCCGTTCGGGGCGATGGCTGTCGCTGGGCTTTTTCTTTCAACTGCCGGTGCCGGAGCGGCGGGCGGAGTTTGTGTTCGGGACGGCGGCGGAGGTGATGCGGACGCTGCAGGCCTTGCCGTCGAAGTCGGTGGTGTGGCGTCCGGGAACGGGGGCGCCGGCGACCGGTCCGGCGGAAGGGGACGAGATGGCGGCGGCCTTGGCCGCGGGGCGGAGTGGGGGAGCGGGTCCGGCGTCGTGATGGCGGAAGCCTGCGCAGACGCTTACGGATGGGTGCCGGTGACGAAGAAGTTGTCCAGGGTTCGCTGGTAACCGGAGCTTCCGCGGGCGGCCTCGGGGGTGATGTCCAGAGTGGCCTGTCCTCCGGTGAAGATGGCCCCCCCGGGGCCGAAGATGACCTCGCGTTGCCAGAGGAGTTCGGATTGGGCGGGGTCGTCGAAGTGGTCGTAAGCCCGACCTTGGGCGGAGGGGGTGAGGGGTGAGCAGGCGGCGAGGAGGAGGCCCAAGGAGGCAGGCTGTGGTGCGGTGGGGGT
>CAZVRY010000366.1:0-1510 GCA_964629545.1 uncultured Verrucomicrobiota bacterium | reverse complement strand
CGCCCGGGGGGGGGGGGGGGGGGGGGGGGGTGTGGGCGGGGGGGGGGGGGGCCCCTCGCGGGGCGGGGGGGGTGGGGGGGGGGGGGGGGGGCTCGGGGGGGGCCCGCCGCGCCGGTGTCGGGAGTGGGGTTGTTCATGGTAGGGCCGGTGAGGTTGGTTTCTGGTCGGATCAGGTCGCTTGGGTTGAGTGGCTCCATTGAATTATGAATGGGTTTTCCTCGGCGCCTGGGTTGGCGTCCGGGGTGTTCTTATTATTTGACGGAGTTGGCGGATGATGCGGGGGGAGGGGAGCGAGGGGCCGAGGGGGGCGAGGCGAGGGGGGACGGGGGCGGGGGACGTTAGTGGGGGGGGCGACTCGGCGCGGGGCTGAGGAGTTAAGGGAGGAAGGGCGGTATGTGCCGCGGACCGTTCGGGAGGATTTGGACCGGCGGGGGCGGTATTCGGTGCGCGAGTGTGTGGCGGTGGGCTTGGCCCTGGGAGGTGCGCTCAAGCATTTGCATGATCACGGTTTGGTGCACCGGGATGTGAAGCCGTCGAACGTGGTTTTTGTGCATGGAGTGCCGAAGTTGGCGGACATTGGGTTGGTGGCGGCCGTGGGGGATGCGGCTTCGATTGTGGGGACGGAGGGTTTTCTGCCGCCGGAGGGGCCGGGCAGTGCGCGGGCCGATCTCTACAGTCTGGGCAAACTTCTTTACGAGATGAGCACGGGGTTAAGCCAGAGGGAGTATCCGCGGCTTGCGGAGGACCTCAGATCGTGGCCGGATGGGGCGGCCTTCCTGGAGTTCAACGAGTTGCTGTTGAAGGCCTGCGCGAGGGATGGCGAGCGGCGGTATCAGCGGGCGGAAGAGTTGCTGGCGGACTTGGCGATGTTGGATCGAGGGGAGTCGATTCAGCGGTTACGGCGGTTGGAGCGGCATCATGGGAGGGTGACGCGGGTGGCGGCGGTGGTGGTCATGGCGGGGCTGTGCGTGGTGCCCGCCTGGTGGGAGAGTTGGCGAGGCCACCGGCTGGCCAATCGGCACCTGGCGCACCTCTGTGCGCAGACTGGAATCGACCAGATGGTGCGGGGCGAGTATGCCAGGGCCTTGCCATGGTTGGTGGGGGCTCGGAATGGGAGAACCACCTGTTCGATCGCGCGATGATGTGGCTGAGGGGGCGGGTGGAGGAGAAGCACTTTCAGGCGTTCGATCTTTACCCGGTCCGGGGCTGGCCGGTGGGCGAGGTGGCTCGCGGTTTGGGTTACAGCCGCGGTCGGGTGTATCTGATCAAGCATCGCCTGGCGGGGTTGCTCAAGCAGGAGTTGCAGCGATTGCGGGCGAGCGAGCCGGATTGAGAGGATGGGGGGTGTTGGGGTGGCAGGGAGACGCGCCGGCAGGAAAAAGCGGCGGGGCTCGGCCCCGCCGCTTTGGTTGCTTCAACCAGGTTTTTCTCCGGAGATCCTACACGTCGTAATAGAGGAAGAACTCGTAGGGATGCGGGCGCAACCTAACGCCATCGGCCTCGCGGCGCT
>CAZVRY010000365.1:4111-6094 GCA_964629545.1 uncultured Verrucomicrobiota bacterium | reverse complement strand
CCGCCACCCTCCAGCCGATCCAAGGCCTCCCGGTAAACCCGGGTGATGCTCGCCACATACTCCGGCGACTTCAACCGCCCCTCGATCTTGAACGAGGCCACCCCCGCCCGCGCCAACTCCGGCAACACGTCCACCGCCGCCAAATCCTGCGGACTCAACAAATACCGCCGATCCCCCAGCGGCACCCGCTCCCCATCACGCACTAACTCATACGGCATCCGACACGCCTGCGCGCACTCGCCCCGATTCGCCGACCGCCCCCCTAACGCCTCGCTCGTCAAACACTGCCCCGAATACGCCACACACAACGCCCCATGCACGAAAACCTCCAACCGCAGGCTCCCCGCCAACCCCGCCCCCATCGCCTCCCGGATCCGCCCAATCTCCTTCACCGTACACTCCCGCGCCAAAACCACCGTGTCGCACCCCAACCCCCGCGCAAACTCTACCCCCGCAACACTCGTCACCGTCATCTGCGTCGACGCATGAATCGGAAAGTCCGGCGACATCCTCCGAATCAACCGCGCGACCCCCACATCCTGCACAATCGCCGCATCCACCCCCGCCCGAATGATCTCCCGCAACGTCCGCACCGCCTCCCCCATCTCGTCCGCAAACACCAGCGTGTTGAACGCCACATACCCCCGCACCCCCCGCCCATGCAAATACTCCATCAGCCGCCCCAAATCCCCCACCGTGAAATTGTCCGCCCGAATCCGCGCATTGTGCCGATCCAACCCAAAATAAATCGCGTCCGCCCCGTTCTCCACCGCCGCCCGCGCACACGCCCAATCCCCCGCCGGCGACAACAACTCCCACCGCCGACCCGGCCAGCCCTCCGCCCGCCGAACCCCAGCCGCGATCTCATCCGCCATTGTGTTCATGGATTCCATGGCCCAACGCCCCCGACCCTACCACCTCCCCCGCCCCCCCGCCACCCGCGAACCACCCCGCCCTCTCATGGTTCCACCAGCGGCGGAAAACGCGAGCTCGCCACCCGCCGAAACCTGCCTCCCGCTTCACGCACCAAAAACAACGCCGCCGCATTCGTCCACCCCTCGATAAATCGAATCCCCTCCTCCGGCCCCAATACAAATAACGTCGTCGCCAACCCGTCCGCCGTCATGCTGTCCTCCGCCACCACCGAGACCCCCCCCGCCGCATGCTGCACCGGCCAGCCCGTCCTCGGATCCAACACATGGCTCATCCGCCGCCCCGACCCATCCACGAAGAAATTCTGATAATCCCCCGAGGTCGAGATCGCCCGGTCACGCAAACGAACCCCCGCCGCCATCGGATCGCCCTCCCGCCAGTGCTCCACCGGCGCCGTAATCCCTACCACCCAATCGTCCCCCCGCGGACTATGCCCCGCAACCAACACCTCGCCCGCAATCGAAACATAGAAGTTCGTCAACCCTCGCCCCCGCAACACCCGCCCCATCTCATCCACCCCAAACCCCTTGGCCACCGCGCTCAGGTTCAACTCGATCCCCTCAGCCTCCCTCACTAACTCGTCTCGGGCGGTCACCTGCACCCTGCGCCATCCCACCCGCCCCCTGGCCCCCGCCAACATCGCCCCCGCAGGCACCTCCCGCACCCCCGACCGTTCGCCAAAACCCCAAAGGTTGATCAGCGGCCCCAACGTCGGATCGAATGCGCCCCCCGACCGCTCGCTTAACCCCAACGCGAAACGAGTCACCAGGGCGAACGACCGCGAAACCGGAAACGGAACGCCCGCCGGACTCCGATGAAAACACGCCAGCTCGCTGTTGGTGCGATAATGCGACATCTGCCGGTTCACCTCCTCCAAACACCCCTCCACCGCCCTCTGCAAAGCACCGACACCTCCCGCCCCAAAATCGCCGCCCACCACCTGCACCAGGTAGGAACTCCCCATCGTCCGCCCAGACCACCTCGCCACCGGCCCCTCCGCCGCGCCCCCCCCCGGCGCGGCCCGGGGCGCCGCCCCCCCCCGCCGCGCGC
>CAZVRY010000365.1:0-4101 GCA_964629545.1 uncultured Verrucomicrobiota bacterium | reverse complement strand
AACTCCGACTCCCCCCCCCCACCCACCCACCCCCCCCACCCAGCAACAACCCCCACAACACCCCAAACCCCCCACCCCACACGCCACCACCGCCCAACCCAGCCCACCCCTCAGCCCCCACTTCAACTGCCCCCACCCACTCACGGGATGCGCACCCGAAAATACCCGGCCCCACTCCCCGCGCCCATCGGATAAACCACCCGAAATCGCCCCGCCCCATCCACCTGGTTCGTCCTCACCAGCGCCCACTGCCCCAAGGGCACCCCCAAATCCCCCGAAAACAAAGTCTCCACCGCCCGCCCCGCAGGCCCCTCCCCGCTCAAAACCAAATCGGCCCCTTCCCTCGCCACCGACGTGATCACCGGCGGCGCCGGCGGCAACTCCGGACTCCACACCACCTTCATCGCCGCAAAGTTCGCCCCCTGGTTCGCATACGTGTTCGTCGCCCCCACCGCCCCCTTCGTCCACAACAATCCCCCCGTCGTATACGGCCCTTGCCCGGAATCCTCCGCATACTGCACCCAAAACTTATACCGGCCGTCCGGCACCTCCGCCCCCGCCGCACCCCGGCCATTCCACGTCAGTATCACCGGACTGTTCGTCCCCGCGTAACTCTGCGCCGTCGCACTGCTATAACCGTCAAACGCCGTGCTGCCCGCCTTCGCCGAATACCACGCACTGCAATGACTGTTCCATTGCCCAGAACCCAAACTCGGCCCCTGCCGCCAAAGGGTCTTAATGAACGCCCCCGCCTCCGTCGTCACCCACACCACCGTCCAATGCCTCGCCCCCGACCCGTTGTAGTCCTTCAACGTCACTTCTAACCGAGCCGTCCCCACCGTCTGCGCCCAACCCTCCCCCCCAATCAGAAACACCCCCAACAACAAGCCGCCCCAAAACCACCAGTCATCGCGTCGCATGGCCCAAAGAAATACCTGTCGGCAACCACCGCTAGCAAGCCCATTCCCCCTCAACCCTCACCCCCCCCCGACAGGGTGACAGGCTAATTGCCTGCCGGCTATCCGCGGGATCCGGGGTCAATCCAAGTCCGCTGACCGCAGATCCAGGAGACAGGTTCGACTTTGACATTACTAATAAAACATGCGCATACTCCTAATCATGCATCCCCGCCGGACCTCCGCCCTAAGACCCCTCACCCTGCTCCTCGCTACCCTCCTCCTCCCCAAAGTCCCCCTCCCCCTCCACGCCCAAACCCCCGAACCGCCTCCCCCCGAAGTCCTCCTCCAATCCTCAGGTTTCCAAGTCCTCGTCCCCGATTGCCCCCAAGCCTCGTCTTCCATCCACACCATCCAGATCGACGACCTGCTCATCGACCCGACGCCCCGAATCCCCAACCCCAACGCCTCCTTCCGCCTCTACGGACCCGGCGCCCCCCACTTCGGCAACGCTCGCTTCAGCTTCCCAGCCGGCTCCGGCCCCGACCTCCAAGATTGGTTCGCCTCCGCCTCCAAGGGAAAGGACATCCGCAAAAACATCACCGTGCATTTGCGCAAGTCCGACAAAACCCCGGGACGCACCTACAACCTCATCGATTGCTTCCCCGTCCGCTGGGG
Organism: uncultured Verrucomicrobiota bacterium; assembly: GCA_964629545.1. Taxonomy (GTDB): domain Bacteria; phylum Verrucomicrobiota; class Verrucomicrobiia; order Limisphaerales; family CAZVRY01; genus CAZVRY01. The sequence goes on along the minus strand of CAZVRY010000365.1, from coordinate 2,527 downwards.
CGCCGCCGACCCCGATGCCGCCGGCACCATCCAAACCGAGACCCTCACCGTGAAAATCGGGCGCATCGAATTCACCACCCGCCAAATCCCCACCCCTCCAGGCCCGCCTACCCCCGCCGCCCCGCCCACGGACCCCGCCGACTCCGACCCGTTCGCGCCCATCAGCGGCTTCGCCGTGGAAATCCAACGCGGCCGTGCCCCCAACCCAGACCCCGACACCGCCTGGACCAGCCTCCGCGGTGGCGAACTCATCCTCCCCCTCCTGCCCGCCCCGCTCGCCCGCGATCTGCCCAAAACCTCGTCCCCAGGCCACAAATCCGTCGGCGAAATCACCCTCCGCGGGGCCATGACCGACGGCCGGAAAGCCCTGTGCGAGTGGATCAATCGAACGGTCCAAGGCCGTGACTGGAAACGCAACCTCACCATCACCGAAATCATCAATGGCGCGGATGGCCAGCGCCCCGCCCGCCGTTACACCTACTTCGATTGCTTCCCTACCCGCTACGTCTTCCCCCGCCTGTCCCTCACCGATTCCTCCGAACCCGTGCCCGAGGAAGTCACGTTCCAGATCATCCGCGTCGACCCCGACCTCCCACCCCATCCCTTCGCCCTCCTCACTATCCCCGAGGCCCCCATCGCCTCCCGCCACGCCCTGGGCGCCAGCCTCGCCGACCATGACCTTGACCTGGATCTCGTCCCCACGACCGGAGACGCCCGCGACCTCTTCGCCACCTTCGTTGTCCCTACCCGCACCACCCGCGAACTCGAAGCCTGGATGGCCGCCGCGGCCGAAGGACTCGCGGAACCCAGGACCATCACCCTCGATCTCTTGAACCTCCGCCGCCCTACCGGCCAACAACTCGTCCTCTCCGACTGCTCCCCGCTGAGCCTGACGCCCCTCGCCAACGGCCACGTCCCCGCGTCGCAAATCACCGTCAAATTCCTCCGCGTCGAACTCAAATAGCCGCCACCCGTCCCCCCACCCGCCCCGCGGCCAACATGAGTGCGGCCTAAGAGCCTCCTCCTCGCCCACCCCCGAGGCCCGGTCCAACCTCCATAAGCACTGCCCGATTCCACCGGGGATCGGGTTTTGTCTTCTTGATGCAAACCCAACCGCCCGCTAGCGTTCACCCGCCCCGCGCCAACGCGGGCATCAATCTGAACCCGAACGCCCTCGTAGTATGCCCGAACGAAGCCTCGGCACCTGCAACACCGTCAACCAAACCGTCATCGATTGGGTCGATCAAATTGCCCGCCTCTGCCAACCCGACCGCGTCTACTGGTGCGAAGGATCCCCCCTCGAAAAAGACACCCTCACCAAAAAGGCCGTCGCCGAGGGCATCCTCATCGAACTCAACCAAAGCCGCCTCCCCGGCTGCTACTACCACCGCTCCAACCCCAACGACGTCGCCCGCGTCGAGCAGTGCACCTTCATCTGCACCCCTACCCAGGCCGAAGCCGGCCCCACCAACCACTGGACCGAACCCCAGGCCATGCGCGACCACCTTTTTGGCCTGCTCCAAGGCTCCATGAAAGGGCGCACCCTCTATGTCGTCCCCTACCTCATGGGCCCCCTCGGCTCCCCCCTCTCCAAAGTCGGCATCGAACTCACTGACTCCCTCTACGTCGCCCTCAGCATGGGCATCATGACCCGCATGGGCGGCATCGCCTACCGCCAACTCGGCGATAGCCCCGACTTCAACCGCGGCATCCATGGCATGCTCGACGTCCACCCCGAACGCCGCTTCATCTGCCACTTCCCCCAGGATAACACCATCATCTCCGTCGGCTCCGCCTACGGCGGCAACGTCCTCCTCGGCAAAAAATGCCTCGCCCTCCGCATCGGTTCCTGGCTCGGACGCCGCGAAGGCTGGCTCGCCGAACATATGCTCATCCTCGGCGTCGAAAGCCCCGACGGCGAACGCACCTACGTCGCCGCCGCCTTCCCCAGTGCCTGCGGCAAAACCAACTTCGCCATGCTCGTCCCCCCAGCCCACTACCACGGCTGGAAAATCTGGACCCTCGGCGATGACATCGCCTGGATGAAACCCGGCGAGGACGGCCGCCTCTACGCTATTAACCCCGAAGCCGGCTACTTCGGCGTCGTCCCAGGCACGAACTCCGCCTCCAACCCCAACGCCGTCCGCACCATCGCCCGCGACACCATCTATACCAACGTCGCCCTCCTCCCCAACGGCGACGTCTGGTGGGAAGGCAAAGACGGCGGCGTCCCCGCCCAATGCCTCGACTGGAAAGGCGCCCCCTGGAGCCCAGCCTCCAAGGAAAAGGCCGCCCACCCCAATAGCCGCTTCGCCGCCCCCATGGCCAATAACCCCGCCCTCGCCCCCGAAGCCAACGACCCCAACGGCGTCCCCATCAGCGCCATCATCTTCGGCGGCCGCCGCGCCACCACCCTCCCCCTCGTCTTCGAGTCCTTCGACTGGTCCCATGGCGTTTACCTCGGCGCCACCATGGGCTCCGAAATGACCGCCGCCGCCGTCGGCGGCGCCGGCCAGCTCCGCCGCGA
>CAZVRY010000364.1:0-6118 GCA_964629545.1 uncultured Verrucomicrobiota bacterium | reverse complement strand
ACTCGACTTGATCAAGTTCTGGGCGGCGAGGATTCTAGCCAAAGATATTTGAAATTCGGGAGAGCAAGAGCAAGGGCAAGAGTGCCCGGATTAGTCCAACATGTTTTCATGCGTTTTCCCCCCGCAACAACGTAATCGCAACCGTCCCCCTACCCTCCCTACTCCTCACCCAACGCCCGGTCATACCATCGCAACGCCTCCCCCGTCCTCCCCGCCGCCCCGGCGGCCATGAACGCCAACCGCGCCGCGTCCGCACTGTGAACCAACCCCCACGAACGCGTCGCCTCCCGAAGTCCCGCCCCCCAATCCCCAGCCCGGCAGGCCGCTCGCGCCCGGCCTAAATGGGAGGCCGCCTCCGCCACGATCCCCTGCAAGGCCTCCAAATCGCAGCCGCAACGGACACAAGCCCCCCCGGTTTGATCCGGCTTGTTGCACGCAGGACAACGAACCCCCATCGCTCAATCCTCCAAGTAAAAAGCCAGGTCCGACAGCTTCTCATTGACGGCGACCAACCTCTCCCAAGCCCCGTCCTTGATCGCCACCGCGCTCTCGTGCAGCAATTCCCTCAATTCCTTGGCGTCCTCCTCGTTCAATCCGCGCTCCAATAACGCCTCCGCCCGCTTGCGCAGGTCCTTCGCCGTCCGCAACAGGCTCTCCGACGTTTCCCCTCCCTCGGATTCCACCCCGCCGTCCCCATCCCCGTCCTCCTCCTCGCCCGCCTCCAGCCCGCCCACGAGCGTCGCAATGTTCCGCCGCGCCTCCTCCACATTCACTCCGTGCCGGCCCCGCGTGTCGAGCGTCACGCTCTTGGCCATCCCGGTGTCCTTTTCCGTCGCCGTCACCTTCAGCATCCCGTCCAAATCGAGGTCGAAATGGATGACCACCCGGTTGCCCGCCGGCACCGCCGCCATCCCCCGCACCATGAAATCGCCGATAAACAGGTTCTCCCCCGGATCGCCGCTCTCCCCCTGATACACCTCCACCTTCGCCTCCGTCTGCCCATCGTAGAGCGTCGCCACCATCTCCGACTTGCTGGCCGGTAACGGCGTGTTGCGGGGAATGATCGGCACACACCTCAACTGCTCCCCTTCCGCATCGAAGGCCAACACCGTCGTGTTCCACGTGTGGGGCGTGATGTCCACCAGGATGCTGTGCCGCCGATGCCCCGCCAACACCCCCGCCTGCACGCTCGCCCCCATCGCCACAATCAAATCCGGATCGATCTCGAACCGCGGCTCCACCCGCAACCGCTCCTTCAACAACCGATGCACCAACGGCGTCCGCGTCGCCCCCCCCACCAACATCACCTTCCCAATGTCCCCAGGCGATAACCGGGCATCGCTCAACGAACGATGACAACACTCGAGCGTCCTCTCGAGCAACGGCAGGATCATCCGCTCGTAATCGCCCCGCATCAATTCCATCTCCAAATGCCGCTCCCCGTCCAGATACTCCTCCCGCACCTGCACAAAGGGCTCGTCCGACAACACCCGCTTCGCCCTCTCCATGACCACCTTCAGCCGCCGGTCAATCCGCGCGTCCTCCGGCAAGTCCACCCCATGCTGACGGCGAAACTCCGCCCGCGCCTGCCGCACCAGCAGATCGTCGAAATCGTCCCCGCCCAAATGCGTATCCCCGTGACTCGCCTTCACCTCGACCACCCCCTGCTCCACCACCACCACGCTGACATCGAAAGTGCCCCCGCCCAAGTCGTACACCAGCATCGTCTCGCCATCCTGGGTCCCCGCCCCATACGCCAGCGCCGCCGCCGTGGGCTCGTTCAGGATCCGCAACACCTCCAACCCCGCCAGCTCGCCCGCCACCTGCGTGGCCTTCCGCTGCAGGTCGTTGAAAAACGCCGGCACCGTGATCACCGCCTGCGTAATCGGTCGCCCCAACTCCCGCTCCCCTTCCCGCTTCAATTCCCGGAGAATGAACGAAGACACCTCCTCCGGCGAGTACTGCCCCTCCCCCAAGGCCAGTTTCACGTCCTCCCCCATCCGCCGCTTCACCGACAACAGCGTTCGCTCCGGCGCCGCCACCAGCTGGTTGCGCGCACTCCGTCCCACCAGCAACTGACCGTTCCCATCCACCCCCACGCACGAGGGCATGATCGGTTCGCCGTGGATCGGGACCACGCGGATCCGCTCCCCCTCCACGACCGCCAACTCCGAGTTCGTCGTCCCAAGATCGATGCCTACAATCGTCTGTTCCATAACCAAAAGTCCGGTCTATCACCAACTGCTACCGTCGCGTCCCCCGCCCAAGCCTAACCGCTCGCCCGCGACACCTTCACTTGCGCCGCCCGCAACAACTCGCCGCGATAGAGATACCCCGCAGCCACCTCCTCCGTCACCGTCTGAACCGCGCCGCTCCCACCCGCCTCCACCGCCACCGCCGCCATCAGCGTCGGATCAAACGCGCGCCCTAACGCCTCGATCCGCGTCACCCCGTGCGCCTTCAACAGCGACTCCCAATGCCCCACCACGATCTCCACCGCCTGCGCCTGCGCCCCCCACGCCTTCCGCCAGACCCCGTCCCGCCCCCCCCACCACGCCGAACGCGCCGCCGGCGGCGTCTCGAACGCCACCGCCACCCGCTTTAAGCGATCCAGCAACTCCACCAGCATCAAACACTGCCCCCGCGCTAACGCCCCCTCCGGCCCCTGCGCCTCGGCCAACCGCACCGTCACCTCCCGCAACGGCGCCAACGCCCCCTCGAACCGAGCCAACACGTCCCCCCATTGGCTGATCGCCTCCGCCGTCCTCCGATTCGCCTTGCGCGATTCCACCCCCATCGCGGCCAACTGCTCGTAAAACGAATACAAGTCCGGCGCACCCTCCCCATCCTCCCCATCCTCGTCCAGACTCTCCCCCTCCTCCACCGCCGCGAGCCAACGCTCGAAGTCCCTCCGCAGCCTGTGCTTCCACGAGCCCGCGTCGCCCTCCGCCCCCACCCGCACCTCCTCCTCCCACCCGCCGCCGGGCTCGGAACCTCCGCCCGCCGCCGGACTCCCTTCCCGCAACTCCGATGGATTGTCAGCGCCATTCATCACTTCGCACATTCCCGCAATATTTCCTGCAACACCCCCAACGCCGGCGGCCGCGGCCGCGGCGCCACCCGCACATGATTCCGGACCGCCTCGACCGGCGACTCCCCGTCACAGCTCCGGTCGAACAACTTGTACCGGCAACGGCTCTCCCAATCCTTGATCAGCTCGTAGGCCGCCGCCACCTGCTTGAATTCCGCCGGATGCGTGTCCGGCGACCACCGCCGCACCGCCGCCAAATACGCCTGCCGAATCGTCCCATCGTCGGCATCCAGCGGGACCTTCAATACCAAATACGGATTCATCTCAAAACAACCTCTGCTGTTGCGGATCGTCCTCAGCCCTGGAAGGCTTCCCCCGCCGGCTCGAACCAGCCCGACCGTCCCCCTGCCCACCCCCGGCCTTCCCGCCCGCCTTGCTCCCACGCGCCATCGCGATCAACATCTCTATCACCCCCTCCGGCATGTCCGGCGGACGATGACGCCGCAACTCCTCCAGCGCTTCCTCCGGCGCCCGCCGTAATTGCTCCAAGAGCGACTCGAGTTCCACCACCTCCTTCTCCGATGTCGGCGGCATCATCCCGTCCTCCTCGTCCTCCTCGTCCTCTTCCCAATCGTCGTCTTCCTCTGACCAGGCCCCCGCCTCCCCGCCTCCTCGTGCCCGCATGATGTCCCGCTGCTTCAGCAACCCTTGCGCCTTGCGCAGCGCTCCCTCGTCCCGCCGCCGCCCCGCCTCCTCCAGCACCGCCTCAAGCTCGTCCCAGTCCTCCTCCCGAGCCCGACCCGCCTCCACCAGCCGCTCCAGCCGAAGCAGCCGGAACATCGGATCCAACTTGTCCCCTGCCAACACCCGGCCAATGAGCCGCGTCACCGCCCCGTCGCACGCGTCGCACTCCGCCGCCCGGCGAACCGCCGCCAGCGCATCCTCCCGGGCAAACGGCTCGGCCACCGCCGCCACGAACGCCGCCTCCAACTCCCCCGCCACGCCCTCCCACTCCAGATCCGACGCGGCCTCCTTCCAATGCGCCAGCACATCGAGTTGCCACACCACCACCCCTAGGCCCATCCGCTCCTGCAAGGCCCGCTTCCACGCCCCCAACCACTTCGACAATACCCCAGGCCCCACGCCAAACGCCCGCGCCGCCGCATACACAAACAACGCCGTCACCGCCGGATGCGGCCCCGTCCGATGCCCCTCCGCCAGCCATTCCTCCCCCATCGCCATATCCCCCCAAATCGATTCCATCACCCCCTGACGCAACCTCGCGGCCCACCGGGCGCGCACGAAGTCGCGCGGCTCATCCACCAGCCATCGTTCGTTCCACTTCAAACCCCGCCGCCCGAGATCCGGCCGGCTCTTCTGATACTGACGCAACGCCGCCCGGAAGCGCGCCGTCACCATCAATGCCGGTATCCGCGCATCGACCTGGTCCAAGGTCTGCGCCTGATGCAAGTAATCGAGCGCCTTCTTGTACGACTCCCGCTCCAGACAGCCTTCCGCCGCGCACACCAGTACCCGCTTATCCCTGGGGAACCGCCCCACCATCACATCCTCCAACTGATAGCGATCGCGCTTCCGCCTCAGTCTCCGATACAATTCCCGCGCCAACAAATGCGCCCGCAGATTCCCGCGATCCAATTCCATGCTCTTCCCCAAACACGCCACCGCCCCATTCTCGTCCACCACCCCGCGGTAGTCCCTCCGATACCCTCGCGGCTTCCTCGCCAAACGCTCCCCTAACCACTCGTAGGCGATGGAAAACAACTTCGGATCCAGACCATGCCGCTGCTCAAACAAGCCCAGAAACTCCTCCCAATAGCCCCGCAACCGCCAATACTGATCCGTGTCGGCCTCCTCCAAGGCTAGCAACCGTGCGATGAACATCCGCTCCAAAGGACTCTTCACGTCCTCTCGCTCCAACCGACCCACAAAGTAGTGAACCATCTCGTCCCGCACCCGGTCCGACGCCTGCAGCGGAACGTGAAAGAAGAAGCGCGTCAACGCCCCCACCACGTCCTGCCCCTCACCGGGAAAACCCGTCAGCCACTGCCGAAAGACACGATACGCCTCCACCGGCTTCCCCTGGCGCCAAGTCTCCTCCGCCCGCGCCAACACAGGGCCCACCTCCGCACACCCCACCAACCGGCACGCCAACCCCAAGGCCGCCTCGTCCACCCCACCCGCCACCTCCCCCCCCAACCATAACCGACACGCCGCCCCCACCCGCCCGGGCACCGTCCCCACCGCCAACGAGCCCAACCACCGCTCCGCCTTCTCATCCTCCCCACGATAGAACGCCCCCAGTCCCTTGATCATCTCCGCCCAACCCCGAAAGGCCGACCGATGCCCCACCGCCCGCAACGCCCCCGACACCCGCTCCCAGTCTCCCCCGGCAAGTGCCTCCAACGCCTCGTGCACCGCCCCCATCTCCCCCGCCAACCTCGCCGCCTCCCCAGTCAACCCCGCCCTCTCGTCCTCCGTCAACGGCCGGCAGGACGCCACCAACACATCGACCGCCCGCGCCCGCTCCCCTTCCTTCAGCCCATCACTGGCCCCACCCAGCATCGCCAGCAACTGCGGCGTCGTCACCCGATCCCCCCCGTCCCGCAGCGCCAACTCCAACTCCAACCCCCGCCGCTGCTCCGGCGTCGCAATCGTGGCCAAATACGCCGCCACCTGCCGCGCCTCCGCCACCTGCCCCTTGCGCAACATCTCCATCGCCAACCCCAAATTGGCCTCCACCAACAACGGCAAAAACCGCCCCCGATCCGCCTTCACCAACGGCTTCAACTCGTCCCGCGCCTTCCGCCACTTTCCCTGCGCCAAAAACTGACGCGCCCGCTCCTCGGGCGCCATCCCGGTAACCGCCGCCGATCTGGAATGCTCTTGCGACAACGCGCCCATTCAAAGGCACCCCCCCCAAGCTGCCAAGTAGATTCCCCGAATCGGAACTTCGCGCCTTGAACCCCTGAACCGTTTACGTTTCCCCTCTCCCTTTCTCCCTCTCCCCAACCCCCTCTAGAATCCTTGCCGCCCAGAACTTGATCAAGTCGAGTCAAGTTCTCGTCC
>CAZVRY010000363.1:0-6133 GCA_964629545.1 uncultured Verrucomicrobiota bacterium | reverse complement strand
TCATGAGGCTCACCCCACAGACTGACCCCACATGCATTCAGGGCGGAGCATGAATGAACCAGTCCGCCCGTCCCGTCCCCTTCATGGTCGCCCCGAATTCATGCGGTTCATGGAGAGGGGGGTGAGGCGAACCGTCCGGTCGATAGCCAGACCGTGGCTGTTCGGAAGCGCGTGTAAACCATGCGGGTCAGAAGCCCCTTAACCGCCCGGACCACACCCGGCCCCCGTACGCCCAACGCCCCCGCTTCCGATCCCCCTCCATCTCCACCCACTCCATCCGCATCGCCTCCTCCGGACACACCGCCACACAATGCGCATCGCTCCCGCACTCCCCCGCGCACACCAACACCGCCACCCCCTCCCGCACATCCAGACAATCGGGACCGCAAGCCTCCACACACCGATTGCACCCAGTACATTGGGCGGCCGTGATCACCGGCACCCACTTCAAATGTCGCACTCTCATAACCTTCCACCACCGCCGCGACACCCGGCGGAGCGGCCCGGGCCTCCGCGCTCGGCATCGTTCGCCTGCACGGCTTGGGAATTCCGGCGCGGCACCGCACCGCACCCATCCCAGTCCCACCTTCCCCCACGCCCTCGCCCCCCTCCTTGACTCAAGTCAATACTCTAATCAGATCATTCCCCCGGTTTATCCCACTCCACCCCCCCCACCTCTCACCCCCCATCACCATCCCCCATCTCCTATCTCCGATCTCCCACCTCCCACCTTCCATCCGCCGCCCCCTTATATGTTGCACCCCACCCTCCCCTCCCCTAGTCTGCCGTCCGGCAACACATGAAAGTCTTCATCGACGGTAAATTCTACGATCAGAAAAACGCGAAGATCTCCGTTTTCGATCACGGGCTCCTTTATGGCGATGGCGTCTTTGAGGGCATCCGGGCCTACCATGGCCGCATCTTCAAACTGCGCGAGCACATCGATCGGCTCTTCGCCTCGTGCAAGGCCATCCTTCTCGAACCGCCCATCTCCCACGCCGCCATCATGAAGGCCACCGTCGACACCTGCCGACGCAACCGCATCCACAACGGCTATATCCGCCTCCTCCTCACCCGCGGCGTGGGCACCCTCGGCCTCGACCCCAACCGCTGCGCCCGCCCCTCCCTCATCATCATCGCCGGCGCCATCCAACTCTACCCCCCGGAACTCTACCAGAAGGGCATGGCCATCGTGACCGTCCCCACCACCCGCAACCTCGTCAACGCCCTCAACCCCGCCATCAAATCCCTCAACTACCTCAATAACGTCCTGGCCAAGATCGAAGCCCTCAACGCCGGCGTCCAAGAAGCCGTCATGCTGAACGCCGAGGGATTCGTCGCCGAATGCACCGGCGACAACCTCTTCATCGTCAAAGACGGCCGCCTCTACACCCCCCCGCTCTCCGCCGGCGCCCTCTACGGCATCACCCGCCAAACCGTCATCGAGCTTGCCCGCGAAACCGGCCTCAGCGTCAGCGAACCCAACCTCACCCGCTACGACCTCTTCGTCGCCGACGAGTGCTTTCTCACCGGCACCGGCGCCGAAATCATCCCCGTCACCCGCATCGACGGACGCGTCATCGGCCACGGTCGCCCCGGCCCCGTCACCACCGACCTCGTCACCCGCTACCACGCCTTGACGAAAAACTCCGGCGAGCCGATATACGATTAGGCGTATGCTGTGCGACCTCTGCAAACAGAACGTGGCCACCGTCCACCTCTCCCAACTGGTGGACGGCAAGACCAAGAAGATCGACCTCTGCGAGGCCTGCTCCAAGGCCAAGGGCGTCGATGACCCCGCCATGTTCTCCATCGCCGATATGCTCCTGGGCCTCGGCGCCGCCCAGGAACTCGAGCAGGCCGCCGCCTCCACCGAGGTCCGCTGCCCCAATTGCGGATTCACCCACGCCGACTTCAAGAAGGCCGGCCGCTTCGGCTGCTCCGAATGCTACGCCACCTTCGCCGATGGCCTCGAAGGCCTCCTCAAAACCATGCACAACGGCACCCGCCACGCCGGCAAAATCCCCCACGCTTACCGCCAGGGCCAGGATGCCTCCGAGAAAATCAAGAGCCTCCAAAAACAACTCCGGAAAGCCATCGAGGCCGAACAATACGAACAGGCGGCCGTCCTCCGGGACGAAATCAAACGGCTGGAAGACTCCCCCAGCCCCTAGCCTCACCGCCGCATGAAACTCGACGACTTCCTCCCCTCCCCCGCCGAGATCGCCCGCCGCGAAGGGCCCCAAGACAAAATCGTCCTCTCCAGCCGCGTCCGCCTCGCCCGCAACCTCCGCAGCGTCGCCTTCCCCGGCTGGGCCAAGAAAAACGAACGCACCCGCTCCCTCGAAATCGTCCAGCCCGCCGTCGAATCCCTCCCCAGCATGGAAGGCGCCTTCAGCGATTCCATGGACTCCCTCTCCGCCCTCGATAAGCAAATCCTCGTCGAACGTCACCTCATCAGCCGAGAACACGCCGCCCGCAACGTCGGCAGCGGCCTCGTCCTCGGACGCGACCTCTCCGTCTGCGTCATGGTCAACGAAGAGGATCACCTCCGGATGCAGGCCCTCAAACCCGGCCTCCAACTCCACCAGGCCTGGATCACCATCGACCAGGTCGACTCCGCCCTCGAACGCCGCCTCGACTTCGCCTTCTCCCCCCAACTCGGCTACCTCACCGCCTGCCCCACCAACGTCGGCACCGGCATCCGCGTCAGCGCCATGCTCCACCTCCCAGGCCTCGTCCTCGCCGAGCAAATCAACCAGATCATCACCGCCGTCAATAAACTCGGCCTCGCCGTCCGCGGCCTCTACGGCGAAGGCACCGAAGCCCTCGGCAACATCTTCCAAGTCTCCAACCAGAAAACCCTCGGCGAAGTCGAAACCGAAATCGTCGAACGCCTCAATAAAGTCCTCCTCCAAATCATCGAACACGAAGAAAACGCCCGCGCCTCCCTCCTCGAGAAGAAGCCCAAAATGCTCTTCAACCACATCGGACGAGCCTACGGCACCTTGGCGAACGCCCATATCATCGCCTCCAAGGAAACCATGAACGTCCTCTCCCTCTTCCGCCTGGGCCTCGACCTCAACCTCTTCCCAGGCGTCCCCCGCGCCCTCGTCGACGAACTCTTCATCGTCACCCAACCCGCTCACCTCCAAAAACTCCATACCGGAAAGCTCTCCGCCGACGAACGCGATGTCCTCCGCGCCGATATGCTCCGCGAACGCCTGCGCACCGTCAGCCGCCCCGCTTGCCAAACGCCTGGCCCCCTCGAACCCCCACCCCCACCGGCCAGCCCAGACCCCTAACCCTCGAACCGTCGAGTCCGGCCAGCAGCAAGCGTGCCCGCTCCTGCCCAGTTCGCCCCAGCTCCCTGCACGCCGGCCTAGCCCCCTGCCCCCTCCCCCCCGCTCCCCGCACACCTCGCCACCCACCCCACCCCCCACCACCAGCACCGCGCCATTTACCCCTGTCCCCAGGCTGGACAAACACCCGGACTCAACGCACTTTTGCCCCAACGTATGAGCGACGAAACCATGCAGAATTTCACGCCGCGCGCCCAGCAGGTGCTGGCCCTCGCGCGCAAGGAAGCCGACCGCTTTAACCACAACTTCGTAGGCACCGAACACCTCCTCCTCGGACTCATCAAGCTCGGCCAGGGCGTCGCCGTCAATGTCCTCCAAAAAATGGGCCTCGACCTCGAAACCGTCCGCATGGAGGTCGAAAAACAAGTCGGCACCGGCCCCGACCAAAAAGTCATCGGCAATATCCCCTATACCCCGCGCGTCAAGAAGGTCCTCTCCCTCGCCGCCAAGGAAGCCAAAGCCCTTAACCATACCTACGTCGGCACCGAACATATCCTCCTCGGCCTCCTCCGCGAAGGAGACGGCGTCGCCGCCCGCGTCCTCAAAAGCCTCGACGTCGATATCGAACAAACCCGCCAGGAAATCCTCCGCGAACTCGATCCCAATTTCCAAGCCCAACAAGAGGAACAGCCCACCAACGAAGGCCAACCCGAAAAACCCGCCGACAAAAAAGGCGAGGTCAAAACCCCCGCCCTCAAAGCCTTCGGACGCGACCTCACCGAAATCGCCCGCAAGGGCGAAATGGACCCCGTCATCGGCCGGCGCAACGAAATCGAACGCGTCATCCAAATCCTCTGCCGCCGGACCAAAAATAACCCCGTCCTCCTCGGCGAAGCCGGCGTCGGCAAAACCGCCATCGTCGAAGGCCTCGCCCAGGAAATCGCCAAAGGCAACGTCCCCGAAATCCTCCGCGAAAAACGCCTCATCACCCTCGACCTCGCCCTCATGGTCGCCGGCACCAAATACCGCGGCCAGTTCGAAGAACGCATCAAGGCCGTCATGGACGAGATCCGCCGCGCCAAAAACGTCATCCTCTTCATCGACGAACTCCATACCATCGTCGGCGCCGGCTCCGCCGAAGGCACCATGGATGCCTCCAATATCATCAAACCCGCCCTCAGCCGCGGCGAAATGCAGTGCATCGGCGCCACCACCCTCAACGAATACCGCAAATACATCGAAAAAGACGCCGCCCTCGAACGCCGCTTCCAAACCGTCAAGGTCGAAGCCCCCTCGGTCGACGACGCCATCCTCATCCTCAAAGGCCTCCGCCCCAAATACGAGGAACACCACAAAATCGAACTCACCGACCCCGCCGTCGAAGCCGCCGTCAAACTCTCCGACCGCTATATCACCGGCCGCTTCCTCCCCGATAAAGCCATCGACGTCATGGACGAAGCCGGCGCCCGCGCCCGCATCGGCGCCATGACCCGCCCCCCCGAAGTCAAACAGTTCGAAGCCGATATCGAAGACATCAAAACCCGCAAGGAACGCTTCATCAAGGAACAGGACTTCGAAGGCGCCGCCGCCATGCGCGATAAGGAAAAACAAGCCAAGGAACGCCTCGAACGCGTCCTCGCCGAATGGCGCTCCAACCGCGAAGAAAAACGCGTCAAAGTCGACGACGACGATATCCTCCAGGTCGTCGCCAAATGGACCGGCATCCCCCTCAAGCGCATGGAACAAGGCGAAGCCCAAAAGCTCCTGGCCATGGAGGACGAAATGTCCCGCGTCGTCATCGGCCAAGCCGAAGGCGTCTCCGCCCTCTGTAAAGCCCTCCGCCGCTCCCGCGCCGACCTCAAAGACCCCAAACGCCCCATCGGCACCTTCGCCCTCCTCGGCCCCACCGGCGTCGGCAAAACCCTCGTCGCCAAAACCCTCGCCGAACAACTCTTCGGCGACGCCAAATCGCTCATCCAACTCGATATGAGCGAATACATGGAGAAATTCAACGTCTCCCGCCTCGTCGGCTCGCCCCCAGGCTACGTCGGCTACGAGGAAGGCGGCCAACTCACCGAGAAAATCCGCCGTAACCCCTACTCCGTCGTCCTCTTCGACGAAGTCGAAAAAGCCCACCCCGACGTCATGAATATGCTCCTCCAAATCCTCGAGGAGGGCAAACTCACCGATAGCGTCGGCCGCGTCGTCGACTTCCGTAACACCATCGTCCTCCTCACCTCCAACGTCGGCGCCGAATCCATCCGCCGCCAAACCACCATCGGATTCGGCACCCTCACCGACGAAATGAGCTACGACAAGATGAAGGAGAAAATCCTCGACGAAGCCAAAAAAGTCTTCCGCCCGGAATTCCTCAACCGCCTCGACGATATCATCGTCTTCCGCTCCCTCTCGAAACCTGACCTCGTCACCATCCTCGACCTCGAGGTCAAGAAAGTCATGGCCCGACTCGCCAACCGCAAAATCCTCCTCTCCCTCGAACAGTCCGCCGTCGATTTCCTCGTCGAAAAAGGCTACGACCCCCAATACGGCGCCCGCCCCATGCGCCGCGCCGTCGAACGACAACTCGAAGACCCCCTCGCCGAGGAAATCCTCCGCGGCCACCTCCAACCCGGCGAACCCATCCGCGTCCTCCTCGAAAAAGATAAACTCGTCTTCCGGCAGGATAACCCCAACCCCGCCACCCCCACCCCCCACCAAGCCTGAACCCCCAAGACCCCGGGCCTTCCCCTACCCCTCACCCCCCGCCCCAGCCTCGCCCGTAAACGCCGCCAACGACTCCGTCAGCCACCAGCTCGCCTCCCCCAATACCC
>CAZVRY010000362.1:0-6203 GCA_964629545.1 uncultured Verrucomicrobiota bacterium | reverse complement strand
GGGGGGGGGGGGGGGGGGGGGGGGGGGGGGGGGGGGGGGGGGGGGGGGGGGGGTAATAGCCTTCGCCGATCCCGCGGCCCAGACCCTTGGACGTGCCGACCCAGACGTCGGGTCCGTCGAAGTCGACACAGATGATGAAGTTCTGGGGGATGCTGTAGCCGGTGGGGACGGTTTTGAGGATTTGGTTCTCGCGGCGGATGACGGCTTGGCCGGTGCGGTCCTGGCCGTTGGAGGTGTAGGCGACCCAGGTGCAGGTCTCGGCGTCCATGCAGGCGCCCAAGCCCTTGTCGCTGCAGTACCAGCACTCCTGGCCGCTGCGGGCTTTGAGGTTGTTGTTGAAATTGCTGGGCAGGCCGCACTCGTGATCGAAGTAGCCGCGCCAATGGCGGCCATCATAGCGGGCACATCCGAAGTAGGACGACACCCACAAGATCCCCTCGATGTAGCTGGCACCGGTGGTGATGACATGCGGAACGCCGTCGTCGCGGTAGAGGTCGATCTCCATCTCGCCGTCGGGGTCCAGGTAGGTTTTCCAGCGTTCGCGTTCGGTGTCGAACTCGAGGATGCCGCTGCCCCAGACGGCGAGGTGGACCTTGCGGTCGCGGTAGGAGACGCCGTAGTTCCAGATCTCTTCCATGGGGGCGTTTTGCTCCGTGAAAATGTCCCACTTGTCCTTGACCGGGTCGTAGCGGCTGGCCCCGGCGGTGGTGGCGCACCACACGTGCTGGCGGTCGGGGTCGTAGGCGACGGCGTAGACCACATCGTTAACGAGTCCGCTGTTGAGCTGGTGGAAGTGGTCGAACCGTCCGGCGCTGAAGCGGGCGAGGCCGCCCCCGAACAGACCGAGCCAGACTTCCCCCGTGTCCGCATTGATCTCGATCCCGGTCACGACGCGCCAGGGGAGGCCGTCTTTTTCGGTCCAGACCTTCCAGGTGCGGGTCTTCTTGTCGAACCGCGCGAGGCCGCCTTCCGTGCCGACCCAGACGACGTCCTGGTCGGCGCGGACGGCGAAGATGTGGTCGTTGGGGAGGCCGTCCTTGGTGGTGAACTGTTCCCAGCGGGTATAGACGTAGGGGAGGGGGTGGGCAGCGGGGGCTGGGGAGGCGGCAACGGCGGGGAGGGTGGTCGAGGGGGCAGCTTCCGGGGCGGGGGTGGCGGCGTGGGCCGAGAGGGCGAGGCAGAGGGCGAGGAGAGAGAAGGGCCTCCTCTTCCTGCCCCTCGCCACCGTCCGACGGAGGCGAGGGAGTTGTGCGCAGGGGGCCCGCACAGCGGAGACAAGGTGACAACAGGGTGACAGGTTCATTGGATGGAGGGGGGGGCGGATAGGGTGACAGGTTCGTGAGGCAAACCGGGGAGGGGATTCCGAGTATGAGGACGGTGACGATAGGGTTGGGAGAGTCAGGGTGACAGGTTCGCAGGGTCGGAGGGGCCTACAGGGTTTTGAGGTATTCGATGAGGTCGTTGAGTTGGTCCTTGGTCATGTCGTTGGTGACGCCGTGCCGGTCGTAGGGGTTGTAGACGGTCCAGATTTCTTCGAGGGAAGGCGCGATGCCGTTGTGGAGGTAAGGGGCGGAGTCGTAGATGTTGTGGAGGTGGGGGGCATCGAATTTTCCGTCGCGGTCGTAGGCGAAGCGGGTGCCGACATCGTGGACCTTGCCATCGGTGTAAAGGGGCGGGGGATGGCAGGTGACGCAGCGGTCGCCGACGGGGATGCGGTCGCCGTTGTTGCGCGCGGTGCGTTCGAAGATGGCTTTGCCGCGTCGTTGGGCTTCGGTGAGGTCCTGGCCGAGGGTGCGATAGCGGTTGGGGGGGCGGGGGATGCTGCAGAGGTAGTAGGGGAGGTCGTTGAGTTGGTCGGGGGTGAAGGGGTGGATGCGCGTGATGAAGACGGCGAGGCGCGGGCCGCACTGGCGTTTGAGGCTGGGGTTGATGCCGATCCATTTGTAGGGCGCCATGTCGTTGACGCCGCGGAGGGTGCGGTTATCGATGGGGCCCATCCCAATGCCGTCGTCTTCGATGTCGTAGACGATGTTGTCGATGTGGCCGTCGGGGTGGCAGCTGCTGCAGGAGAATTGGCGGCGGAAGGTGATGGCGGCGTGGTGGAAGAGGCGTTCGCCGCGGCGGCGCCGCGTGAGTTCCTTGGGGCCGCCGAGATCGAGGCGGGCGCTGACTTCCCAGCGTTCGAGGTCCAGGAGGGTGACCGAGTCGTCGAGCATATTGGCGACGTAGGCAGTGCGGCCGTCCGGGGCGCAGAGGATGCCCTTGGGGGTCATGCCGGTGGCGAGGTGGCGGACGATCCAGGAGGAGGGGAGGCCGAGGTGGTTGGGGAGGACGCGGCGGCGTTGATGCTCGGTGGCCTGGCGCAGGAGGGAGGTCAGGCGGCCGAGGTCAACCACGGCCACGCGATCGGTGCTGCTGCTGGTGACGAGGGCGTGCCGGCCGTCGGGGGTGATGGCGACGTCGGCAGGGTCGGGGAAACAGAGGTGGTTCTGGTCCAGGAGCACCTGGTCGACCGTCCCGTCCCGCCAGAGGATCCCGAGGCCATTGGAGATGGTCCAGCCGCGGTTGATGCGGGTCATGGGGACGAGGTTCTTGGTGCGGAGAAGGGTGACGAGGGCGTAGTCGCCGCTGGGATGCCAGGCAACGCCCTGGAGGAGATTGGCGGCGGGGACGAGTCGGCGGTCGGTGATGCGGGCGCGTTGGGCATCGAGGACGGTCACCTCGGAGAGAGACGGGGTGCGGTCGGCGACGAAGCGGGAGAGGGCATGGGTGACGAGGATTTCGCGGCCGTCAGGGGAGCAGGCCAGGGACCACGGGGAGCGGCTGGCGGGGAGGCGGCGGATTTCGCGCAGGGCGGGGATATCGACGACGGAGATGCTATCGATGGAGGTATTGAGGACGAAGAGGTAGCGGCCCTGGGGTTCGACGAGGAGCCCGTGGGGTTCGTCCCCGACTTCGAGGGTTGCCACGACCTGGCGGGCGGCGACCTCGACGACGGAGACGGAGTCGTCGAGCCGATTGGAGACGAAGGCGCGGCGGCCATCGGGGGTGAAGGCGATGTCGTTGGGCTGGCCGCCGACGGGGATTTCGGCGAGGAGGGTGCGGGAGGTGGTGTCGAGGATGGCGACAGTGTCGGAGGCTTCGCAGGCGGCCCAGAGTTCGAGTCCGTTGGGGGAGAGGGCGAGGTTGAGGGGGTTCTTGTAGATGGGGTCTGGGGCGGAGGCGGTGGGTGGGGGTTTGCTGGGGTGGGCGATGCGTTGCCAGGCCAGGTCGAGGTCGAAGGGTTTGCCGTGGGCGTTCTCGTGGCAGGAGCGGCAAAGCTCGCGGTCGGGGATGCGGAGGCCGCGGGCGAGGGCGGCGGGGCGGTCGCGCATGATGGCTTCAGGGGAGTAATCGGCGCCGGGGCCGTGGCAGGTTTCGCACTGGACGCCGTCGCGGGGATCGAAGGCGGGGAGGAAGGACTCGGCGGCGAGGCCGCAGCCGGTGCGGTGGCACTTGAGGCAGGCGGCGGCTTGTTGGGGGTCGCCGGTGACGCCGGCGGCGCGGGCGAGTTCGAGGCCACGTGGGGAGGCGAGGGTGGCGTAGGCTTGGGCGTGGGGGGAGCGGCGCCAGGTGGAGAATTGGAAGTTGGCCCTGGGGCCGGCGTGGCAGGCGGCGCAGGCCATGACGCCGGTGTAGGCGTGGGGGCTGGCCGGGGGTGGGGCGGCGGCGGGGAGGGGGTTGGGGTCTTTGGGTTTGGGATGGGCGACCGCCAGCCAGGCCTGTTCGAGGTCGAAGGGTTTCTTTTTGAGGACGGCGTCATGGGAGCCTTTGGGGCGATGGCAGAGGAGGCAATCGTCCCTGGTGGGCATTTTGAGGCCGTGGGCCATGGCCTGGGCGCGGTCCCTCATGATGTCTTCGGGGGCGTATTCGCTGCCGGCGCCGTGGCAGGCCTCGCATTGGAGGCCGTCCTCGAGGTGGAAGCCGTCGCCGTGTTCCCATTGTTCGGCGTCGGCGGCGGTGGCGTGGCAGCCGAGGCACATGCGGGACTGGTGGGGTGCCTCGGTGAGGCCGCTGAGGCGGGTGATTTCTTTGGACTCGGGGAGGGCAAGGGAGGCATAGGCGCGGGCGTGGGCGCTGAGGCGCCATTTGCTGAACTGGGCGCCCATAGCGGGGCCGTCGTGGCAATGGGCGCAGGCGCGCGCGCCGAGGTAGAAGGCATCCTTGGCGTGGCTGGGGGCGGCCAGGGCGGTGGTGCTGGCGAGGGCCAGGGCCAGGGGGAGGGAGACGAGGCGGGTCATGGTTGGGGTTTCGGTGGGGCGACCTGGAGGAACTGGCGGGCGGGGACGCGCTCGAGGGTGCGGTGGGCGCCGTCGGGCCAGCGGATGGTGACGGAGTCTGCGTGGGTGGCTCCGCCGAGGCCGAAGTGGGGGCGAGGGTCGCTGCTGGTGAGGTAGCCATTCACGGCCATGACGGGTTGGATCATGGTGAGGCCCGCGCTCTTGACCGTGACGGTGGCGCCGAGCGCCACCTGGCCGGTGTCGTGCCGGACCGGCACGACGGTCAGCCAAGGGGCGGCATTGCCGCCGTCGTTGCGGAGGAGGTGGGGATGATCGTGGAGGGTGTGGATGAGGAGGTCGAGGTCGCCATCGTTGTCGAAGTCGAGGAAGGCGGCGCCGCGGCCGACGACTTTCTGGTGGAAGAACGGGCCGGACTGGCGGGCCATGTCGACGAACCGGCCGTGGCCGTCGTAGCGGGCGATGGTGGCTTCTTCGACGTAGAGGTGATGGGGGTCGCCGTTGGCGATGAAGAGGTCCACGTAGCCGTCGTGGTCGAGGTCATTCAGCAGGCCGCCCCAGCCGGTGTATTGGCCGCAGAGGAGGGCGACGCCGGACTGGGCGGTGACGTCGAGGAACACGCCGCGGCGGATCTGGAAGGAGAGGGTGCTGTAGCCCATGTCGGGGACGAGGACGTCGAGGAAGCCGTTGCGGTCGACATCGGCGATGAAGGGGCCCATGTGGGAGACGCCTTGGCCGCCCTCGCCGAAGGCGACGTTCATGGCGACGGCCTGGTCGGCGAAGTGCCCCTGCCCGTTGTTGATCCAGCAGTTGTTGGCCATGGCATCGTTGGTGACGAACAGGTCGACATCGCCGTCGCCGTCCAGGTCGCACGCCACCGCGCCCATGCCGCGACCGGTCGGCTCCCACAGCCCCACCTCTTTGGTCACGTCCGTGAAGGTCCCGTCGCGGTTGTTGCGATAGAGCCGGTCGGGCAGGCCGGGATAGGAGAGGGGGCCCGGGAAGTTGTCCGCCTTGTAGTAAGCGCCGGTGCGTTGGAAGGCGCCCTGGTCGTATTCGAGGTAATGGCACACGAACACGTCCAGGAAGCCGTCGCCGTTGTAGTCCAGCCAGGGCGCGGCCAGGGCCCAGCCCGGACTCCCCAACCCGGCCTTCTCGGTCACGTCGGTGAAGGTGCCGTCCCCGTTGTTCCGATAGAGCAGGCTCCGGCCGTAGTTGCAGACCAGGAGGTCCAGGTCCCCGTCGTTGTCGTAGTCCGCGCAGGAGGCGGCCATGCCGTAGCTGTCCTCGTAACCGGCCACGCCGGCCTGGGCCGTCACGTCCTCGAAGGTGCCGTCGCCCCGATTGCGATAGAGCGCGTTGGTCAGGGCGCCTTTGAGGGCGCGTCCGCGGTTGTCGCTGATGTCTGGATGCCAGCGGCCGTTGACGAAGTAGAGGTCGAGCCAGCCGTCGCGGTTGTAGTCGAAGACGCATCCTCCCGAGCCGGTGGCTTCGGCGATATTGCTCAGGTCGAGATCGCCGAGGTTGTGTTTGAACTTCAGGCCGGCACTCTCCGTCACGTCGGTGAAGGTGGGCCAGGCGGGTGCCGCGGCGTGAGCCCCGGCGCTCGCCGCGCAGATCAGGGCCCCGGCCAGTCTCAGTGCGAGGTGCTTGGTCCGTCCGCTGGCGAGGGGCAGGCGGCGTGGCGAGCAGGGGAGGTTGGGCGACGCGGCAGCCTGGCTGGGAGGGGCCGCCCTGGGGGGGGGAGCCTCGAACGAGCCGCGGCCCACGGTCACGCGGGTGAGGAGCGGGGGTCGAGGAGGACGAGCGAGGGGGGTTGCCGGGTTCCTGGCTTTCGCCCTCTGCCTTGTGCCCTTGGCGTTCGGCCTTGAGTTCATGGGGAGCTTCCAAGTCGAACGAACCGACGCGCATGGGGACCATGAACCG
>CAZVRY010000361.1:0-6221 GCA_964629545.1 uncultured Verrucomicrobiota bacterium | reverse complement strand
AGAAGCCAAAATCGCCTCCAGCAAAATCGGAAGTTATTTTTGCACAGACCCTTAGTGGTCAGAACTTGAGGGTGGGGGGCGTGGTGGTGGGATCTGCACGGCGATCCGGGCGGGGGGGCTGCGATGCGCCGCCAGGGAGAGGGGCGGGGCGGTTTTGGCGCGTTGGTAGTCGATCACCGCGCCGCTCTTGCAGGTGCCGCAGGTTTCGGCGGGATCGGAGACGAAGACGACGGCGTAATGGACGGTGCCGGATGGGGGTTGGGGGTCCCAGCAACTGAACCGTTCGGTGCGTGCGATTCTCGTGGAGTCGGAAGGAACGAAGGCGGCGTGCTGGCCGCGGTGCACTTCGGCGATCAGGCCGATCAGGCGGGCGGAGTTTGGCCAGGCCAAGCGGACGCCGCCGTGTTCGTGGACGGTGGCATGGATGGAGGGCAGGGAATCTGGCAGCGGTTGCGGGAGGATTTGGCGCGGTCGACCTTCGCGGAGGCCGGCGCTGGCCGACTCGGCGCCGGGCATATCGATGCGAGGGCGAGCCAATTGAGCGGTGCGAGCGGTGCGGATGATGTCGAGGATCTTGCGGTAGTGCGGGTTCTCGGTGGAGGCGAACGGCGTGACGGGTGGGCCTGAGGGGGGCCAGGTGGTGGGCCAGACTTGGGTGGGGAACTGGTCCAGGTTCATGACGCCGTGGGCGTAGCCGAAGCCGTAGATGAGGCCTTTGCGGCTGAAGTTCTGGTCGACCTTGCGGTCGCGGCAGAGGGCGAGGCCATAGCCGCCTTCGGGCTGGTCCGAAGCGGGCAGGGGTGCGCGGAGCACTCGGCTGAGTTCTGGGGTGTCGAGGTTGATCCACTGATCGAAGCGTTTGATCTCGCCTTGTTCGTTGGCGTGGCAGGGGGCGCATCCGGCTTCCTTCATTGCGGCCTTGACGGCTTCGACGGCGGCCAGGAAGGGCTCCGAGCGCGGTCCGGCCGCCGTGTAGTCCCAGGTTCCGAAGTAGACGCCGTTGGAATCCATCCACGCGAAGATGAGGTCGCGTTCGGTGGGCGAGAGGAGCGAGCGGTGCGGGTCGTTGAGGAGGAGGTCGGCCAAGGGGGCCTGGCCGGATCCGTGGGCGTAGGGTGGGAAGACCTGGCACGACCAGTAAGCGGTTCCGTTCATGGCGCAGATGCCGGCGATGAGGTCGGCGGTGTACATGCGTTCGCGACGGGCGGTCAGGTGTTCGTAGGAGATGTTGAAGAACTCGGTCCAGCCGCGGGAGAGGTCGAGGCCTTTGGCCATGCCTTTGGGGCCCCCGTGACAGCTCACGCATTTGGCGTCGAGGATCGGTTGGACACGCGTCATGTAGTCAAGGTAGCCGCTGCCCCAGGACTCTTCGCGCAGTGGCTGGGGTGGGCCGCGGAGGGCATGGGGCGCCCCGAGGGACTGGGGGCCGTATTCATGGCATCCGGTGCAACTGCGGGTCGTGCCCGGGGAAGCCTGGAGGAAGGTGCGCATGCCGCGGACGAGGCGGCAGTCCTGGTCGAGCAATTGGAAGTAGAGGGCGCGTCCGGCAGGCGCTTCGAAGTGGACGGAGCCGTCCGGTTCGACGGGGACGACTCCGTGGAAGATCTTGGCGCTCCAGGCCAGCGCGGCTGAGATGGAGAAGGTCTGGTTCATCCACGTGCCGCCGGGACTTGCGCTGACTCGCGAGGTCTCTTCGAGGACGCGCAGCCACTTGACCGTTCCGCGCTTGACCTCCGGCATGGAGGCGTAGACGTCGTGGACGAAGAAGGCGCCGGTTCGTTGCGTGCGGTCGGTGGTGTCGGCGAGGATTTTGGGGAGGGGTCGGGGGAGGATGGGGATGGGGTTGTGCAGGTCGATGGCCGGGTCGCTATGGACCAGGACGCGATGTCCCTGGCGGTCGATGAGGAGCAGGGCGTTGAGTTTGGCGTGGCTGCGTCCGCGGAACGGCGGGGTGTCGATGGCGATGGTGGGGGCGTTTTCTGCGGGCGGGATGCCGCTGTAGAGGACGACGTTTCTATTGAGCGCCCACGGGTCACAGGATTCGCCCCGATCATGGGTAGGTTGGTGGGGCGTTTCGAAGTTGAAGATGGCCGCCGCGCTGTTCTTGCCCAGGCGGGGGTCGATCATGGCGATCGTGCCGCGGGGGGGTCCATTGTGGGGGGTGAAGGTCGCCACCAGCAGGGAACCGTCGCCGGGCACCGGTTTGGCCTGGAGCACCGCCTCGGGGAACACCATGTTGTTGGCGAAGATCTCCCGCTCGTGGGAGCCGTCCGGCAGAACGGACCACAGGCTCTGGATGACCAGCGCGTTGCGGTCGATGTACTCCCAGCGACCGAAGAGGATGCGGCCATCGGGCAGGACGCAGGGGTCGAACTCGGTCACGTTATTGACGGAGATGGGGTGGATGTCCTGACCGTCGGCCTTCATCACGTGGAGGATGGCCACTCCGTTGTTGGCGCAAGGCACGAGGCCGCTGTAGCGGGTGGAGGTGAACGCGATGCGTCCGTCGGGCAGGTAGCAGGGTTTGACGTCATGATGGCCGCCGCCGCTGCCCAGGTAGGGATTGCCGTTGCGGTCGAGGCTCGTGATCTGGCGCAGGCCGGTCCCGTCGAGGCCGATCTCGTAGATGACCGAGTGGCCGGAAGGCGAGCCCTTGAAGCAGAAGAGCAGTCGCTTGGCATCGTAGGAAAGCGAGGGATCGAAGTAGATGCCTTCACCCAGCGATTGGGGCGTGGAGCCGTCGATCACGGCCCGGACGCGATGTTGGTCGGGCGGGTCGGCGGGGTTCTCGAGCACGTAGATGCCCCCGCCCGGCCGCCATTGGTAGAAGGTGTCGTAGATGTGCAGGCCCTGGTAGTTGAAGCGCTTGCAGAACAGGATGGGCGAGTGGAGGAGGGAACGGTTGGCCCGAGCGAGATCCGGGTCGCCGCGGATCCCGCGGTCCGCGGTCGTTGTGGGCGGCTCAGCGCCTGGGGCGGCCAGGGGCGACAGCAAGAGGGCGGCGAGAAGGAGAGTGGTGGTGGCCATAGGGGTGGGGAGCCGCGGTGGGGGGACGGCAGGGCGTTGGGTCCGGAGCCTCGCCCCGCCGGGGGGTATCCGGGAAACGGTTTATGGGGAGGCGGGGGATCGGTAGGCCTCGTAAGCACGGGCGATTTGTTCGGCGGAGGCGTGGCCGCGGTGGATCCAGATACGGTAGCGGCATTGGATCGTCTGGCCGACGGGGAAGGTGCCGGGTTGGATGCCGGGCCAACCGAGGCAGAGAACTCCGTAATGGCGGGTCAGCCATTGGGGGGGAAAGTCGGGGTGATCCGGGTGGACGAGGATGGCCGCGCCGCTGGTGCGTTGCTCGCGATCCCAGAGGCGGGTGAGGTCCGCCCAAGGGAGATTGGTCATAGGGAGGTCTCGCTGGGTGAGGCCGGAGGGGATGGTGATGGCGGTGTTGGTGCCGGGGGCGAAGCGGAGGGTGAGTCCGCCGTAGCTCTTGCCCTCGGCCCCGGTGAGAGTGAGGGGCGTTCGCAGGGGGGTCCATTCGCACTGGACGTCGATGGCGCGTTCGTTGTCCTGGGCGGGGTGCACGAGGAGCCGGATCTTCTCTTGGACGACTTTGTCGGGGCCGACGAACCATCCGTTCTCGACGGCGAGGGTGGCGCCTTTGGGGGTGGTCTCCTGGGCGATCCAGGAAACGAACTGGTGGCGGATTCCGCGAAGGTCCCACAGAGAGTATTCGCGGTCGCCGAGTTTGACATGGGGCCAAGCCCAGAAAAGGCCGCGGTGATGGTAATGGTCTTTGGGGAAGTCGTCGGTGAGGATTTCGCCGTCCAGTCCGTAGAGGGGATGGACGTAGGAGCTGCGGGCGCGGTCGGCGGGGACGCCGGGTTTCAGGAGGACGCCGTGGTTGTAGACGAGCACGGGTCGGTCGCCCTCCCAGAGCGCGACCGATTTGTCGTCGGGCTGGGCGAAGCGGAAGGGGGCCGGGAGGGCGAGGGAAGCGGGCAAGGTGAGGAGCGCGAGGGCGAGGAGGGTCAGGGCGGGGGTGCCGGGTCGGGGTTGGGGGAGAGGTGGGAGGTGCATGGGTCTATGGATAGCGTGCAATTTTGTTGGGGGCTAGTGTCTTCTTGCGGGGGTGGGGAGGAGTCGATGGAGGTTCCTGAGGTCTTGGCCGAAGGGGGTGAGGATGGGGGAGAAGGTGGAGGTGGAATGGGGGGCGAGGTTGTATTTGACCGCGGTGGCGAGATTGCCGGAAGGGCCGAGATCAAGGTAATGGTGAGGGCCGGAGGCTTCGAGATGGCGGATGGCGGTGGGGAGATCGATGCGGCTGCGGAGGGCTTGCCAGAGGTTGGCGGCCGGGGATCCTTGGTCTTGATGTCCGTGGGCGGAGGACACGATGGGGAAGCGCGGTCGGGAGTAGGCGATGCCATGGAGGAGGGTGTGCAGCGGGGTGGCAACAAGGTCCGTCCAGTGGGAGTGGAAGGCATGGGCGACGGGGAGGTCAAAGACCTTGGTCCCACGATGGCGGAGGAAGTGACGGAGGCGGTCGAGCGCGGGGGAGGGACCGGAGACGAGGAAGCTGTGGGCAAAGTTCCAGCCGGCAATCTCGCATTGCTCGAAGGCGGCCGGGAATTGGCTGAGGAGGTCCGGGGTATCGAGGATGGCGAGCATCCCGCCTGGGGGGGCGCAGTACTCGAGGAGGGCGGATTTCTTGATGACGAGGACCAGGGCGTCTTCGAAGGAGAGGACGTCGGCGACGACGAGGCAGGAGATTTCGCCGAGGCTTTGTCCGAGGAGGGCAGCGGGTGGGAGACCGCGGGCCAGGAGGACGCGGGCGAGGGCGCATTCGACCGAGAGGATGGCGGGGCTGGAATGGAGGAGTCGCCGGAAGGGCTCGAAGCGGTCGCGGCGGGGGCGATAGAGAATATCGAGGAGGGACTCGTTGACGAGGTCGCGGAAGATGGCGTCGGCTTCGAGGAGGTGTTGTCGGAAGAGAGGTTCCTGTTCGAAGAGTTCGCGTCCCATCCCGTAGTGTTGGGAGCCTTGGCCGGCGAACATCCAGATGGCGCTGGATGGGGGCGGGTGTTTCTGGGGATGGCGGTGGGGCATGCGTCGGGGAAAGGAGGGGCAAGAGTCAAGCTGGAGCGGCACCGAGTTCGGTGAATTGGGGTTCCGGCAGTCGGCGGAGCCAGGCGAGGCATTCGGTCCAGCGGGGGGGATGGGTGAGGGATTGGAGCAGGTCTTGTTTGAGGCGGGCGGGTTGGTGGGGTTGCGCGGTGGCCGTCGAGAGGACGGGAATGCGGGGTGGAGAGAAGGGAAAACGCTCGAGAGCGGCGGCGAGGGAGGGGGCAGCGAGGGGGTTGGGTTGCGAGGGCGCAGGGAGGGAGGAGGAGCTGGAGGGATCGGTTTGGGCTCCGGCGCCCTGGAGGACGGGGATCACGGCGTCGAGGTCCTGGGCGGAGCCCGACAGGAGGAACTGCCTGGGGTTGGAGGTGGGCTCGAGGTGGAGCGCAGCGAGGCCGGCGAGGACCAGGAGTTCGCGGAGCGTATCAAGATCGAGGCCTCGAACGCGGGCGGCGTGGTGCGCAAGGGGCGGGCGCTCATCGACGGCCAGTTGGCGGACAAGACGGAGCCCGGTAGGGAAATCGAAAACACCGGCGGCAAAGAGGGCGCTGAATTCGCCGACGCCCTGACCGGCGAGAACCTGGGGCAGGCGGCCGTCCTCGAGCAGGCGGTCGAGAAAGGCGAGGACGTTCAGGGTGAAGACGATGGGCTGAAGAGTGGCCGCCGAAGTGGCGGGGGCGGGCGAGCGGGCTTCGATCCAGTCGGGGAGGGAGAACCCGAGTTCGGCGTTGGCGAGAGACGTCATCTCGGGGAAGGTGCGGACCAGGCGTCGTGGCCGTGGGGACGGGGGGGCGAGGACAGCGGGGAAGAGGTAAACGCGGGTGGTCATGGCCGGCGAGCGGAGCGTGACATGAAGGGGAGGGGTTGGCGACTGGCGATTTTGGAACGGGCCTGGTTTGCGGTGGTAGAGCCAACGAATCTCGCCCTGCTGTCAACATTTCGGAGGGGGGGCGGTCGGGGTGAGCCTCATGAATTCGGGGCGAACATGAAGGGGACGGGGGCGGGCGGATTGGTTGGTTCATGATCCGCCCTGAATGCATGTGGGGTCAGTCGGGGGTGAGCCTCATGAATTCGGGGTGAACATGAATTCAGGGCGAGCATGAAGGGCA
>CAZVRY010000360.1:0-6268 GCA_964629545.1 uncultured Verrucomicrobiota bacterium | reverse complement strand
TTGCACGAAAATGGGGGCCGGAGCGGGTCTGAGGTCACGCCTCGCTAGTCCTTCGTCCGACCGTCGTCCCCCACCCACGTGAACTCCCGATGAGGCTCGTTGTCGTTGTTCCACCGCTTGCGCCACTTGTCGTCCGCCGGATTCACCACGTCCCGCCGACGCGCCGCCTCCGCGTGACCGTCGCAATACATGATCACGCACCGCGTACTGTGACGCTTCGCCGGCCATTGGTCCCGCTCCTTCGGATCCATGTTCCCATCCCAGGATCCGTCCGTCTTGCTGTCCGCTAACATCATCATGTCCGCCGGAACCCGCACCCGCGATTCCGCCAACTCAGGCTGGTTCGGCGGGTTGATGTCCCCACCCAATCCCAACTGCAGATTGATGTCCATGGTCACGGCGCCCACACCCCAGTCGTTATAGGCGTAACTCATCGCCGCCCCATTCGCCGACGCCCCCAGGAAATCCAACCGGCCCCGTAACGTCTTGTTCACATTCGTGTCCCACCGAAACTCCTGCTTGTTCGCCGGACAATGGAACGAATTCCGATTGGTCCCCATCTGGTTGAACAGCCGCAGCGGCCAAATGTAGTAGAACTCCGGCACCTTGATGCACCCCGGATACTTCTGATACTCCCCAACATACATCACGGTCGCCAACCCCAACTGCTTGAGGTTGTTCAAACAGGCCGTCTGCTGCCCCTTCGCCTTGGCCTTCGACAGCGCCGGCAACAACATGCTCGCCAGGATCGCAATGATCGCAATGACTACCAGAAGCTCGATTAACGTGAACGCCCACCGCCCACGCCCCCACCCCACTACCACCGTCCCGGCCTGACCCGGGCTCTCCCCGGCTGCCGCCACCACTCGCTCGTTCACTTTCATGTGCTGAGTAACTTAAGGAGTCCGCACCAACCCGGCAACCCCACACCCCCTTCCCCCGCTGTCGCCGAACCCGTGTCGCAGTGATCCTACCCTCCCCCCGCCCCCTGTAATGTCGCATAAATCGGGGACGCCTGTCCCCCTCTCCCCCCCGCCCCCTCGTTCGCCCGGTTCGAGCCCCCCCGATCCTTAAAGCAGGTTGGAAAGCCCGGAGCGATGCTGGCAATTCTCCAACGGGCGCTCAGCGCGGAAGGTACTTCGCCACCACCGCCGTCCGCGAGCAGACATGCAGCTTCTCGTAAACCCGCCGGATATGCGTCCGCACCGTGTCCACACTCATCCCCAACGCCATCGCTGGATCGGGGCCCGCCTCGCCTGGTCCGGCCCCGGCGGATCCCCCTTCGGCGCCAAGATCAGCGTCCGCGCCGGCGACTGTCTCTGGAAAGGAAGACCGGGCTCGCGCCCGGTCTTCCCTGATTCAACGGTGGCAAAGGCCCTTGCCGCTGCACGCGGGAGCAGGCGTTCCCCGTCCCGACCGGGCCCGCTCTCTCTTTCCCCTTTGCTTCCACCTCTTCCCCTCCTAACTTCCCGCCCATGTCTGAACCGACGCTGAACGTACTGGTTGTCATCGGCAGTCTCCACCGCGCCTCCATCACCCGCACCGTTCTCGCCGACATCGCCCGTCGCCTTCAGGCCGACGGCTGTGAGGTCGACGTGCTCGATCTCCAAAGCGAACCGCTTCCCCTCTTCAACCCCGATCAGGCCCGTTCCCTGCCCGGCTTTGCCCCGCTCCAGGCCCGCGTGCAACGAGCCGATGTCGTGATCCTCGGCACCCCCGACTACCACGGGAGCATCAGCAGCGCCCTCAAGAACTTCCTCGACCATTTCTGGCGCGAATTCACGGGCAAACTCCTGGCTACCGCCGTCGCCTCCCACGAGAAAGGTCTTACCGCCACCGACCAACTCCGCACCGTCGCCCGCCAATGCTACGCCTGGACCCTCCCTTACGGCCTCTCCTTCATGGAAAAAGAAGACGTCCGCGATAACACCATCGTCAGCGACGCCCTCCGCGCCCGCCTCGCCATGCTCGTCCGCGACGTCCGGGTCTATGGCGCCCTGCTCGCCCACCAACGCCGGGCCGACCTCGCGGGGACCGAACCCGGCTTCCTGGCCAAGCTCCGCCCCCACCCATGAAACGCCTGCTCCTCCCCGCCTGCGCGCTCCTCCTGGCCACCACCAGCCAAGCCGCCCAGTTCCAATTCCCCGTCGGAACCGTCACCGTCCCGGACGGCTTCACCGTCGAACTCGTCGCCGCCCCGCCCCTCGTCGATCGCCCCATGATGGCCTGCTTCGATGACCGCGGCCGCCTCTTCGTCGCCGATTCCTCCGGCTCCAACGAGCCCGTTCAACAACAACTCGAAAAGAAACCCCACCGCATCGTCCGACTCGAAGACACCAACGGCGACGGCATCTTCGACCGCAGCATCGTCTTCGCCGACCGCCTCATGTTCCCCGAAGGCGTCCTTTGGCATGACGGCGCCGTCTACACGGGCGCGCCCCCCACCATCTGGAAACTCGAGGACACCGACGACGACGGCGTGGCCGACCGCCGCGCGGAGTGGTTCCAGGGCAAGACCCTCACCGGCTGCGCCAACGACCTCCACGGCCCCTACCTCGGACCCGACGGCTGGATCTACTGGTGCAAAGGCGCCTTCGCCAAGCAAACCCACGAACGCCCCGGACGCCCCACCATTTCCGATGGGGCCGCCCATATCTTTCGATGCCGCCCCGACGGCTCCGAGTTCGACTCCGTGATGGCCGGCGGCATGGATAACCCCGTCGAAGTCGCGTGGTCCCCCGCCGGCGAACTCTTCTTCATCACCACCTTCTTCCACCACCCCGAAGCCGGCAAACGCGACGCCATCGTCCATTGCATCTACGGCGGCGCCTACCCCAAACCCCATAGCGCCCTCGATGGCGTCCCGCGCACCGGCGATCTCCTCCCGGCCCTGGTCGAACTCGGACCCGCCGCGGCCTGTGCCCTCACCTGGTATGAATCCACCGCCTGGGGCCCCGATTACACCGGCAACCTCTTCTCTACCGAGTTCAACCTCCGCAAAGTCGGCCGCCACATCCTCACCCCCCACGGCGCCACCTTCCGGTCCCAGAACGAGGACTTCCTCGTCGCCGACAACCCCGACTTCCACCCCACCGATGTCTTCGAAGACGCCGACGGCAGCCTGCTCGTCATCGACACCGGCGGCTGGTACAAGATCTGTTGCCCCACCTCCCAACTCCCCAAACCCGACGTCCTCGGCGCCATCTACCGCATCCGCCGCTCCAGCGCCACCCCCGCCCACGACCCCCGCGGCCTCCAACTCCCCTGGCCCAACCTTAACCCCGCCTCCCTCGCCACCCTCCTCGACGATCCCCGACCCGCCGTCCGCCAACGCGCTATCGCCGAACTCGCCCGCCGCCAGGCCACCCCCGCCCTCCGCGCCGCCCTCGATTCTCCCTCCCCCAGCCGGCGCCGCAACGCCGTCTGGACCCTCACCCGCCTCAACCATCCCGAGGCCCGCGCCGCCGTCCGCCATGCCCTCGGCGACCCCGACCCCTCCGTCCGCCAAGCCGCCCTCCACGCCGTCGCCATGCACCGCGACCCCGAGGCCTTCAACCTCCTCCTCCCCTTCCTTCACTCCGACTCTCCCTTCGAAACCCGTAAGGCCGCCGAAGCCCTGGGCCGCCTCGGACAACCCGCCGCCGTCCCGCTTCTCCTCCACACCGCCGGACAATTCCGCGCTCGCTTCGGCCCTAACCTCGACCCCGCCTCCGAACGCATCCTCGAGCACGCCCTCATCTACGCGCTCCTCGAACTCGCCCATCCTGACGCCCTCACCCCGGCCCTCGCCTCCACCAACGCCTTCCTCCAGCGGGCCGCCCTCATGGCCCTCGATCAGATGACCGGCTCGCCCCTCGAACCCGGCCAGACCATCCCGTTCCTGACCTCCCCCGACCCCATCCTGCGCCACACCGCCAACTGGATCGTCGCCCACCGCCCGGCCTGGGGCGGCGCCCTCGCCTCCTTCTACCAAGACCAGCTCCTGGGCCCGCGCCTCACCCCATCGGAATCCGCCGAACTTGCCAGCCAACTCGCCGTCCTCGCCCGCGACGTCGCCATTCAAACCCTCCTCCATGAAGCCCTCACCTCCGCGCAGACCCCTGTCCTCGCCCAAACCACCGCCCTGGCCGCCATGGCTCGAGCCGGCCTCAAGGAACCCCCAACCCCTTGGATCCAAGCCCTCACCTCCGCCCTCAGGTCCACGCAACCCGCCGTCCTCACCCAGGCCGTCGCCACCGCCCGCGCCCTTAACCTCCCCAAGCAAACCGCCCCTGCCCTCGCCGCCGCCCTCCTCCGCACCGCCAACTCCCCTCAACACCCCGACCTCCTCCGCCTCGAAGCCCTCGCCGCCTTGCCCGGCGGGCTCCCGGACGTCCCCGCCCCCCTCGCCACCTTCCTCTTCGCTCAACTCGCCCCCACCCACGCCGTCCCCCACCGCTCGCTGGCCGCAACTATCGTCGCCAAAGCCAAACTCAGCCCCGAACAAACGTCCGCCCTCGCCGATACCCTTCCCACCGTCAGCCCCCTCGAACTCACCAAACTCCTGGCCGCCTTCGAGGGCGCCACCAACGAAGCCCTCGGCCTCAAACTCATCGACGCCCTCCAAGCCTCCCCCGCCGTCTCCAGCCTCACCCCCGACCTCCTCCGCCGCACCATCGCCGGGTTCCCTGACTCCGTCCAACAACGCAGCCTCGCCGTCCAACAACTCCTCGCCATCGATGTCCCCGCCATGAACGCCCGCCTCGAGTCGCTCCTCACCCAACTCGACGGCGGCGATGTCCGCCGCGGCCAGCTTGTCTTCAACAGCCCCAAAGCCGCCTGCGCCACCTGCCATGCCATGGGCTACGTGGGCGGCCGTCTCGGACCCGACCTCACCAGCATCGGCCAGATCCGCACCGAACGCGACCTCCTCGAAGCCATCCTTTACCCCAGCGCCAGCTTCGTCCGCAGCTACGAACCCATGACGGTCGTCACCACGGACGGCGATGACTTCAGCGGCGTCCTGCGCAAGGACGCCGCCGACGAAGTCATTCTCGCCACCGGGCCCGACACCGAGGAACGCATCCCGCGCGAACGCATCGCCGAGATGCACCCCGGTTCCGTCTCCACCATGCCTGGCGGCCTCGAAGAGCAACTCACCCGCCAGGAACTCGTTGACCTCATCGCCTTCCTCAAAAACACGCGCTGGGGAGCCCAGTAGGAGGGGCGATCTCCGACCGATGGTGTGGGGCGCCACCGACCCTTCCACCCTGTCTGCCCTCCTCATCGCCATCGCCATCCCCCCTTCCACCACAGCCGATCCCCCGCGACCGGCAAGGCCGCGGCAGGCTTGCGCCCCCCGGCGGAGGTCAGTAATGGCTGGTGTTTCGTCGCGCCCAAACTGGCCTGGGGCGAGGCGCGGCGAGGGAGCCTAGCCTGACGGCTCTGTGACCGAGGAGCAACGAAGCCCCAGGCCATTTTCGGCGCAACCCTCCGGGCCACAGTCCTTGTTGCCTCCCGCGTCGTTGCTCACTCCTCACAGACCGCTGCGGGTATGCTCGTCGCTCGCGCCTCGCAGAAGGCAAAAAGCCCTTGCGGCGAAGCACCAGCCGTTTGTGAGACACCACACTAGCTGCCTGCGCTCCTTTGTCGGCTGCTTGCGGAACTGCCGTCAGACTCGACCCAGATCGAGCTTTACGACCCGGCCGACCCGCAGAGGAGCACAAGCAAGACATGGCCCCCGCATGAACGAAACCCTGCTCCATCCCGCCGAAACCTGCCCGCCCCCCTCGGCCACCCCTTCCACCCCCGCCCACTCGTCCCCCAGCCCAGGCGGCTTCTGCGGCGTGCACGTCCGGCCCGATTGCCTGCGCCTTGGCCCCCAGGAAACCGTTCGGAAAGGTGACAGGTTCGCTGGAAAGGTGACAGGTTCGCTGTGGTTCGGAAGGTGACAGGTTCGCTGTCCCACCCTGACGCGCACGATCGCCCCGTCCTCCATGACCCCTCGCGAATAGTCACGAAGGGGTAATCCCCTACTGTCGACTTCCCCCAGCCAAGGCCGCGTTGCTGCCGCGGCCGCCCTCTCCACGACCGCTCGATCCCCGACCTTGGCCAGCGCAGGCCAGCCAAGCACCCGCTCGATCCCGACTCCCACACAAACCAACCACGTTCCCTCCCCCCAGTGTCTGAATCCCAGTCCTAGTAATTCCTGGATTGACGTGCGTGGGTAGATGCGGTTGAACTGAGGCCGTCAAGGAGACCAAAGGAGACCCATCATGCGCATGGCTCG
>CAZVRY010000359.1:3783-6289 GCA_964629545.1 uncultured Verrucomicrobiota bacterium | reverse complement strand
GGGACGGAGATACGCGCAGGGGCATGGGTTCCTGGTCTGAGGCGCGCCTCGCTAGTCGTTTCACTGAGGTTCACATCGGAAGTCAGCCAATAGGCAGCGGTGGGCCGCCCGCCTACTTTCCCTCCAGCGACAAGCAGCGCCTGTGGGGGACGATGGGGGTCACGCTCGGTGGAGCGGGATGCGTCCTCACGGGCGGCCGCGCCGCCGAGCGGGGTGTGCGGGCCGAGGACGCCGTCCTGCCGACGCTTGTGGGCACGAAGGATTCGCATGGACCGAAGCAATGATGAGTTCAGAAGCAGGCAGACGCGGGATCGCTCCGGCCTGGCGATCGCCGTCTTGGCAACCTCCCGACCTTGGGTCGCGGGCCGGGGATGGGGTGATGGGGGGGCTGCCCAGATCGAGCTGAGCGGTCATCCGCTTGCAGCGCGGGGGGATTCAGGCCGAGCGAGGGCATTCGCCGTGAGCATTCTGATGTGGGTGACCCTGGCCCAAGCGCAGGCCGGGAACCGTCGGGTGGGGGTGGCTTCGCCGGTGATGGGCTGGTTGGAGGGGGTCGCAGGGGACTGGGTGCACGGGGAGGCGGTGGGAGGCTTAACCTGGGGACAGTGGTTGGGGGGCGTGGGATGCCTGGTGGTTGTGGGTGCGGGCATCCAACTGCTGCGCTGGTTGCTCAGGCGGGTCGGCCAAAAGCGCTCGGCCCAGGAGGCCTCGGAGGCGGGTGGGGAAACGTGGTTCAAGCCGACCTTGGATGCGCTGGTGCCGCCGCTGACGCTATACCTTTGGACCTGGGCCACCTACCTGGCCTTCGGCGTCCTCTTCGCACAGGTCGAGGCCGGCCGGGCGCCGTCCATGGGCTGGCTGGGCTGGCTAAGGGACGCGGGCCAGATTGGAGCCATGTTCTGGTTCATCTTCCGCATGATTCAGGTGGTCGAGGCGAGGGTGAAGCGATGGACGGCCGGGACGGAAAGGAAGTGGGACGACGTGCTGGTGGCGCTGGTGGTGCGGGCGTTGCGGTTGATTGTCCCGCTGGCTGGCGGGATCATGGTGGTGCCCACCCTCGACCTGCCCGAGTCCTCGCTTGGGTTGTTGAAGCAAGCGGCCAGTCTCGTGCTCATCGGCGCGGTCGGTTTCATCCTTTATCAGTTGGTCCAGGCCGCGGAGGGGGCGGTATTGGACCAGTTTCGCCTGGACGTGAAGGACAACCTGGAGGCGCGGAAGGTTTACACGCAGGTGAAAGTGCTCAAGAACATCGCCGTCGTGGTTATCGTCGTATTCACCGCCGCCTCCATGCTCATGGTGTTCGAGTCGGTGCGGCAACTGGGGACGAGCATTCTCGCATCGGCGGGTGTGCTGGGCATCATCGTGGGCTTCGCCGCGCAGCGGAGCATTGCCACGGTCCTGGCCGGGTTTCAGATTGCGATGACGCAGCCGATTCGGCTCGACGACGTGGTGATCGTGGAGAACGAATGGGGCAGAATCGAGGAGATCACGCTCACCTATGTGGTCGTGCTCATTTGGGATCAACGGCGGCTGGTGGTGCCGATCAGCTATTTCATCGAGAAGCCGTTCCAGAACTGGACGCGGGTTTCGGCGGACTTGCTGGGCAGCGTGTTTCTTTATCTCGACTACACGGTGCCCCTGAAGGCGTTGCGGGACGAACTGGATAGACTGCTGGCCGGCTCGAAGCGGTGGGATCGCAGGGTGAAGGTCATCCAGGTCACCGATGCGACCCCCAACTGCATGGAGGTGCGCGTCCTCGTCAGCGCGGCCGACGCGCCCACCGCTTGGGATTTGCGCTGCGAATTGCGCGAGCAGTTGCTCGAGTTCCTGCAACGTCATTATCCGCAGAGTCTGGCCCGAACGCGGGCCGAACTGGTCCGCACTGCGGTGTGTCCGAGCCGATGACGGACCTTTTGGCGTCCACGCTCAGAGCGTGCGGCCGCTCGAGCCGGAGGTCGTGCTGCTGCCGGCGCTCGCAGGCTGTGCCCAACGCCCCTCGTTGCGTGGCCGCCCCAGCCTCTCGTGATGGACCGATGAAAAGCCGTGGGTTGCGCTCCCTGGATCAGCCGCGGCCGCGCATTCCCGGGTTGTCCCGGGGCATGGTGCGGGGGCACGCGGCACGGTTGTTTCGCGACGTGATGGGCAAACGCCCGCTGACGGCGCGGGAGTGGCGGCTGGCCGAGCAGGATCTCGCGCGGAAGCTGGAAAGCGAGGGCCTGTGAGGCGCGGCGGCCGTCTGACGCTGGGGCAGGCGGACACGGAAGGCCCCCTCGAGGCGTCGAGGAGGCGGGGCGGGGGGGCAGGCCGCGCATCCCCGGGTTGACAGGCAGGATCACGTCGACGGCACCCGGTCGGCCGGCCTCCGTGCTGCTGGGCGGTCCGGGCGTGTTAGAGCCCGGCGAGTTCGGTTAGGCGTTGCCACTGGGCGGGGGTGACGGGCATGACGGAGAGGCGGGACTGGCGCACCAGGGCGAGGGTCTGGAAGGCGGGATCTTGTTTGATGACG
>CAZVRY010000359.1:0-3773 GCA_964629545.1 uncultured Verrucomicrobiota bacterium | reverse complement strand
CCGGGGGGGGTGGGGTGGCAGGGGGGATCTGGTTTGTGGCCGGCGGGGGGGTGGGGGCGGGGGCGGGGTTGGACGGGGACCAGGTCGACGGCGACCCAGCCTTTGTGGTCGGCATCGGTCGGATCGGGGTAGGCTGCGCGGCGGACTTGGGCGAGGCCGACGATGCATTTGGAGGGGCCGCTGTGGTAGAAGAGGACGGGGTCGCGGGGTTGCATGGCGCGGAGGTGGAGGCGGGCCTGGGGGTTGCGGACGCCGGTCCAGGGGGTGGGTCCTTCGTTGACGAAAGTGTCCCAGGAGTAGTCGGCGGGTTCTTGTTTTACCAGCCAGTAGTGGATGTTCATAAGCGACGGGTTGGGATTGTCTTGACCGGTGGCGAGCGGGTCGATGATTCTCTGCGCTCGTAGCACTGAACAAACTTCTCATCCTGTTCTGTCATGAATACCGTTTCCCAGCTCAAGGTTGTCAAGGGTAACACCAAGTCCAAGGTTGCGGCGGAACTGTCGCGCACGGGGGGTCTGCTGCGATTGGCTCCGACGTGGGTGCCGCGCTCGTTTCTGCAGCCTGGTTTGCGGATCAAGCTGCATCCGGACGACACTTACGCCTACGGGGCGAATCGCGGGGGGATTGACGAGCGTTGGTTTGCGTCGACGACGGAGGCGGCCAACGAGGGGCGGGTGCCGGACGAGGGGTTGAGCTATTGTGTGGTGGGGAAGGAGCGGTTTACGTTGCGGAAGGCGGTCGAGGATGGCGGGGCGACGTTGGTGGGGAAGGGGATGTGGAAGAAGTATCGGCGCTGGCCCGTTTACTCGAAGTTTTTCGACAACATGGGGCCGATTCCGCATCACATGCATCAATCGGCGGCGCAGGCCAAGCTGGTGGGGCAGGAGGGGAAGCCGGAGAGTTACTATTTTCCGCCGCAGCACAACAATGTGGGGAACAACTTTCCGTATACGTTTTTCGGGCTCGAGCCGGGCACGACGAAGGCGCAGGTGCGGAAGTGTTTGGCGGATTGGAACAAGGGGGACAACGGGATTCTGGATTTGTCGAAGGCCTATCGGTTGAAGCCGGGGACGGGTTGGCTGGTGGGGCCGTGCATTCTGCATGCGCCGGGTTCGTTCTGCACGTATGAGCCGCAGTGGGGGAGCGACGTGTTCGGGATGTATCAGAGCATGGTCGAGGGGCGGTATGTGCCGTGGAGCCTGCTGGTCAAGGACATGCCTCCGGAGAAGCATCAGGATCTCGATTTCATTGTGGACCAGCTCGATTGGGAGGCGAATGTGGATCCGAACTTCAAGGACAACCACTATCTGGAGCCGGTGCCGGTGGCGGACACGCGGAAGGAGGGGTTTGTGGATCGGTGGATTGTCTACGGGAAGGTGCATGGGGAGCAGTTGTTCACGGCGAAGGAACTGACGGTGGATCCGGGGGTGAAGTGCACGATCAAGGACCACGGAGCCTACGGGCTGATTTGTGTGCAGGGGAGCGGCAAGATCAACGGGCAGCCCCTGAACAGCCCGAAGCTGATCCGGTTTACGGAGTTGACGGAGGACGAGTATTTCTGCACGGAGGACGGGGCCCAGCAAGGGGTGACCTTTGAGAACACGAGCGAGACGGAACCCCTGGTGACCTTGCGCTATTTTGGCCCGGAGGTGAATCCGGAGGCGCCGGAGATGGGGGCCTATCGGCAGAACAAGTTCGCCTAGGCGTCGCGCCTTTGGCCTGGGTCCTCCCGGGGGATGAAGAAGAGTCGGTTACTGCTCCAGGTTTGGGCCGGGCTGCCGGTGCGGGACGACGAATTGCGGTGCGTGCGCCTGGAGGTCGTGTTGACCAACGCGGCGGACGACTCGCTGGCCCGCCGGGGCGCCCTGCCTCCCGAGCAGGTGCGTCGGCTGACCGTGCCGGCGCGCGTGGAGATGGGGGCCTTGCGTTGTGTGTTGCCGGAGGGCGTGCGCCGTCAGTTGGGTTTGGAGACCACGACGCGCCGCCGGGCTGTTCATTCTGACGGCCGGTCGGAGGAAGTGGATGTGACCGAGCCCGTGCGGATCGAGCTGGCGGGGCGGGTGACGTGCGAGGACTGCCTGGTCATGGGGGAGGAGGTCCTGATTGGCCAAAGCGCGCTGGAGAGCACCGATCTCTTGGTGGACGGGGTGGCGGGACGGTTGGTGCCGAACCCGGCTCACCCGGACGTGATTGTCTGTCCGGTGGGATAGGGGGTCGGGGCCGGGTCGGGATCGCGGAGGCCGAGGGCCACGAGTCCGGCCGAGAGCAGGCCGACGGCGCCGCACGCGATCCAGAGCGACGCCGGGTGCCAGGAGAACAGGGTCAGCCCAATGCCCGGTCCGAGGGTGAGCGCGACCGCCCAGGTCAAGCCGTACAAGCCGAGGTAGCGTCCGCGCATGGAGGGAGGGGCCAGGCGCGAGGCCAGGGCAATCGACACCGGCATGCTGATGGTCTCGCCGAGGGTGAGGACGATCATGCCCGCCGCGAAGCCGGCAGCGGTCTGGGCAAAGGCAAAAAGGGCTGCGCCGATCCCGATGAGGGCGAATCCGACGGCAATGACGGGTCGCGCGGGCCAGCGCTGAGTGATCCCGCACATGGGGATCTCGAGCAGCACGACGGCGGCGCCGTTGAGTCCGAGGATGAGTCCGAAGGTGGTTTCGCGAAAGCCGAGCGACTGGAGGTAGACGCCGAGCGTCGAGAAGAGTTGGAAGAAAACCAGTCCGATGCCGAGACAGGCCAGGACGAGGCGGACGAACCGGGAGTCGGCGAGTGCGACGCGAAAGCCCTCGGTGAGGCTGCGGTGGGCTTCTTGGAGGATGCCGGTGGTTTTTGCGGAGCGGCGGGGTTCCGGGGGGAGGAAGGCCCCGGCGAGCAGGCCGTAGAGCAAGGAAGTGATGGCGTCTCCGAGAAAGAGCCAGGTATAGGAGTGTCGGGCCAGCAAGCCCGCGAGGGCAGGGCCGACGGCGAACCCGGCGTTGACGGCGAACCGGTAGCCCGCGTAGGCGGCCACTCGGTCTCTTTCCGGAACGAGGTCGGCCAACAGGGCGCTGCTGGCAGGACGATGGAGTTCGCCGGTCAACCCGGTGAGGAAGGCCACGGCCAGGAGCAGTTCGAAGTCGCGCACTTGGGAGAGCAGGATCATGCAGCCGGCTCCCCCGATCATCGAGGCGGTGATGGTGGGGCGGCGTCCGAAGGAGTCGGCGAGGTGGCCCCCGAGGATGGAGGCGGCGAGCACGCCGAGTCCGTAGGTGCCGAGGGCGAGGCCGGCTTGGCTGTTCGAGAAGCCGATGCGGGTCAGGTGGAGGGCGAGGAACGGGATGACGAAGGTGCCGAACTTGTTGATGAAGGTGCCGAGGAACACGACCCACACGGGGCGGGGCAGAGTGCGGAGCGTCCTCCAGACGGGCGGGTGATCCGTGGCGGGCGGTTTCCAGAGTCGTTTGAGGGCGTTCATGGGAAAAGCGAAAACCCTGCTCGCCTCGCGGTGAGCAGGGTTGGGAAGGTCAGCGTTGCGTTCTAGTGAGTTCCCTCCTGGCCACCGGGGCAGGCCGGCATGGCGACGTCCCAGTCCAGCCACTGGCGGCGGTCAACCGCCGTCCCGCGCAGGACGCGCAAGGGCGTGTGGTCGTGGCTTGAGGCGATGACCGCGTGGAGAGTCACGCGGGCACCTTGGGACTGGGGGCCGTCGTCGTCAACTCGAAAACGGGGTGGTGAGGCTGGGCAGGCGTAAGACAGATTTCTTCGGGTTCTGCAGCAGGTCGCGGTCGTCGCGC
>CAZVRY010000358.1:0-6333 GCA_964629545.1 uncultured Verrucomicrobiota bacterium | reverse complement strand
AGGTGCGAACTGGGTGACAGGTTCACCTCCAGCGAAGCCACAGGGTGACAGGTTCACTGTTCAACACGGCCATTGCGCATGGAGGCCCTGAACCGTTCACGTTTCCCCTCTGCCTTACTCCCTCTCCCCAACCCCTTTCCATCGCTCTGTTTTCAAAGGTTGGGGAGAGGGATGGGGTGAGGGGCGACGGTTCATGGAGAGAGCAGGTTCATGGGCTTCATTGCGGAACAACGAGGCACGGCGACCGGGGCGGGTTCGCTCTTAGGGAGTGATTTTGACGCGAAAGGCGTGAGATTCCTGCCACTCTTGGCTCTTCCCGGCAGGCGGAGGGTGGATTTTGCCCTGGTATCGCCATTGCTTTGGACCAGGCGTAGGTCCACACTTCAAGCATCCGATCATCCATGGCTTGACCCGATGGCAACGACTCTTGTTTTCGACGAACCAGCGGCCACAGGCCAGCAAGGGCTACTCCCTGTCAGACCACGCTCTCCTCTCCCGCAGGGGGTCCAGGCGAGCGCTCCTGCCCGCCTCCTACTGCCGGCTCGCAAGCCCGAAACCCCAGAGACGGCGGCTCACGCCGGGGGACCGTGCCCGGCACAAGTCGAGCCGCCCAGTGCGCGTCCGGCGTGGCGGAGTCCCACGAGAGGCGTCCTGAGAGGGTGTTTGCTGGTCCTATTGCTCGCCTGCACGCTCGGGGCCGAGCGAGTCCATGCCCAAGCGCCCACGTTCCAGTTCACCGTGACGCCCCCGGATGGCACGGTCGTGCTCGTCGGCTCGACGAACCTGCTCCTCACGACCATCCAGAACCTGGACCTGTTCACCAATGTGACGGTCACCGGCACGTTCGGTCCACTGGCGAACCTGGTGTTCCTGGACGATGGGAATCCGCCGGATCCGGCGGCGGGGGATGGAGCGTTTGCCTACGCATTGACACCGACGGCCGTGATGTTGGGGACCCAACAACTGACGGTGGTGCTGCGGGGCGAGGATGCGAGCATCATTCCCGATCCGGATCCGACCAACATTGTGGAGGTATGGGCGACGAACGTAGTGAACTACGTGGTGGTGGCGCCTCCGGCCAACGACGCGTTTACGAATGCCATCAAGTTGCCGCGAACCCCAGGGTGGTTTGCGGGACAGAATCGCGACGCCAGCATCGAGCCGGAAGAGCCGTTTCATGCCCAGAATCCGGAGGTCGGGCGCTCGGTGTGGTGGACCTGGAGTCCCACCGTCAGCACGAACGTCCTGATCGATCTGGCGGGGACGACGTTCAATGCGATCCTCGCGGTCTATCGGGGAACGAACCTGGCGACGCTGCAAGAGGTCGCCTCCGCCGTGCGGGAAGGCAGTTCCGGGCTGCAACCGTGGGTTCGCTTCGAGGCGGAGGCCGGCGCCACCTACCGCCTCGCCGTGGCCGGAGCCAGCGAGATCGAAACCGGCTCCATCCAAGGCCGAATCGTCCTCGGAGGCCAACCCGACCGGAGCGCGCCGCAGGTGGTGATCGAGGCGCCCGCGGATGGTGCCCTCTTCGCCGAAGCGCCGATCACCGTTTCGGGCCAGGCGCGCGACGACGCCCCGGACGACACCGGGTTGGCGGGGGTGCAGGTCTACCTGAACGAGGCGTTGGTCGCCACCGTGAGCAACGCGGTCTGGTCCGTCGACCTGACCCTGTCCCCCGGGACCAACCAGATCTCGGCGGTGGCGGTCGATGTGGCTGGAAACCGCAGTGTTCCGGCCGAGGTCCGGGTTGTCTTCCGCGATCCGTTCAACGACCATTTCGCGGAGGCCTTTCTGCTGCCGGGGTTGGCTGGGCGCACCAATGCGGTTAACGGGGGCGCCACCAAGGAAGCGGGGGAACCGCGCCATGGCGAGGACGAGGGCGGACGTTCGATCTGGTATTGGTGGCGGGCGCCCTCCCACGGCACCTTCGAGTTAACGACCGAGGGGTCGGACTTCGACACCCTGCTCGGGCTTTACACGGGCGAGGAGGTCGATGCATTGGCCACGGTGGCGCAGAACGACGAGGCCCGCGCGGGGGTCGCGTTTAGCGCCATCACCGCGAGCGTCCTGTCCAATGTGGTCTATCGGATCGCCGTGGACGGGTATGCCGGCGCCCAAGGAGCGGTGGCGCTGGCCTACGACTTTACCCCCGCGCCCGACCTGACCATCTACTACAACCTCTCGGTGGGCAATCCCCCGGGCGGCAATATCCTGCCGGCGGCAGGGCTCTACGCGTCGAATGCGGTGCTCCAGATTCGCGCGCTGCCCGAGCCGAACTTCGAATTCGTCCGCTGGACCGGCGGCGTGAGCGGGAGCGAAAACCCGCAAACGATCACCCTCACGGGGAACCTCTCGGTGTCGGCGGTGTTTCGAATGACGAATCTCACCGAGACCCTCGAGGCCGGCCGGTTCGTGGCCTTGAGCCCCGAAATGGGGGGAACGGCCGGCTGGTTCGTGAGCACCAACGCCAACTCCGGGCGTTACGGAGTCCGATCAGGGCTCATCGGCAACGGCGGCACCAGCGTCATGGTGATCCAAACGAACATGCTCGCGGGCACGGCCGGCTTCGCCTACGCCCTGAGTTCCGAGGAAGACTGGGATTCCCTCGAGTTCTATCTGAATGGCGCCCGCCTGGGCCGCTGGTCCGGCGAGTTGGACTGGCGCCGGTTCGAGTTTCGCGTCCCCGCAGGCTACAACCGCCTGGAATGGCGCTACACCAAGGACGCCAACTACGGAGACGGCCTGGATGCGGCCTTCCTCGACGATTTCTATCTCCCGCTGGGCGCGGCGTTGCCGCCGCCGGAGATTTCTTTGAGCCGCCGGCCGGACGGGCAGGTGGACCTGTCGTGGCTCGCCTGGCCCGACCGGGACCACGTGACGGCGGCGTCCGAGAACCTCCTGGATTGGGTTCCCTTGTTCACCAACCGTGTCCCCAGCGGAGTGATCCGGGTGACCGACACCAACGCGCCGTGGATGCCCCAGCGCTTCTACAGGGTCACGATTCCTTAACCGGACGAGCATCATGATCGCCTATGGCCTTACCGGCGGCGTCGGCATGGGCAAATCCAGCGCGGCCCTCATCCTGGCACGCCGAGGCATCCCCGTGGTCGATTCCGACCTGCTCGCTCGCGACATCGTCCAACCAGGGCAACCCGCGCTGGAGGAGATCCGGGCCGAGTTCGGTCCCGAAGTGATCGGCCCGGATGGGGCCTTGCGTCGGGAAGTATTGGCCCGCCGTGTCTTCGCCGACCGCGCGGCCCGGGAACGACTCGAAGCCATGACTCACCCTCGCATCCGGGCTAAATGGCAGAGCCAGTTGGAGATCTGGCGGACCGAGGGGCGTCCGGTCGCCGTGGCGGTCATCCCGCTCTTGTTCGAGACGGGGGCGGAGACGCACTTTGACGCCACCGTCTGTGTTGCCTGTTCCGCGGGCCCTCAACGGGAACGGTTGGCAGCTCGTGGATGGAGCGAGGAGGTTCAGGCCCAGCGTCGGGCCGCGCAATGGCCGATCGAACCGAAAATGGCGGCTGCCACCTACGTGGTGTGGAACGATGGCCCGCTGGAACTCCTCGATCCCCAACTCGACCGGTTGCCGGGGCTCCGCGGCGGATCCCCAACCGTCAGGTAACCACGGCCACGGACCCGGCCGTTGCCGACGAAACCTCGGCGACAGAGGGGGGCCGCGATTCGGCCTGGGCTTTATGGAGTCTGCGTCCGTTGGGTGAGGCGGGACACCCCGGCCCAAGCCAACACCAACGTGGCGAGGATGGTTCCTCCGAGGCTGGTGGGCACGGCGGCAAGCAGCCCGCAGATCAGGGCTTTCAGCGCTGCCAACCACCACCGGTCCTTCTGCAAACCTGCCTGCAACAGAAACACGGCCGTCCCCGCCAGCAGAAAGGCCGCCACAGAAACAATCGGCCAAGCCAATCCCAGCGAGATGGCCTCGGCGCCAAACAGCAGGTTGTCCAGACCCAGCAACGCCACGGCGCTCGAAGGGTGAAGGCCCAGACGGAGAGGGGACTGGCTCCTGACCGACATCCGCCCGCCACCGGAGGCCGGAAGTGGAGCGAGGGGCTGATGGGTCGGCGGAGGGAGCTTCGGGGGAGGGTTCACGGCGATTGGATGTCGATGAAGTGGACCGGCAACGGTAGCTGAGGCATGGCGACCATGTGGAACGGAGACGTGACCACGGATGCGGTCACGCCCCCGGGCGGAGGCGCCTCCCGGAGGATGTAAACCCGCAGGTCACCCGCGACCACCTCCGCCCCTGTGATCGCGATGCGGTAGCCGGCAGTACTCTGACGTCCCTGGAAGACGGCGACGACCATTTCGCGGTCGAAGTAGACAGGGGGGGGCTGGGGGATCTCGTGGGTGCCGGCGACGTGGCGGTTCCAGAGGTCCAACCAGGCGACCGGATCGCGCACCACCGCCTGACTGGGCTCGGCGAGCGCGCTATAGGAGCCCATCCCGACGGGGCGCACCGGGACCGGGCCGTGCGGCGTGGTCGTGGTGCAGGCGGTCAGGGCGACCAGGGAGGCGGTCAGGACCATCCCCAAAGCGAATGGGCCCCAGGGCAATCCGGTTTCTGCGGGGCGTCGTCCCCGGTCGCGGTCCCTCGTTCGGGCCACGGTTGTGCCGACGGCGCCTCGGGAGGCGGGAGAGGGCGGGTTGAGACAGTGGCTGTGGGAGCAGTCGTGCGACACGCAAACCATGGGGTGAACATGCCTCAGGAGGGGACCGTTGGAAAGCGTGATGCGTGGGGCGAAAGAAAGGCGCCGAGGGGCGGGGGACCTGCGCCTTTCTGGCCGCGCGTGGTCTCCTCCCGTGGGGGGCATAGGCGACGAACCGGTCACCCTGTGGACCCGAATCCAAAGCGGCGGAGCACCGCCGCACTCCACGACGCTGGCGCGATCGCGCCCACCGCCGGGTTGAGGCGAAGCTCTTGGAGTGCGCCAGGGAGTGAACCTGTCACCCTATCCGCGGCACTTCTTTTCGATTCCGATTCCGACCCCGACCCCGAACTCCCTGGGCAGCGAACCTGTCCCCTCCGTCTTTGCGGCGGCGCCCGCCTTTTTTGTTCCCCGCGGGGCGGCGTGCGTGGCATGCTGGCGGGGTCATGATTCTGACCGAAGCCGAGTTTGCCAGTCTGGTTCAACTCGAACATCGCTCCCCCCATCAATTGCTTGGAATGCACCCTCTGGGGGAAGGCAAGGGGTTGGTGACCCGAGCCTTCCTGCCG
Organism: uncultured Verrucomicrobiota bacterium; assembly: GCA_964629545.1. Lineage (GTDB taxonomy): Bacteria > Verrucomicrobiota > Verrucomicrobiia > Limisphaerales > CAZVRY01 > CAZVRY01. The sequence continues at coordinate 1,094 of CAZVRY010000358.1, read as the reverse complement.
GATGCCTCCAGCGTCGAGGTGGTGCCGGTCCTGGAACCGAGGAGGCCTCGGTTCAAACTGAAGCGGCTTCGCGACACCCCGTTGTTCGAGGGCGTGACGCGGCAGGCGAAGGAAGTCTATGCCTACGATTTGGTGGTGACAGGCCAGGATGGGCGGGTTCTCCGGGGCCGCGATCCTTATAGCTTCCTCCCCACGGTGGGCGAGATGGACCAGTTCTTGTTCGGAGAGGGGAACGAGCGACGGCTCTACGAGAAACTGGGGGCTCAACTGCGGGTGTTGGACGGCGTGCCAGGGTGCAGTTTTGCCGTGTGGGCGCCCAACGCGCAGCGGGTGAGCGTGGTGGGGGATTTCAACCGCTGGGACGGCCGAAGGCACGCCATGCGGCTGCTGGGGAGTTCGGGGCTATGGGAGATCTTCATCCCCGGGGTGGGCGAGGGGGCCCATTACAAGTACGAGATCCGCGATTGTCACGGCCGGTTGTCCCTCAAGACGGACCCCTTTGGCGCCTTCTTCGAGATCGCCCCGAAGAATGCGGCGATCGTCTGGAACCACGCGCGCTACGTGTGGAGCGATGCGCCTTGGCTGGAACGTCGGCGGCAGACCAATCCGCTGAGCCAACCGCTCTCCATCTACGAGTTGCACCTCGGTTCCTGGCGGAAACGGTCGGCGGGCGAGTCTCTCGGCTACCGCGAACTGGCGGGGCCCCTGGTCGAGTACCTCCAACGGATGGGCTTCACCCACGTCGAGTTGTTGCCCGTGACCGAGCATGCCTACTATCCGTCGTGGGGCTACCAGGTGACGGGCTTTTACGCGCCGACCAGCCGGTACGGGACCCCGGAGGAGTTTCAGTATTTTGTCGATACGCTGCACCAGGCCGGGATCGGGGTGATTGTGGACTGGGTGCCCGCACACTTCCCGCGGGATGACTGGGCCTTGGCCCGGTTCGACGGGACGGCGCTCTACGAGCACGAGGATCCGCGGCAGGGGGCGCACCAGGACTGGGGCACGTTAATCTTCAACTTCGGACGGCACGATGTGCGCAATTTCCTGCTCGCCAACGCCCTTTACTGGTGCGAGCGGTTTCACATCGACGG
>CAZVRY010000357.1:0-6359 GCA_964629545.1 uncultured Verrucomicrobiota bacterium | reverse complement strand
CCCTCCCCTCAATCACCCTCCCAAACCCCCAACCCCCTCCCCCAACCACCCACCCCCCTCGACGCCGACCTCCTCATCGTCGGCGCCGGGCCCGCAGGCATCGCCGCCGCCTGTGTCGCCGCCGAATCAGGCCAACGCGTCCTCCTCCTCGATGATAACCCCGGCCGCGGCGGCCAACTCTGGCGCGGCGAAGAACCATCCCCAAAAACCAGACTCGCCCGAACCTGGTTCGCCCGCCTCCGCGCCGCCCAGGTCATCACCCCCCCGCAAACCACCGTCCTCGGCCTCGCCACCAACGGCGCCCTCGTCGCCGAATCCCCCCACGGCCCCCTCCTCGCCCACGCCCCCAAAACCATCCTCGCCACCGGCGCCCGCGAACTCTTCCTCCCCTTCCCCGGCTGGACCCACCCGCGCGTCCTCGGCGCCGGCGGCCTCCAAGCCCTCGCCAAGTCGGGCCTCAACGTCAACCGCCGCACCATCGTCGTCGCCGGATCCGGCCCCCTCCTCCTCGCCGTCGCCCACAACCTCCAACAGCGCGGCGCCCGCGTCCCCCTCGTCGCCGAACAAACCGAACGCACCCGCCTCTACTCGTTCGCCGCCGGCCTGCTCGCCTCCCCCTCCAAACTCGCCCAAGCCCTCGCCCTCCAAACCTCGCTCCTCGGTGTCACCTATCGAACCTCCTGCTGGCCCACCCGCGCCACCCCCGACGGCGACCGCCTGCGCGTCACCTTCCGGTGCGCCGCCACGACGTTCGAAATCACCTGCGACTACCTCGCGTGTGGATGGGGCCTGGTCCCCAACCTCGAACTGCCCGCCCTGCTTGGCTGCCACCTGCAGCGCGGCGCCGTCCAAACCGACGACTTCCAGCAAACCACCCGCGCCGACGTCTACACGGCCGGCGAAACCACCGGTGTCGCCGGCGTCGAGGCCGCCCTCGTGGCCGGCCAAATCGCTGGCCTGGCCGCCCTCGGCCAAACCGACGCCGCACGCAAACTCTTCCCAGCCAGAAAGCGCGCCCAACGCTTCGCCGCCCAACTCGAACACGCCTTCGCCCTCCGCCCTGAACTGCGCTCCTTGCCCGACGATGCCACCATCGTCTGCCGCTGCGAGGACGTCTCTTACGCCCGGCTTCGCCAGTACTCGTCATGGCGGGAGGCCAAGCTCCAAACCCGCTGCGGCATGGGAGCTTGCCAAGGCCGTGTCTGTGGCGCCGCCACCCAATTCCTCTTCGGATGGGACCACGAATCCGTCCGCCCCCCGGTCTTCCCCACTTCGGTGGCCACGCTAGCCACCCTCCAATAACCCCGCCCTGGTCCACCCTGGCCTGCCGGATAGGGGGAGGGGGAATCGCTTCGGTTCAGGGGTCCAATACGGCAAGGTTCCGTTGCGGGAGTCCTCTGCCCAACCCCTCGGGAGGGCTTCGCGGCCAGGGGTCGGAGAGCGCCCGGGACCCAACCCGACGATCCCCCCCTCAGGGAAAACCGGCAAGGGCCTTGAAAAGCCCCGCCGGTTCTGGCACAACAGCATCGTCATCTCATGCTCGCCCCAACTCCCAGACGGTCGGCGGCCGGCCTTGGGAAGACTGACGGCGCCCGAACGACACGCATTCCATGAAGACGAAATCAGCCTCCCCCCGCTCCGGCATCCTCTGCGGCGGCAACTGGATCATCGACCAAGTCAAACTCATCGACGTCTACCCCTCCCCGGAACAACTCGCCAACATCCGCGGACAAAAGCCCGGCACAGGCGGTGCCCCCTACAACGTCCTCCTCGACCTCGCCAAGGTCGGCGCCCCTTTCCCCCTCTTCGCCGCCGGCCTCGTCGGACAAGACCCCCTCGGCGAACACATCATCCAGGACTGCCGCGCCCACCACATCGATACCAAATACCTCACCACCACCCCTAAAGCCGACACCTCCTACACCGATGTCATGACCGAGCAGGGCGGCGGACGACGCACGTTCTTCCATTACCGCGGCGCCAACGCCCTCTGGAACGGCGCCGATATCGACTTCGCCCGCACCAAAGCCCGCCTCTTCCACCTGGGCTACCTGCTCCTCCTCGATGCCCTCGACCTCGACGACAAAAAGCACGGCACCCGCGCCGCCGCCCTCCTCGCCAAAGCCCAGGACGCCGGCCTCAAGACCAGCGTCGATGTCGTCAGCGAGGATAGCGACCGCTTCAATCGCATCGTCTCCCCCGCCCTCAAACACGTCGATTACTGTATCCTCAACGAAATCGAAGCCGGCAAAACCACCGGCTTCAAAACCCGCCTCCCCGACGGCTCCCTCGATACCGTCGCCATCCGCCACGCCGCCGGCGCCCTCCTCCAATCCGGCGTCCGCGAACTCGTCGTCATCCACTTCCCCGAAGGCGGCTTCGCCCGCACCCGCGACGGCAAGGATTTCTGGCAGATGTCCCTGAAACTCACCGACAAATACATCGCCGGCACCGCCGGAGCCGGCGACGCCTTCTGCGCCGGCGTCCTTCTCGGCCTCCACGAAGGCTGGGACCTCCAGAAAAGCCTCCTCACCGGCGTCTGCATCGCCGCCGCCTCCCTCTCCGACCCCACCTGCACCGCCGGGGTCAAATCCCTCCCTGCCTGCCTCGCCCTCGCCAAGAAATTCGGCGTGCGCAAACCCCTCGAACCCGACCTCTAACCAATCAAGTGCAACCCGCGCGCCCAGGACTCCGCCTCCGCCGGCCGCGGATCCAACGGATCCCCGAGGACCAACGGCTCCGCCCCCTCCGCCTCCACCGACTCCCAATCGACACAATACTGCAAGTGATGCCCGGCTAGATGCCGCATCAACCACGACCTCACCGCCGCCCGCGTCTCCCCCGGCGGATGCTGCATCGCCGCCTCCACCTCCTCCGCCCCCACCTCCCATTCCGGAGGCGTCGCCGCCAACGCCATCGCCAATCCCCGCCCAGGATCGAGGTGGTGGAACTCCAAATCCTGCGCTCGCATCCAAGGATCCGACCAGCTCACCCCTTCCCTCTCGATGAACTGACGGAACAACCAACGCTTCGTCACCCAGTCGACCCGTCCCACCAGAGCCTCCGGCCCCTCCCCCAACGCCCGCAGCGCCTCCCCCCAATGCCGCAACACCTCGTCCGTCTCCCCATCCCGCCCCCCCAACTCCTCGGCCGCTCGCCGCTGATACTGCCCCAGCACCTCCACTACGCTCGCCCACCGCCCATCCGCCAATAACACCACCCACTCCCCCTCCGGTTGATGCGACAACGCATGCACACTCGCCACCGGATCCGCCAACACCACCCGCGGCAAACGGTCCATCTCCAATAAATCCAACACCAACGCCGTCGTCCCCACCTTCAACATCAAGGTGAACGGCAACACCGACGTGTCCCCGTGCAATAAGTGCAGCCGCCGATACCTCCGGGGATCCGCCAACGGCTCGTCCCGGGTGTTGATGATCGCCCGGTTGAACTGCACCCACTCGAACATCTCGTTCTGAATGTAGTCCGCACGCTGACTGATCTGAAACTGCGGATCCGCCCCCGGCCGGCGCGTCTCCCCACGCGCCTCCGCCCCCGCCGTCGACCCCACCCGCCCCGCCCCCGTGTAAAGCATCCGTAAGGTCAAAAACGCCAACAACGAGGCCACCTTCGCCTCCGTCATCACCGCCCCCCGCCGAACCAGGTAGTTCTCATGACACCCGAACGTCGCCCCCGAATAATGGTCAATGTTGTTCCGCACAAACCCCACCCGCCCCGCCAGCCGCATCTCCCGTAAAGCCCGCCGCAGCAAAGCGTCTCCTGCCATGTCGTAGACCAATACGTCGCGCAACAACCGGCATTCGGGCGTGCAATACTCCACGTGCCCCATGTCCACATACAGCCGACCCCCATTGAAAAGAAATCCCCCGTTCCCCGGCGCCTCATCCCAGTCCCGATGATGCAGGTCCGCCAACCCCAACCGATGCCGCTCGAACACCCAGTTGCGCACCTTGCCCACCACCCCCGGCAACCCCGTCGGATCGTCCACCAGGCAGCCGTACTCCGTCTCCAGCCCAACGACCCGGTTCACAAGCCCAACGCGGCCACATCCAACGCCGCATAACAAACCGCCCCCGCCCTCCGCCGCTCCAAACACCCCACCTCCACCTCCCGCCCCCGCACCGCCTCCCTCCACCCCGCTCGCCGTTCCTCCCCGGCCGACGGCGCGGACGACCACCCCGCCCCCGTCGTCATCACCCACCACGCCTGCATCAACCGCTCCACCACCTCCCCTCGCCCCCCCCCCCCCCCCCCCCCCCCCACCCCCCCCCGCCCCCCCCCCCCCCCCCCCACCCCGGGCCCCCCCCCCCCCCCCCCCCCCCCCCCGGGCCACTCGAACGCCCCGTCGAAATGCAGCCGCACCAGGACATCCCGCCCCCGGTCCTCCCCGACCTCCGCCAAGATCAACTCGATCAGAAAGGGCGCCCGCAACACCTGCTCGAAGGCCGCCTTCAACTCCGCTCCCAACCCAAACCCCACCAGCCGACGCAAACTCACATCCTCCGGCGCCCGCTGAAACGCCTCCAAATGCGCCGCGTCAATCGCCGCCTGACGCACCTTCTCCAGGTCCGCCGGATGACCCAGCCCCGCCAAGGCCTGTCGATCGAACAACTCGAACACCTTCGACTGACCCGTCCCCACCCCCACCAAGACCACCCCTTCCTCGCACGACGCCGCCAACACCGGTGTCCCCCCCTTCAGTTGCTCGCGCACATACTCGCGGCGATTGGCCATCGCCTCCAACCAACGATACGGCTCCTCAGTCATTCCTGGCCTCCCTCCGCCACCAACCGCCTCTGCGCCTCCGCCCCCACCTCCTCCACCCCGTCCACCCGCAACACCTTGATCGTCGCAAACACCTTCGCCTCCGGATCCACCCCGCCCGTCGCCGCATCGAACTCCGCCGCAATGGCCAACAACCGCAACGCAAACCGCACCGCCTCCCCCAATCCCATCTCCTCGGGCCGCGGCCGCCCAAACCGATCCTGAAATCGCAACACGCTCCGAATCGTCGCTGCCCCCGAACCCGCCGCGGCGAACCCCACCGCCCGAAACTGCGCCCCCAGAGGGTCGTAGAAGTGGATCTGCACGTGCGGCGGTCGCGCCGACTGGTCCACCCCAGCAAACAACGGCATCACCACCCCCACGCCCTGCAACGTCATCGGTAGATTCTCCCGCAATAGCCGCGCCAACGCCCGCACCCGCGCCGCCAAACTCAAGGCCTGCAGTTGGCTCCTCCGGTAATACTCGAACGACGTCTGCAACACCCGCGCCATCTCAAACGCCATCGCCGGCACCCCCGCCACCGCCAACAACGACGTCCGATCCAACGCCACCACCTTCTCCACCCGATCCGTCACAATCACATTCCCCGCCGTCGCCCGACGATCCCCCGCCATCAATACCCCTTCCGCGAAGTGAAACCCAAACACCGTCGTGGCTTGCGTCTCCACCGGCGCCGACCCCATCCCCCCGCCCCCCCACCACCGCACCTCCCGCCGCGCCAGCAGCGAGATGAAATCCCCCGCAATCGTCGCCCCCTCGCTCATTGCCCCGTCCGCTGCCGATAACGACGCGCCTGATCCGGATCCACCTTCCTCATGCGCTTCAGCAAGTCCTCCACCTGCGGCTTCTCCACCGGCGGCCGCACCGGCCCCCCAGGACCTTCCCCGGGACCCACCGGACCCGCCGGGACCGGCGGCCGCTGCCGCTGCCCATGTTCACCCATCGTCATGATGCGCCTAGTGTGACACCTCACCCCCCATTCCGCAACCTCACCGCCCCCCAAATAGATTCCGAATCTCCTTCTCCAAATCCCGCCGATTCACCAGGGCCATCACCTGCACCGTCTCCGTCCCCAGCTTAAACAACAGCCGATAATGTGCCCCCACCCGCTGGCGCAGCACCTGCGGATTCGATTCCAACTTCTTCAACCCCGCAAACGCCGCCGGCTGCCCCGCCGCCAACCGCCCCACCATCAACAGCGCCGCCCGCGCCACCGGCTTCGCCACCTCCCCCAACGCCTCCCGAAATCGCTCCCCATACTCCGGCACCCGCACCGGCTGGTTGCTCTCGAACGCCACCTCCCGAAACAACTCCCCCCGCCCCTCCTCGACCCCCGCCCCCGCCTCCGCTCCCACCCTCGCCTCCACCCCCACCCCCTTCAACTCCTTCATCGCCTCCAAATCCTGCCGCGCCTTCTGCAACTCCCGCCGTAACGCGTTCCGCTCGCTGTGCCTGCCCTTCAACTCCTCCCGCAACTCCTCCACCCTCCGCCTCAACCCCTGCGTCACCTCGTCCCCCCCACCCCCACTTCCCCCCACCCCCACCCCCAC
>CAZVRY010000356.1:0-6389 GCA_964629545.1 uncultured Verrucomicrobiota bacterium | reverse complement strand
CAGGGGACCGCTGCGGCGTATGCGGCGGGGCGGGTGCGGGGGCATTTGGCTGAGGTGGGAAGGTTGGCTGGGGGAGTTGGGGGTGGGGGGATAGAGGAGGCGGGGTTGAGAGCGATGGAGGTGCGGGACAGGGTGTTTCCGGGTTTGGATTGGCGGTGGTGGGGGTGACGGGGGGGCTGTGGGGAGGGGCGTTGAGGGGCTGGGCTGATTTGAGTATAACTAATCCTTGACCTTAGGCGACATCGTGGTTGAATGCGTCGTCCATGAAAACAATCGCGGCGCGCGTTCTGGAGGGCCTTGGCCGGGGCGGTCGGCAGGAAGGGGTCGGTTCGGCGGGCATCCGTGGGCGTGCGGGCTGCGAGGAGGAATGCGTATGGCGAGCGGCAAAGTGAAGTGGTTTGACAATCGCAAGGGATTCGGGTTCATCGCCCAGGATGGCGGGCAGGACATTTTTGTTCATCACACCGCGATCACGGGGCAGGGGTTCAAGACCCTGCAGGAGGGGGAGGAAGTGAACTTCGAGGTGGTGACGAGCGACAAGGGTCCGCGGGCGACGAACGTCGAGCGCACGGGCACCTAGGCCGAGGGGTTGGGAGCCGTGCGGTGGCATTGGCTCCTGGCTGGCTGGGCGTGGGGGGAGCCGGAGGCGTCCCTGGGCGACGTTTGACCATGGAAGCTGCGACGGTGAGGAGTCTGTATGTGCATGTGCCGTTTTGCGCGCACAAATGTGAGTATTGCGCGTTTTACTCGCATGGGGTGGAGGGGGTGTTGGTGGATCGCTATGTGACGGCCTTAACGCGGGAGTTGGGCTGGGTGGCGTCCGGATTGAAACCGCGGACGGTATTTTTCGGGGGGGGGACGCCGTCGATTCTGACCATGCGCCAGTGGTCGGAGGTGCTGGGCGCGTTTGATCGGCTGGGTTTGTTGGGGGCGGAGGAATGGACGGTGGAGTGCAATCCGGCGACGGTGTCGATGGACAAGGCGCGGCTGTGGCGGGACTACGGGGTGAATCGTGTGTCGTTGGGGGTGCAGTCGTTGGACGAGCGGTTGTTGGATCGTCTGGGGCGGGTGCACAGTCGGGAGATGGCGGTGCGGTCCTACGAATTGTTGCGCCGGGCGGGGTTCGAGCGGGTGAATGTGGACCTGATGTTCGCGATTCCCGGGCAGACGTTGGAGGTTTGGCGGGCGACGCTAGGGGAGGTCTTGGCCTGGGGGAGCGAGCATGTGTCGTCGTATGAGGTGACGTATGAGGAGGACACCCCGTTGTATGCGGCGATGCGGGCGGGGGAGTTTGACGTGGACGAGGATTTGGCGTGTGCGCTGTATGAGGAGTTGAGGGAGCGGGCGGCGGGGGCGGGTTGGGAGCAATATGAGGTGTCGAACTTTGCGCGGCGGCGGGTGGGGGAGTACGGGGAGTTACCGGGGGAGGCTTGTGCGCACAATGTGAACTATTGGCGTGGGGGTGAGTTCCGGGGGTTGGGGCCGAGCGCATCGGAGTATGTGGCGGGGGTGCGGACGCGGAACTGGGCGAACACGGCGTTGTATTGCGATCAGGTGGAGAAGGGTCAGCGGGCGATCGAGTCGCGGGACGAGCTATCGAGGTTGGCGCGGGCTGGGGAGGTGGCGGCGTTTGGTTTGCGGATGAACGTGGGGTGGGGGTTTAAGGAATTCGAGGCGGTGACGGGGTATGATTTGCGGCAGCGTTGGCGTGAGGAGATGCGGGGTTTGGTGGAATGCGGTTGGGGACGATACGCGCCGGAAGGGAGGGATCGCCCCCGGGCGCGGGGGTGCCGGGTGACGGCGGCGGGGATGCGGGGCGCGGATGCGGCGGGGGAACGGTTTTTGGTGGTGGGCTGAGGCTGTTTTTCACTTGCTGGGAGGGGTTGGGTCTGTCAGTGGACAGCGGCATGAAGACGAAGCGTGGTGGTGGGGGTCAGGGTTCGGTGGAGCATCGGGGGTGGATCGCGCCTGGGGTGGTGGGGGTGGCGGGGCGGGGTGGGCGAGGGCGAGGAGGGGAGTCGGGTCAGGGGCAGGGAGCGCGGCGGGGGGGAGTGCCGGCGGTGCCGGTGGGTTTGGTGCGGGGGTTGGCGCGGAGGCTTCTGAGGTTGCCGACGGCGCCGTTTCACGAGGAAGCGGTCCGGGACGAGGTGGGGCGAATTTGCCGGGAACATGGTTTGGGTTGCGAGGAGGACGGGTTTGGCAATGTGCGGGTGACGCTGGAGACGGCGGCGGCGGGGCGTCCGATGGTGCTGGCGGCGCATTTGGATCATCCTGGGTTCGAGGTGTTAGGGGAGGAGGGGGAGGGGGTATGGCGGGCTTGTTTTCTCGGAGGCGTGCCGGACAGGTATTTCCGGAGGGGAACGGGGGTGCGGTTGTATCCTGGAGGGGTGCGGGCGCGGTTGGGAGAGCGATTGGAGGGGGCGAAGGAGTACCGTTTGCGGGGCTTAGGTCCGGTGCAGGAGGCGCCTCGGTTTGCGGTTTGGGATGTGGAGCCGTTTGCGGTGCGGGAGGGGCGGGTGGTGGCTCGCGGGTGCGACGACGTGATGGGTTGCGCGGCGGCGTTAGCGACGTTGGTGCATTTGAAGAGGGTGAGGGCGCGGGTGCGGGTCTGGGCGGTGCTGTCGCGGGCGGAGGAGGTTGGCTTTTACGGGGCGTTGGCGTTGGCGGGGCGCGGGGGTTTGTCGCGGCGGGCGTTGGTGGTGTCGCTGGAGACGAGTCGGGAGATGCCGCCGGTGGCGATGGGGGAGGGGCCGATCATTCGGGTGGGGGATCGGTCGACGGTTTTCGATGGTGCGGCGACGCGGTTTTTGGGCGAGGTGGCGGAGGAGGTGCGTGGGGAGGACGCTCGGTTCAAGTATCAGCGGGCGTTGATGAGTGGGGGGACGTGTGAGGCGACGGCGTATGGGGAGTATGGGTATCAGGCGACGGGGCTTTGCGTGGCCTTAGGGAACTACCACAACTGCGGGCCGCGGGGGCGGATTGCGGCGGAGTATGTGAGTATGGAGGACGTGCGGGGGATGGTGAGGCTGTTGGCCGCGGCGGCGGTGGCGATGCCGCGGTTTGGGGGCCTGACCGGGCGGTTACGTCGGCGGTTAGAGCGGTTGCGGCGCGAGGCGTTGGTGCGGTTGGGGGAGCATTCATGATTTAGGATTTGTGATTTAGGATTTATGATTTGCGAAAGAGAGGGTCGTAGGCCCTGGGCGGCTCGCGGGCAGGCTTGCCCCGCCTGAATGTCCTGGAGACCGGCTGGCGGTAATTCTTCAGTTGTCGACGGGGTAGTGGGGTTGGTATAAGCGCGCGGTCAACCCAAGTCATACCCTCCCATGAACATTATCGATCCTGTCAGTGCGGTCCTGGACCAGAAAGGTCACGAGGTTTTTTCGGTGGCGCCGGAGACGGTGGTTTTGGAGGCGATCCAGCAGATGGCGGACCGGAACGTGGGGGCGTTGCTGGTGATGCGGGGGGAGGAGTTGATGGGGATAGTCTCGGAGCGTGATTATACGAGGAAGGTCATTTTGAAGGGGCGCGCGTCACGGGACACGAAGGTGAGCGAGATCATGGCGTCGCCGGTGCGAACGGTGAGTTCGGCCAACACGGTGGAGGACTGCATGCGGATCATGACGGCAGAGCGGGTGCGTCATTTGCCGGTAGTGGACGGGGGCCAGGTGATGGGGGTGCTATCGATTGGGAATCTGGTGAATTGGATCATCAGCGCGCAGAGTGCGCAGATCAGCCAGTTGCAGAGTTACGTGGCGGGGCAGTACCCGGGGTGAGGCTGAGGATGTGCGGTGCTAGAGCGAGGGGGGGCGGAGCGGGATGGTGGTTTGGCTTTTGCGGGAGGTGGGGAGGTCGAGGGGGGAGGGATTTTGGGCCCAGGGGCCGAGGTGAAGGAGGATGCGGGCCGGGGGGTTGCGGCGGGGCGGGGTGAGTTGGAGGCTGGCTTGGGTGCCGTCGCGGTGGACGGTGAGTTCGAAGGAGAGGGGGCCGAAGGTGGTGGTGAGGTCGCGGACGCGGGTGACGGCGCCTGGGCGGAGCCAGGAGGGAGGGATCGCTTCGAGGAGGTGGAGGTCTTGGTCCCGTTCGAGGACGAGGGCATGGCGGACGAGTCGGATGAACTCGGCGCTGGCCCAGTTATGGGGCATGTCGCCGACGTGTTGGGGGCCGCCGCCGACGGGCATATGTTCTTCGCGCCAGACGAGGAGGGGAGAAGCGTGGTTCGCGAAGGCGTAGAGGGTTTGGGCGGCTTTGGGTCCGTCGCCGAGCCAGAGCCAGGCGTGGGCATAGAAGGAGGCGAAGTAATTCCAGATACCGTTTTTGAGCCAGCCTGTATCCAGGACCATGTCTTGAGACTCGGTGGCGCGGAGCATGGCCATGTTGCCGAGGACCAGCGGGTCATCTGGGGCGAAGAGGCGTCCTGGGAAGACGGCGTGGCAGAAGGCCCACTGGGCCTTTTGAGGGGGGATACGGTCGTCGTGGGTCATGCGGGTGGGGAGGTAGCGATGGCCGTGGGGGTCGGTGCGGAGGTCGCGTTGGGCGGCGCGGCGGAACTGGGCCAGCATGTCTTCGAACTCGCGTTGCCAGTCTGCGGCAGCGGGGTCTTCGAGCCAGCGGGCGGCTTCGGCGGCGGCTTTGAGGCCGTTGAGAGTCCAGTAGACGTTGGTGTATTCGGGGACGCGGTCGGCGAGGCCGCCGTCGCTGAAGCCATCGGGGACGAGTTCGGCGTTGGGGGCATGGGGAGGGGGCATCGAGCGGAGGAGGCGGATGAAAGCGACGCCGCGTTGGACTTGGGGCCAGACGGAGCGGAGCCAGTCGTGGTGGCCGGTGAGGCGGGCGTGGCGGGTGACGGCCCAGAGGGCGATGCCGGTTTCTTTCCAATGACCGTCGATCAGCATGAAGGCGCCGTCGGGGCGTTGGAAGCGGAGGAGGTATTCGACGCCTTGGCGGGCCTCGTCGGTGCGACCGAGGTAGGCCACGGCTTCCATGATGAAGGCGCCGTCGACGACCCAGAGGCCGCGGTAGCAGGTGGGGCCGACTTGGAAGGCGGGGAGGCCGTTCTTGATTTCGCGGGCTTGGTAGATGTTGCGGATGGAGGAGGTGAGGAGGGATTGGACACCGGGGTCGGGGACTTGGAGGGTATCGTAGGGGAGTTCGAGTTTTTCCCAGAAGCGGGTGGCGCGGCGGTGGAGGGAGGCGGCTTCGGAGGGGTTGCGCGGGAGGGGTTCAGCATTGGGGCCGCGCAGGACGCCGAGGGCGAGCGTTCGTTCGGCGCCAGGGGCGAGGGTGATGGGGAAGAGGTGAACGACCCACTGGTGGTCGTTGGTGACGATGCGGTCGTAGGGGTGGGGGAGGTGGACGGTGGTAGAGTTGCCGACCTGGATTTGGCGTCGGTCGGGGGCGAGGCGGATGGGGTGGTCGCTGGCGAGGGTGATGGTGGGGACGATGGTTTGGGGGATGCGGCTGGGGTTATGGAGGCGGGCGTGGAGGATGTCGTGGCGTGGGGAAGGGCCGACGACTTCATGGACGCCGGCATCGAGGAAGGCGAGGGGGGAGGCGGGCAGGCGGCCGGAGAGCAAGGCGGCTTCTGGGGGGGTGCGGTCGGCCGGGAAGATCCAGAGCGCGTTGAGGATGGTGTTGGGGTCGGGGGAACCGGGGGCGGCGGCGACGGCGATGTCGATCCAGCCGTCGCCGTTGGCATCGCGGGCTTCGAGATTGACGGTGAAGGGTTGGTTTCGGCCGCGGTGGGCGACGGGGTCGATGGTGAGGCGGGGGGCGCCGTCGAGGAAGAGGTCGAGGATGCGGCGGCCGGGTTCGGGGTGGTGGCCTTCGCAGAGGCCGAAGACGACGGAGTAGGGGCGGTTGGGTTCGGCGGGGAAGCGGTAGAGGAGGGACTGACCCCAGCCGATATCGACGCTCTCGAAGATGGGGTCGGTGCCTGGAGGGGGGTTGGCCCACTGGGCTTGCTGGGCAGAGGGGCCGGTGCGGATGAGTGCTGGGGGGGGCGGGGAGGAGGAGGGGGTTCGGGTGGGGGGGCGGGCGGGGGCGACGGCGAAGGCATCTTCCTCGATGAGGACGTGGTTGATTTGTTTGACGGTATGGACGATGGGGACGGCGGGGGCTTGGAGCCATTGGCGGCGCGGTTGGAGGGGGCCTTCGGCGCCGAGGGTGATGCGGGTGGCGAAGCCCATTTGTTGTCCTGGGTAATCGTAGAGCAACGAGCCGTCCTGACCGACCAGGGTTTTCTGCCAGTCATCGGGCAGTCCGATGGCGGTTTGCCAGATGGGGGGTGCGTAGCGGAAGTCGACCGTCCACGGTGTGGGGGCGGCTTGGGCGTGGGGGACGAGGAGGGCGAGGGCGAGGGGCAGGAGGCTGGGGCGTGGGTTCATGGGGGA
>CAZVRY010000355.1:0-6401 GCA_964629545.1 uncultured Verrucomicrobiota bacterium | reverse complement strand
ACCTACCCTTTTCAGGGTTTTCCGCTACCCTTTTCAATCATTTCGATCTGTTACCGATCACGTGGACAATCCCCGATGCACGTGCATTGGCGATTGTCCACGAACCGCGTGCGGAGCGGAAAGGTGACAGGTTCAACGGCGAGGCTGGCCGACTGGGTGGCAACTGGGTGAGGGGAGACGTCAACGGTTCAGGGGTTCAATGCGCGAATCCGATCGGGGAAATTCCGGGCAGAGGTTACTCGACGATCCACTCGTAAAGTCCGGCCGAGAAATCGGGGGGCAACTGCACTTCGAGGCGGAGGGCCTTGGTCGAGACCGGATCGAAGGTGACCTTGACCGGTTCGGCTTTGCGGATGGGGTAATCGGACACGCCGGGGACGGGCTGCCAGGCGCCGTCGGATCCCTGGTAGAGCAGGCGCCAGGAAGTGGGCAGGCGGCATTCGCCGGTGCCCGTGTCGTCGAACCAAGACACGGTGACGGTGCGGACGGTGGTGGGTTGAGGGAACTCGTAGGCGACCCACTCGGCGGTGCCTTTGTGGGGCCAGAAATCGAAGTTCGGCGCGAAGCCGTCGGTGGCGTTCTGCGGCATGAGTTGGTCGTTGAGTCGGCCGGGATCCATGCCTCGGCGATGGAACGAAGTGGTGACGGTGGATTGAGAGGCCAGGGTCGGGCGGGGGGCGAGCCGGGCGCGCCCGGGCTCACGGGCTACCCAGACCGTCATCGGGCTCAATCCACGGTTGGCCCAGACGGCATAGGGGATGGCGAGCAGGTCGGCGGGTTCGCTGAGGATGCGGTCGTCGTCGCCGCGGCGCGCCTTGGCTGCCCGGGTGATGTTGAGCACGGTCACGCCGCCCAGGAAGGCCGGGCGATGTTCGGGTTGGAGGGTGGCGGTGGGGGGGACCACGATGTTGAAGATCGCGTTCTGGTTGTCGTGGCCTTCGAAGGCATAAACGACCGGTCCTCGTTCGAAGGCGACCTGGCCGCGGGTGGCGGCGATGTTCGGATGGCCGGCCACGCGGCGGACGGGCATGGGCAGGTCGAGCGTGACGGTGTCGCCGGCTTTCCATTCGCGGCGGATGGCGAGGAAGCCTTGGGCAGGCTGGAGGGAGAGCGGTTGATCGTTCACGCGCAACGACCAGGGCGCGGGGGTCGGGTCGTCGTAGGTGTAGAGGTCGCTGGGCAGCGGACGGCCTTGGACCCATCCGGGCAGGCGGAGGGCGAGGGTGAAGAGGCCTGGGCGATCGGGGGTGACTCGGAGGATCACCTGTCCGTCCCAGGGGTAGCGGGTGGTTTGGGCGAGTCGGACGGTGCGGCCAGCAAGTGGGACGGTGGCTTCCGATTGGGCGTAGAGGTTGACGAAAAGGGTGTCGTCGCGCACCGCGGCGAGCGACCCGCCGAGCGACGCGATGGTGCGGAGGACATTGGGGGGACAGCAGGCGCATCCGAACCAGGGGGCCCGGCCGGCGTGGCCATGGTTATTGGCTTCCTTGCCATCGTACTCGAGGGGGTTCGGATAGAAGAAGCGGTCGCCGCTGAGAGAGACGCCGCTGAGGACGCCGTTGTAGAGGGAGCGTTC
This sequence comes from uncultured Verrucomicrobiota bacterium, assembly GCA_964629545.1. Classification (GTDB taxonomy): domain Bacteria; phylum Verrucomicrobiota; class Verrucomicrobiia; order Limisphaerales; family CAZVRY01; genus CAZVRY01. The sequence goes on along the minus strand of CAZVRY010000355.1, from coordinate 4,825 downwards.
GAAGACGTCCATGTATTTGGCGTCGCCGGTCATGAGGAACATGCGGTGGTTCCAGAAGAGGAAGGCGACGGCGGCGCAGGTTTCGTTGTAGCAGCGGTGGGGCAGTTCGTAGTCGTTGCCGTAGGCCTCGCCCGCCGCCCGGGCCCCGCAACCACCGGTCAGATGCAGCTTGCGCCCAACGACATTGTCCCAGATGCGGGTGATGGCGGTGAGGTAGGGTTGATCGCCGGTGAGGGCGGCGACGTCGGCCATGCCGCTGTAGAGGTAATTGGCGCGGACGGCGTGGCCGACGGCTTCGCGCTGTTCGACCACGGGTTGATGATCCTGGCAGTAGGGGTTGCGGGCGTAGCCGCGGACCTCGATGAAGAACCGGGCCAACGCGACCCAGCGGGGATCGCCCGTTTGGCGGTAGAGCTTGGCCAATCCCATTTCGATGACTTGATGTCCCGGCGCGATGCGCGGTTCACCGTCGCCGAAGTCCTTCTGCACGAGTTCGGCGCTCTTAAGGCAGATCTCGAGGAGGGAGCGGGAGCCGGTGGCTTGGGCGTAGGCGACGCCGGCTTCGTAGAGGTGGCCGAGGTTGTAGAGTTCATGGCTGAGTTGCGGATCCTTGAGCCAGCGTTGGGGGTGGATCCACTCGTGGGCGGGGCTGTCGGGATGCATGGTGCGCCACGTGTAAAGGTAGCCGTCGGGTTCCTGGGCGGCGGCGATGCGCCGGATGAAGCCCTCGACCCGCTCTGCCACCGCGGGGTCCGGTTGGACACTCAGGCAGAAGGCCGCGCCTTCGATCGCCTTGAAGACGTCGGAGTCGTCGAAGGGGTAAACCGTGACCGGCTTGTTCTGGAAGTTGGTGTCGCCGGCCGCGCGGCGACGCAGGGTTTCGGCGGCCAGGTCGAAGTTCTTGAGGCGATCGGAGGACTCGCACTGATCGAGGGCGAAGGGGAGAGTGACGAGGGTATTGGTGGCTTGGCGGGTCTGGAGCAGACCGCCTGTGAGTCGGACGCTGGTGAACGGAACGGGTTGAACCGGGTAGTCCGAGAACTTCGCGGGTGGGTCGGCGGCGAAGGCGGTCGAGCCGAGGAGGGTCGCGAGGAGGGCGAGGGGCACCCGTGGATGCAACGGGCGGCGGCGGGGGTAGGGGAGAGCATTCATGGAATGGAACGGCGGGAAGTGTATCGGCCCGAAGCCGCGGAAACCAAGCAAATTGGGGATTCGATCGAACGCGGATTTCGCGGATGGCACCGTTGCTTCAGGTCGGCCGGCCGCGGATCCAGGGGGCGACTTGTGGACTGAGGAGGGGCCCGGGGGCTCGGCGGAAAAGATAGTTGCGTTAACATCGAACTTTAGCATCGCTTTCGATCGGGTTTTTGCGCAGGGTGGGGGATGCGTTTTCGGCTGCCGCTCGGCCTGGTCCTGGGTTCTGTCCTGGCGTGGTTTCTCTTCGCTCCCGGTCGCGGTCCTGACCATGAACTGGGAGCCTCGGAACGGCCGCGGAAGGCGGTGGGGGAGGCGGGCTCAGGCCGGTTGGGCGGGCGTCGTTCAGCGGTGGGGGATTCGGGGGCGGATTCGGGTTGGGGTTGGGGGGAGGGGATTCGTTCCGGGTGGGCGGCGGGCGAGGAGCGATGGGGCCTGGTGGCCGTGCGGCCGGATGGGGGTGAGGTGGGGTCAGGGGTGCGGGGAGTCGAGGCGGCGGGAGCGGAGGGGAAGGAACCGGCGGAGGTGCGGTTTGCTGGGGCGTGGGGTGTGGGGGCGTGGGGGCCTGGGGTCGTTGGCGAGTGGATGGGCGGGAGGAGTGCGAGGGCGGATGCGACCGTCGTGCCGGCGGGGGGCAACGGGCGGGTGACGCAAGAGGAAGTGGATGCGATGGAGGAGGGGTTGGATCTGACTTTAGCGGCACTCGAGGGGAATCTGGTGCGGGAGGTGTATGCCGAGCGGTTGCCGCTGGTGGGAGCGGGGTTGCGGGTGGCGTGGTCGAACGACGTGCCGGCGGTTCGTTATTTGACGGTTTTGCGGACGGCGGTGGTGGCGGGGTTGAGCAACCTGGTGGGCCAGGTGGATTATGCGCCCAGCCAGGTGGCTTCAGCGATCAACGGCCGGTTGAGCGGGGCGGGGTTTGGGGCCGGGAGCCAGGTGGTGGTGACAACGTTGGACGACCGGGCGCAGTTGGCGTTTACGACGTTGGACACGTTGCCTGGGGCCGTGCCGATGGCGGCCGACTTCGGGATTCCGAATCTGGATTTGGACTTGCTGGAACCGGCGGAGGCGAGTGTGGCGGTGGGGGTGACGTTTAACTTCCAGGTGGGGGTGGATGCGGGGGGATTCTACTTCGAGGTGGCCAGTCCGTTTTCGATGCAGACGACCACGACGATGGCGGGGCGGGTAGCGCAGGTGCGGTTTGCGCGGTTGCCGTATCGGTTGACCGATTGGACGGAGCAACCGACGGAGGTGCGGGTGGATTTCGCGATCGATGTGAAGGCCCCGGGGAACCGGTCGCGGCTGCGTTTGGGGGACTTGGGGGCGGAGGCGGACTTGCTGGATGCGAGGATGACGGGTCCGACGCGTTTTGGGTTTACGCTGTGGTCCGCGCTGCCGTCCTCGGCGTTGCTGCCGCAGATTGGCACGGATCTGCGGTTGAGTTGGAACTTCCAATCGGAGGTGGTGGATCCGGGGGACGACAACGAGGAGGTGGGCTCGGGGATTGGGTGGTCGCTGGAGAATCACCGCATCGATCTCTACTCGTTCTTCCATGAGTTTGCGCAGCGGGTGTTGAACCGGATCGAGGACACGGTGGAGCCGATGCGGCCGTTGATCGACGTGTTGACGGCGGAGATTCCGTTATTGAGCGATTTGGGGGGGAGTGAATTGACGGTGGTGGACTTGTTAGGGGTGGATGAGGCGACGGTGGCGGCGTTGGGGCGTTTGGCGAGGCTGGCGCGGTTGGCCCAGCGGGCGGGAACGTATTCGTCGGGGGGGGAGAAGGCGGTCATCGATCTGGGCAGTCACGCGATGACGGGGGCGGATCTGCGGACCGATTCGCTGGACGCCTTCACGTTGGGGTTGACCCGGGTCCCCTCGAGCACGTTGGATCGCGATTTGGCGGAGTTTCTGGAGGAGGCGGTGGGGGTGGGCGGGGTTCGCTTTCCCTTGTTGACGGACGGCGCGGTGGTGGCGCGGATCCTGGTGGGGCGGGAGGGGACGCTGTTCACGTGGGATTCGGGGGCGGCGCGTTTTGAAGAGCGGTTTCAGCAGTATTATCCCGTATTGGGGTGGGTGGGAGTGACCTTAGGCGGGTTAGTGGGGTTGCAGACGCAGTTCGGGTTTGGTTACGACACGCAGGGGATTTTCGATTATTACGAGGCGGGGGCGGACGACCCGGAGTTGTTGGCGAACGGGTTCTACGTGTTGGCGGCGGACGAGGAAGGGAATCCGGTGACGGGGATTACGTTGGAGGCGGGTTTGACGGCGGGGATCGAGGCCAACGTGGTCGTGGCTTCGGCCGGGGTGGAGGGGGACGTCACGGCCACGATTGGGATGTATGTGGATGATCAGCTTGGGGTCGGGGATGGCCGGGTGCGGGGGTTGACCTTGGCGGCGACACCGATGGACGACTGGTTCTACGCGGCGGGGAGTTTATCGGCGGGGCTGCGGGCCTATCTGGAGATCGGGTGGCCGCCCTTCGGGTATTCGTTCGACTTCGACAGTCCGCGGGTGACTCTGATCAGTTTTGACAGCCGGGGCGAGGTGGTGCCGGTGTTAGCGCAGCCCGATCCGGACGATCCGGAACGGCTCTTGTTGAACATGGGCCCGCGGGCGCCCTTGCGCATCTACGGGGATCTGGAGGATCGGGCGGAGGATTTTCGGTTTCAGGTGAACGACTGGGGCGAGGTCGAGTTGGTGGGCCTCAATGCGACCAACGTCGTGTCGGGGGGGAGCATCATTGTCGGGGATGGGGGGGAACGTGGGGATGAGTTGATCCTGCCGGAGGGGTATCAGGGGCGGGTGGTCTTTCGGGGGGGGCCGGGGCGGGACCAGGTGCGAGGGGGGGCTGGGGCGGACGAGTTGGAGGGGGGAGAGGGGCCGGACTTGTTGAGAGGGTGGGGCGGGGACGACGTGTTGCGGGGCGGGCCGGATAACGACGAATTGCGGCCTGGGGATGGGAACGATTGGGTGGATGGGGGCGAGGGGTTGGACTTGGTCTCATGGAAGGACGCGTCCTTTCCGGTGCGTTTGGACTTGCGGTCGGGGCTGTTCGAGGGGGCGGCGGCCGGGGACACCCTCGTTTCCATTGAGCGCTACGAGGGGAGCGACGGGCCCGACGTGTTGGACGGGAGCGAGGGGATGGATTTGTTGCTGGCGGGGGCGGATGGGGACGATGCGATTCGGGGGCACGGAGGGCCCGACATGCTGGAAGGGGGGCGGGGAGACGATACGCTCGAAGGGGGGGCTGGGGATGACTTGTTGGTCGGCGGTCCGGGGGCCGACCGGTTGGATGGGGGCGAGGGGATGGATACGGCGTCGTATCTGAGCGCGACCGCGCCGGTGACGGTGAGTTTGCTGACGGGGACAGGGACGCGTGGGGAGGCGCAGGGGGACACGTTGTTCAGTGTGGAGATGCTCGTGGGTTCAGGATTGCCCGAGGAACCGGTGCTGGTGACGGCGTCGGGCGATATCCTCGAAGGGAGCGCGAGCGCGGATGTTATCTATGGCATGGACGGTGCGGATCGGATCCTCGGGCACGCGGGCAACGATGTGCTTTACGGCAATCACCCGGACAGTCCGGAGTCGATGAAGCCCGGGTATGATGCGGATCGGATCGAGGGGGGTG
>CAZVRY010000354.1:3362-6417 GCA_964629545.1 uncultured Verrucomicrobiota bacterium | reverse complement strand
CCACCCCGAATTCGAACCCGCCCCCCTCCCCAACCCCCTCCACCCCGCTCACCCCCCGCAACCCCGCCTCCTCCTCTGGCCCCAAGACACCAACGGCAACGGCATGTTTATCGCCGCCTGGCGACGACGCCCTCTCCCCTGACCCACCCCCGCCGGACACCCCACCCGGGCTCAGCTCGGATCGTTCTTGAGGCGAACCGCCCGCACGGGCCCGCTGCTCGCCCGCACGACAATCTGCCCCGGCAACCGCTGCGCCTCGGGACGCTCCCCCGCCATCAGTTTCACCATCGAATCCATCGCCGCGTGCCCCAGGCGAAACTTCGCCTGCCGCACGGTCGTCAGCGGCACCCTGAAATACTCGCTCGTCAGGATGTCCCCATACCCAACCAGCGACACCTCCTCCGGGATCCGCACCCCCCGCTCGAGGAGCACATTGCCCGCCCCCACCGCCACCAGGTCGTTCACCGCCTGGATCGCCGTGGCGTCCGGCCGCTCCCGCAAGAACTGCTCCGCCGCCTTCACTCCGTCCTCCACCCCGCGCCCGGCGTGGAACACCAGGTGATCGTCCACCTCCACCCCCGCCTCGCGCAGCGCCTGCCGATACCCTTCGAACCGCTCCTGCCCCCACGGCGTGTGCTGCGGCCCGGTAAAGAACGCGATCCGGCGATGCCCCAGATCGAGCAGATGCCGGGTCAGAATCTGGCTGGCCTCGATGTCGTCGTTCTCCACACACGTGAACCCTTGGCAAAAGGGGGCCGGATGCCCCAACACCACCACCGGCGTCGTCCCCCGCCGCAACTCGTCGTATATCGCCGCCGCCGGGTCCATCCGATACACCGGATACAAAAACAGCCCATCCACCCGCCGCGATAACATCCGCCGGATACACGCCGCTTCCCGATCCGGATCGTTGTGGGTGTGGGCCACGATCAGGTCATACCCCATCTCGTGCACCCGCTCCACCAGCGCCAGCAGGATGCGCGCGAAAATCGGATTGATCATCGTCGAAATGACCAACCCGAACAGCCGCGTCTGCCGCGTCCGCAAACCCTGCGCCATCGTGTCCGGCACGTAGCCCATCTGCTGCGCCAACCCCTTGATCCGCTCCCGCGTCACCGCCGAAATGTCCGGCGCACCCCGCAACGCCTTCGATACCGTCATCACCGAAACGCCGGCTACCTGGGCAATGTCTTTCAGACGAACCATGTCACCAATCGGAGTTGCGGGCCACGGCGACCGCCCCGTGACCCCGGTTCCACCGGCCCGCACGGGCCAGCCTGACGTTCCCCCCCTCGGCATGCACGGTCTTCATGCCCCCACGTTCGACCCGCTCCAACGCAGCTTGCGCTGGAGCGTCGCAAAAAAAGAATGGCCCGCCAACCGCACCAGCGGCACCACCCGACGACTCCGCCCAATCGTCACCGCGTCCCCAGGCCCCAAATGATGCTGCACCTGGCCGTCGGCCGACAACATGGTCTCTAGCCGCTCGCTCACCACCCGCACCTCCACCCGCGAACGCAGACTCACAATCACCGACCGGTTGGATAACGTGTGCGGACAAATCGGCGTCAGCGCCATCACCTCCGCATCCGGCTTCACAATCGCTCCCCCCGCCGCCAACGAATACGCCGTCGACCCCGTCGGCGTGCTCACCACCAACCCATCACAACGATACCGCGTCAGTAAATCCCCATCCACCCGCACCTCCAACTCGATCAACCGCGACACCGGCCCCCGACTGATCACCACGTCGTTCAACGCCTCCTGCCGAATCACCCGCCCCTCGGCCCGCCCCGACACCGCCAGCAACGCCCGCCGCTCCACCACGTAGCGCCCCGCCCACATCTCCCGCAGCGCCAACGGCAATTCCTCCGCACTCAGCGCCGTCAGAAACCCCAACGCCCCCGCGTTGATCCCCAATAACGGCGTCCGCCACACCGCCGACTCCCGCGCCACCCGCAACATCGTCCCATCCCCCCCAAACACCACCAGCAAATCCGCCTCCCGCGCCAACGCCGCCAAATCCGGGCACACCGTCCCCCGCAAACCCGCCGCCACCGCCGTGGCCGCGTCCGCCATCACCTGCCGCCCACTCCGCGCCACCAACCCCGCCGCCCGCCGAGCCAACGCCTGCGCCAAGGCCTTCTCCGTGTTCGCCACAAGCCCCACCCGCCGCATCGCGCCCTTCTGTTTAGCCGGCTTTTTCAAGCAACACCAAAAACTCTTTGTTCCCAGCAGGTCCCAGCAGCGGCGACTCCGTCAACCCCCGCCACGCCAACCCAGCCTGCCCAGCCACAAACGCCTGCAACTCCGCAATGACCCGCTCATGCACCCGCGGATCCCTGATCACCCCCGCCCCCCGATCGGCCTCCACCCGGCCCGCCTCGAATTGCGGTTTGATCAACGCCACGATCCTAGCCGGTGACGCCAACAATGCAACGACAGGCATCAGCACCTTCCGCAACGAAATGAACGAACAGTCCATCACCGCCAACCCGGGCGCCTCGCAGCCCGCCGGGAAATGCCCCCGCGTCAAATGGCGCGCATTCACCCCCTCCATCACCACCACCCGGGCATCCCGGCGCAGCTTCCACGCCAATTGCCCACGCCCCACGTCCACCGCATACACCCGCGCCACCCCCGCCTGCAGCAAGCAGTCCGTAAACCCCCCCGTCGATGCCCCCACATCGAGCGCCACCATCCCCGCCACCTCCAACCCGAAATGCCGCAAGGCATGCTCCAACTTGCCCCCGCCACGACTCACATACCGCTCCCCAACTTCCAAGGTCAGAACGTCCTCCCCCTCCACCTCGTCCGAAGCCTTCCTCGCCACCTGCCCGTTCACCCGCACCTGCCCCGCCAACACCGCCCGCTTGGCCCGCTCCCGACTCTCGCACACCCCCGCCGCCACCAATGCCACGTCCAATCTCATGCCCCCCCCCCAACCCGCAGCCCGCAACCCCCCCTACCGCCCGGGTGTCCCGCCCCCCCCCCCCCCCCCCCCCCCCCCCCCCGCCGACCCCCCCCCCCCGGCCGGCGCCCCCCGGCCCACCCG
>CAZVRY010000354.1:0-3352 GCA_964629545.1 uncultured Verrucomicrobiota bacterium | reverse complement strand
GCGTCTGGACCAGCACGCGCCCGTTCGCCGATCCCCTCCCCGCCCGCCCCCCGACGCCTACCCTCCATGGGCCTGGCGCGCCTGCGCATCCCGGAGGATGCTCAGGAACAGTTCGTTGTCGCTGATCACCTTTTGGAGAATCGCCGGGAAGGTCACCAGATCCCCCGTGTTCACCACCGCATGCACACTCGCCGCAAAGGCCTCCATCGCGTCCAGCGTCCGGTAATTCGCACCCAATACCAAGATCGTCGCCGACCGCCGCAACGCCATCGGCATGCCCTGTAAGGTCTGCAAGGTCTGCCCGGCGCGCCCCCCCGCCGCCGGGAATCGATCCTCCAACACCACCACTTGATATTGGAACTGCGTGAACCGCCGGAGAAAATCCTCGTGCGCCTCCGTGGTGTGCACCCGATACCCCATGTTGGCGAGGGCCGCCTGCGCCGCCGCCCGCAAGTCCGCCGTCGTCAACGCCACCAGCGCCGGCCGGTCGTCCGGACTCAACATCTCGAAATGTGTCGCCATACCCTTACTTGAGCTTGAGTCCCCCCGCCGGCGCTGCCCCCCCCGCCGGCGGCTTCGGCGCCCCCACATCCTCCGGCCGCATCCGCAAATTCGACAGCGATGAGGTCAGTTCCCCACGCCGCTTCTTGATGTTGTCCACCCCGCGCGTCGTCACCCCCTTCTTCGTGCAATACAGCACCGCGTTCTCCTCCGTCAACACCCCCTGCTCGAACGCCTCCAAACAGGACTGGTCAAACGTCCGCCACCCAAACGTGTAGCTCGCCTCAATGATCTCATAGAAACTCTTCCCCTCCGATTCTCCCTGAATGATGCTGTCCTTCACCCGCAGATTCGACCCCATGATCTCCAAGAGCGCATGCCGTCCCCCGCTCGTCTTGGGCGCCAAACGCTGGCTCACCACCCAGCGCAACGTGTCCGCCAACCGCGCCCGCACCTGCTCCTGCTCCGTTTGCTCGAACATGCCCAAGATGCGGTTGATCGTCTGCCCCGCGTCGATCGTGTGCAGCGTGCTCATCACCAAGTGCCCCGTCTCCGCCGCCTTCAGCCCCAATTCCACGGTCTCGCGATCACGCATCTCGCCCACCAGAATGATCTTCGGCGCCTGCCGCAAGGCCGCCCGCAGGCCATTGGCGAAGGTGTCGAAGTCGTTGCCCAACTCCCGCTGGTTGAACGTCGCCTGCTTCTGCGGATGCACAAACTCCACCGGATCCTCCAACGTCACCACGTGAATCGACCGGTTCTCGTTCACCTCGTTCAACAACGCCGCCAGGGTCGTCGACTTCCCTGACCCCGTCGCCCCCGTCACCAGAATCAACCCCGTCTTCTCCCTCGTCATCTGCTGGAACACGTCCGGCAAGCCCAGGTCCTGCAACGTCGGGATCCTCGTGTTCAACCGCCGCAACACAATCGAATAGTAACCCCGCTGCGAGAAGATATTCACCCGAAACCGCGCCCGCTGCCCCAACGCATACGAACAGTCGCAAGACCCCGTCCTCAGCAAATCCTCCGTCAACCGCCGATTCCCCCCAATGATGTTCAGCGCGATCGTCTCCGTCTGAAAGGGCGTCAGCCGCATGATCGGCGGCTCCACCGGCACCTCCGCCAATTGCCCCGTCATCTCCACCTGAAACGGCTTGTCCACCGTGATGTTCAGGTCCGACACCTCATCGCCCTGATCCAGCATCCGGCCCAGCACGTAATCCAGTTCGTTGCGTCGCATAGTCGTTGGTCGGTTCCGCACCCGCCCCCGCGCCCCCCTCAGTCCTCATCGTCCGGCGGCGTGCTCAGAAACGGACGGAATTTCTTCTTGTCCAGACATTTGTCGTAGGCCTCCTCCGGCGCCACCCGCTTCATCTTCACATGGTCCATGATCGAGTCGTCCAACGGCGTGTTCCCCAACTTCTTGCCCACCTGGATCATCCCAGGAATCTGATGCGTCTTCGCCTCCCGAATCAGATTCGCAATCGCCGTCGTCACCACCAGAATCTCCAACGCCGCCACCCGCCCCTTCCGATCAATCCGCTTGAACAGATTCTGCGCCACCACCCCCCGCAAGGCCTCCGAGAGCGTCGCCCGCACCTTGTTCTGCTGCTCCGCCGGAAAGACGTCGATAATACGATCAATGGTCTTGGCCGCACTCTGGGTGTGCAGGGTCCCAAACACCAAATGCCCCGTGCTCGCTGCCGTCAACGCCAGCTCGATCGTCTCCAAGTCCCGCATCTCCCCCACCAGAATAATGTCCGGGTCCTCGCGCAACGCGCCCCGCAACGCCGCCGAAAACGACTTCGTGTGCAACCCCACCTCCCGGTGGTTCACCAGGCTCGCCTTGCTCTCATGCACAAACTCGATCGGATCCTCCACCGTCAAAATGTGATCCTTCCGGTTCTTGTTCGCATAGTCCACCATCGCCGCCAACGTCGTCGACTTCCCCGAACCCGTCGGCCCCGTCACCAACACCATCCCCTTGTGCAACATCGCGAACTTCTTCAACACCGGCGGCAACGGCGCGTCGAACTTCTCGAAATCCTCAAACGACAACACCTTCGACGGAATCTGGCGAAACACCGCCGCAATGCCATACTTCTGATTGAAGAAATTGGCCCGAAATCGCGACACCCCCGGAATCTCATAGCCAAAATCCACATCCCCCGTCTCCTCAAACACCTTGATCTTGTAGTCCGGCGCAATCTCGTAAAGCATCGCCTTCAGCGCGTCGTTCTCCAACGGCGGGAAATCCACCCGATGCAGCTCACCGCTTATCCGTAAAATCGGCGGGTTCCCCGACGACATGTGCAGGTCCGAGGCCTTCTGCTCGAACATCAGGTTGAAGAACGCGTCAATCTTCGCCATATAGTGTCCCTCGGATTCCGGATGGCCTCCCTGTAACCGATCCCAGGCCGCCCTGCAAGCCTGTGCATACCCTCGCCCAACAAATCCACCACCACCTCCGCACCGCCGGTCCCCAACCGTTCGCCTGGTTCATGACCCGCGCCCTCTACCACCCCACCCTCGGCTACTACGCCCAAACCCAAACCCAGCCCGGCCGCCACGGCGATTTCTACACCAGCGTCAGCGTCGGCCCCCTCTTCGCCGAACTCCTCGCCCGCCAGTTCGCCACCTGGCTCCACCCCCACCCCCACACCCCACCCCCACACCCCGTCCACCTCGTCGAAGCCGGCGCCCACGACGGCCAATGTGCCGCCGACCTCCTCCCCTGGATCGACCGCCACCGGCCCCGCCGCGCCCCCCCCCGCCCAAACCCCCAACACGAAACCCACCCCCCCCCCCCCCCCCCCCCACCCGCCCACCCCCCCCCCCCCCCCCCCCCCCC
>CAZVRY010000353.1:0-6489 GCA_964629545.1 uncultured Verrucomicrobiota bacterium | reverse complement strand
CCCCCCCCCCCCCCGCGCCCCCCCGCCCCGGCCCCCCGCGGGGCGGGAATTCCTTGGAGGTGATCGATCCGCGGGGCGATCCGAATGCGGCGGCGAATTGGCGGATCAGCGCGCAGGCCATGGGCTCGCCGGGGTTACCGCCACGTCCGTTGCCGTTGGGGGAGGTGGTTCTTAACGAGGTGATGGCGGAGAATGTCTCCGCCGTCGAGCACGAGGGGCGGTTTCCGGATTGGGTGGAGTTGCATCATCGGGGTGACGGGCCGTTGGATTTGGGGGGATGGAGTCTGACGGATGACAGTGAGGCGGGGAAGTTTGTGTTTCCGGCGGGGACGGTGATGGCGCCTGGGGCGCATTTGGTGGTGTGGTGCGATCCGGGGGGTAGCGGGGAGGGGTTGCGTGCTGGGTTTGCGTTGGGGCGACGCGGGGAGACGGTGACGTTGTATGACGGGGCGGGTCGGCGGGTGGATGCGGTGACGATTGGGTTACAGGTGGGGGATTACAGTGTGGGGCGGGTGGATGAGGGATGGCGGTTGAACCGTCCGACGCCGGGAGGGATGAACGAGGCGGCGGACGTGGCGCCGGCCTCGAGTCTGGTTTTGAACGAGGGATTGGCGAACGCGGGGCCGGGGGGGGCGGATTGGGTGGAGTTACATAACAGGTCGCTGGAGGTTCCGGCGGCGCTGCAGGGGTGTTACGTGGGGACGTCGGCGGGGTTGGCTCGGCTGGGGGCGCTGTCGTTCCTGGCGCCAGGCGGGTATCTGCAGTTGTGGGCGGACGAGTGGCCAGGGCCGGACCATCTTGAGCTGCGCTTGCCGGCGGCTGGGACCAGGTTGACGCTTTACGATGCGTCGGGGGCTCCGCTTGACGAGGTAGTGTTCGGGGCGCAGGCGGAGGGGGTTTCGTCTGGGCGCTGGCCTGATGGGACGGGGGAGTGGACGGCGTTTCCGGGGAGTACGAGTCCTGGGGCGGCGAATTACCGGGCGACTTACGAGGGGCCGATGCTGAGCGAGGTGATGGCGCGGAATCAGAGGGCGGTGCGGTCGCCGTGGGGCGCCTATGCGGACTGGGTGGAGGTGGTGAATCCGGGGCAAGGGGTGGCGGAGTTGGCCGGGATGAGCTTGGGTTTGGGGGAGGGTTCCTCCCAGCGGTGGGTTTTTCCGGAGGGGGCGACCTTAGGGCCTGGTGAGTGTTGCGTGGTTTGGTGCGACGAGGCGCAACCGGCTTCGGCGGGGAGCGAAGGGCCGTTCAGTGCCGGGTTTTCGTTACCGGGGACCAGCGGCGAGGTGGTGTTGGCGAATCGCCTTGGGCAGGTGGTGGAGAGGGTCCGCTACGGGCTGCAGGTGGCGGATCGGTCGATCGGGCGCATTGCGGAGGGGTGGGTCCTGATGGCGGCAGCGAGTCCGGGCGGGGTGAACGGGGGGGCGGCGCCCTTGGGGTTAGCGAGCGGGCTGCGGATCAACGAGTGGCTGGCGGCGCCGGAGGCGGGGGACGACTGGTTTGAGATCTACAATTCGGGGCCGGACCCGGTGGCCCTGGGCGGGCTGTTCGTGACCGACCAACCCTCGAGCCTCGGGATGACGAACACGCAGATTGCGCCGCTGAGCTTTGTAGGGGGGCACGACTGGGTCCGGTTGTGGGCGGACGAGCAACTGGCGGCGGGGCGGGATCATGTGGGGTTCCGGTTGGACGGGTTGGGGGAGACGATTCGGCTTTACGATGCGGGGTTGAACGAGATCGACGTGGTGACGTTCGGGGTGCAGCAACCCGGCGTAGCGGAGGGGCGCTTGCCGGATGGGGCTTCGACGGTGGTGCGGTTTCCCTTGACGGCGTCGCCGGGGGACCCGAATTACCTGCCGTTGACGCGGGTGGTGATCAACGAGGTGCTGTCGCATACGGATCCGCCGTTGGAGGACGCGATCGAGTTACACAACGTCACGGGGGAGGGGGTGGACGTGAGCGGGTGGTATTTGAGCGACAGCGCGCGGGATGTGCGGCGGTATCGGATACCCGACGGGACGGTGATCGAGGGAGGCGGGTTTCGGGTGTTTTACCAGCAACAATTCGGTCATCCGGAGGGTGAGGACGACACGCCGCCGCGGTTCAATTTGAACTCGGCGCAAGGGGATGCGGTGTATCTCTCGGAGGCGGACGGGGCGGGGGCATTGACGGGTTATCGGGGTGGGGAGTGGTTTGGGGCGGGGGCGAACGGGGTCTCGTTCGGGCGGGTCGTGACGAGTGTGGGGGTGGAGTTTGCGGCGTTGAGCGAGCGGACGTTTGGGGTGGATCGTCCGGCGGATGTGGGGGCATTTCGGCTGGGGCAGGGGGGATCGAATGCGCCGGCGTTGGTGGGGCCGGTGGTGATCCAGGAGGTGATGTATGAGCCCCCGAGTGCTGGGGAGGGAGGAGAGGACAGCGCGGCGCGCGAGTATATCGAGATAAGGAATCTCGGGGTGGATCCGGCGCCGTTGTACGATCATGGGCATCCGACGAACGTCTGGCGGTTGAGGGGCGCGGTCTCGTTCGATTTTCCGGGCGGCACGGTGTTGTCCCCGGGGGGCGAGGTTGTCGTGGTAGGGTTCGATCCGAGGTTGGACGGCGAGGCGTGGTCGAGCTTCCGGGCCGCCTACGGGGATCGAGGCCCACTGGTGGGGCCGTTTCGGGGCCGGTTGGACAACGCGGGGGAGGCGATCGAGTTATGGCGGCCGGATAGGCCGCAGGGGGCGGGGCAGGCGGATGCGGGGTTTGTGCCCTACATACTGGTGGAGAGGGTGGCGTATGCTCCGGGGGTGCCGTGGCCGGTGGAGGCGGCGGGTTTGGGGATGGCGCTTGAGCGGCGCGTGCCGGCGGCGTATGGCAACGATCCTGCGAGCTGGGTGGCGGCCGCTCCGTCGCCTGGGCAGCCCATGACGTTGGCGGATACGGATGGCGACGGACTGCCGGATGCTTGGGAGATCGAGCACGGGACGGATCCGCTCGTGGCGGACGCGGGGGAGGATGCGGACGGGGATGGGTTGACGAATCGGGAGGAGTATGTGGCGGGCACCCATCCGGGTGTGGCGGGGAGCGTGCTGCGGCTGCGGGTGGAGGGGGTGACGGCGGAGGAGATCGTGTTTGAGGTCGAGGCGGTGGCTGGCCGGAGTTACACGTTGTTGGCGCGCGAGGCGGTGGAGGGGGGGGGGTGGGTGCGGGTGGCGGACGTTTCGGCGGTGGCGTCGGATCGGTTGGTTCGCGTGGTGGACGCGGCGCCCGCGGGCGGGGTTCGGTATTACCGGTTGGTAACACCGGCGTGGCCATAGCCCGCCTGGTTCACACCCGATGCGAAACAGCCACGGGCTGTCCATTGACAGGACCCTACCCCTTCACCCCTTACCCTCCCCAGGAACCGTCCCGTCCCTCCCCCCAACCGTTTCCAGCGAAACGATGGCTCAGGTTGGGGGGAGGGAGAAAGGGAGAGGGGGCATGCTGGAGGTGAAACATCCGGGCTAGCCCGGGCCGGGAGGCAATCCGGCGGCGGCGAAGTCGGCGAGGATGACTGCGTGTTCGCGCCGGACTTGTCCGGCGGGGATGGAGCGGTCGGCGTCGACGAGACGGGTGAGCATGGGGGCTTTGTCGGGTCCGGTGACGATCCAGAGCACGCGGCGGGCGCGGTTGAGGACGGGGAAGGTAAGGGTCATGCGCCGTCGCCCCTGGTAGCGGCCGGTGAGGGCGACGTCCTGGTCGGTGCGATCGAGGACGGGGTCATGGGGGATGAGGGAGGCCGTATGGCCGTCGGCGCCGAGTCCGAGATGGACGAGGTCAAGCACGGGTGGGGTTCCGGCGAGTTGGGCGAGGAGTTGGGCGTAGTGTTGGGCGGCGGCTTCGAGGTCGGCCGCTTCGACGGGCATGGGGTGGAGGTGGTTGGGGGGAATCGGGGTGTGCGGGAGTAGGTGTGCGTGCAGTTGGGTGAGGTTCCGATCCGGATGGCCGGCGGGCGCGATCCGTTCGTCGACTTGCAGCAACTGGAGCAGGTTCCAGGGGATGTCCTCGCCGGCGAGGGCTTGGAGCATGAGCGAGGGGGTTCTGCCGCCGCTGAAGGCGGCGAGGCATTGTCCGCGGGCAGCGACGGCGGCGCGGACTTCTGCGGCGATCAGTTTGGCGGCTTCTAGCGCGACGGCGGCGGCGTTGGGGAGGATGCGGATGGGGATCATAGGGGAACGCAGGGCGAGGTTAGCTGGCTAGCGGGGCGGGTGGCGAGCGCCGACTGGCGAGGGGTCCCCGCGGGTCGCGGCCATGAGCCCTGAAGAACCGCGGATGTCCATTCTGACTGGGAGGGGAGGTTCGGATTAGGATCAGGGTTAGGATCGAAGCGATGGCGTGTCCGGTGCAAGGGCGGGGCAAGGGGAGAGGGGGATGGTTTCATTCCACTTGAGCACGGGGGTTTTTGGCGGTTGCAGGGGGGGCGGGGTTTTGCGAACGTTCGGCGCGTCGGGCCGGGGCGCGATGGCGTGGTGGGGGCGGGAGCGGGTGGCGGCTGGTGTGATCTGGCGGCCTGCGATACTTGGGCGGCGGTGCGTTGGCCGGCGGCGAGGAGAATGCGATGAGTGGGACTGCGGGATTTCCATCGAGCATGTGGGCGGTGCGGTTGCATGGGCCGCGGGATTTGCGGTTGGAGGAGGTGGCGCATCCTGGGCTGCCTGGTCCTGGGCAGGTGTTGGTGCGGGTGCGTTGCACGGGGATTTGCGGGAGCGATCTTCATTCGTTTGCGGACGGTCGCATTGGGGATACGGCGGTGGTGAGTCCGCTGGTGTTGGGGCATGAGTTTAGCGGGGTGGTGGAGGCGGTGGGGGAGGGGAGCGAGAGCGGGTATTTCGAGGCGTTGCGCGTGGGGCAGCGGGTGGCGGTGGATCCGGCGCAGCCATGTCATCGGTGCGAGTATTGCGAGCAGGGGCTTCCGAACTTATGCCGGCGGCTGCATTTTTGCGGGAATCATCCGGACGGGGGCAGTTTATGCGAGTGGATGCACATGCCTTCGCGGAGCTGCTTTCCGGTGCCCGATTCGATGGACGACGAGACGGCGGCGCTCTTGGAGCCCTTGGGGGTGGCGCTGCACGCGGTGGATTTAGCCCGGCCGCGGGTGGGGGACAGCATGGCGGTTCTGGGGGCGGGTCCGATCGGGTTGATGATCTTGCAGGTGGCGCGGTTGGCGGGGGCGGATCCGGTGTATGTGACGGATCCGCTGCCGTGGCGGTTGGAGGCGGCGGCGCGGTTAGGGGCGGTGGTGGTTGATGCGGGGCAGGATCCGGTGGGCCGGGTCCGGCAGGGGACGGGGGGGCGGGGGGTGGATCTAGCGGTGGAGGCGGCCTGGGCGGGCAGTTCGGTGATGGAGGCGGCGGAGATGTGCCGACTGGGGGGGCGGTTGGTGGTGGTGGGGATACCGGGGGACGACGTGATGACGTTGAAGGCGTCGACGGCGCGGAGGAAGGGGTTGACGATCAAGATGAGCCGGCGGATGAAGCATGTGTATCCGCGGGCGACGGCGTTGGTGGAGCGTGGGGCGGTGGATTTGAAGGGTTTGGTCTCGCACCGGTTTGGGTTGGTGGAGGCGGTGGAGGCGTTTCAGCGGAATGCGGCGTATGAAGCCGGGGTGCTCAAGGTGATGGTGCGGAGCGAGGGGTAATCGACTTTCTTCTTTTCGGGGTTGGGGATTCCTGGAATGTTGAGGGGGATTCGATCTACCCGCGATTTGCTATGAGCGCCCAATACAGCATTGGTTTGGACTACGGCACGAACTCGGTTCGGGCCTTGATTGTGGACATCGGGAATGGGAGGGAGGTGGGCACGGCGGTGTGGGGGTATGCGCAGGGGACGCAGGGGGTGATCCTGTCGCGGGATCCGAACCTGGCGCGGCAGCATCCGGAGGATTACGTGGTGGGGGCGCAGAAGACGATTCGGGGGGCGTTGGCGGCGGCGAAGAAGTCGGTGCGGGGTTTTCGTCCGGAGCAGGTAGTGGGGATTGGGGTGGACACGACGGGGAGCACGCCGTTGCCGGTGGATGGGGCGGGGCAACCGCTGGCGTTTCAGAAGCGGTTTGCGAAGAATCCGGCGGCCATGGCGTGGTTGTGGAAGGATCACACGAGCGTGGCGGAGGCGGCGGAGATCACGGCGTTGGCGGGGCGGATGCGGCCGCAGTATTTGGCCAAGTGCGGCGGGACGTATTCGAGCGAGTGGTTTTTCAGCAAGATTCTGCATTGTTTGCGGACGAGTCCGGAGGTGTTCAAGGCGGCGCACTTATGGGTGGAGTGTGCGGATTGGATACCGGCGGCGTTGACGGGGACGGAGGCGCCGGAGGCGTTGACGGTGGGGGTGTGTGCGGCGGGGCACAAGGCGATGTTCAACGCGGACTGGGGGGGGTATCCGGACCGGGAGTTTTTGGAGGCGTTGGATCCGGCGATGGGGGCATTGCGGGATCGGTTGCGGCCGCAGGCGGCGACGATCGACCGGGCGGTGGGG
>CAZVRY010000352.1:0-6541 GCA_964629545.1 uncultured Verrucomicrobiota bacterium | reverse complement strand
AAACGCGGCGTCCGGACGCTCCCGAAACGCGTTCTGCACCAGCGTCCCCCACCGATCCAACCCGTTTTGCGCATCCCCCATATACACAAACGAAAACGGCCGCACCCCCGCCGGCGCCGTCGTGAACTCCGCCCACCCCGTCGTCCCCGCCGCCGTCCCGTCCCCCACCGCATACATATACGTCGTCCCAGGCTCCAAACCCCGCAACGTCGCCCGATGCCAAACCACCACCGGATCGTTCACCACCCGCGTCGTCCGAATCGGCTCACTCACCGCCCGCACCCGCTGCGGCCGCCGCGGACGGAACGTCTCCCGCTCCGACTTCTTCTGATACGTCACATAGCCCCGCGTCACCTGGGCCGACGTCCGCCATTGTAGGGTCTGCGTCCGCTGCGGATCGTCCCCCCAGGTGAGGATCGCGGGATCGGGCTGCGACCCGGAAGGGTGCTCGGTGAACAGGAGCGTGCGCAACAACCGCCCCGCCTCCCGCGCCCCCCGCAACGTCCGCACGGTCACCACCCCGCCCAACCCCTCCGGAACCGCCTTCACCGCGTCGTCGTGATCCGCATACACCGCCTCGCCCACCCGCAACACACCCAAGCGACACTGCCCTGGATAGAGCTCCGTCACCGCCAGCCCCCGCCCCGCCTCCGCCGGTCGCACGGCCACCCAATAGTGGTTCCCACCGCCCGCCAACGAATTCACCCCTAACCCCACCCTCCCCGCCGGATACGCCCGCTCCCATTCCCCAAATTCCCCCGCCCCCGTCGTGACCCGCCGCCCCGTTGGCCGAAACGCCGGTTCCCGCAACCAAAAGGGATCATTCGCCCACTTCACATCGTGAAACACGCTCACCACCACAGGCACGTCCACCGTGAACGACACATGCTCCGTCCCCAAGACCCGCTTCTCCTCCACGCTGAGCAACGCCTCCGCCCGCGCCACCGTCAACCCCTCCACCTCCGCCCGCGACAGCGTCCGCCCCAACCGATCCAAAACCCCAGCCACCGTGTCGTGCACCGAAGGATGCCCCTCCACATGCGCCACCCCCTGACTGACCACCAGAAGGCATCCGAAGACTATCGATAAGATCTTGCTCATGCGCGCGACAAGCTAGCCACCTCCCCAACCCCCCGCCAGCCCTTTCTCCACCCCGTCTCCCAGTTTTCAACTTGTTCCCTCCCATCCACCCCCCTAATCTCCCTCGCGCTTTGACTGTGTCCGCGCCGCCATCCCGTAACCTTCCCCGCCGCCTCCCACCGGGCACCCGCACGCAAGTCCTGCTCCCGCCCTCCCGAGCATGACCAACCCCACACCTACCCCAGGGGAAGCCGCACCCTCCCAAACGGCCTTCCCAGCCCTTGTGTTCTGGATCGCCCAGTCCCCCAACCTCTCCATCGCGGGACTGCATCCCCTCGACCGCCTCGTCGTCGCGCTCCACCGCGCCGGGGCCTGCCCCATCACCCTCGTCAACCCGGCCCAAGCCCCGATCCCACCGTCTGCCCTCGCCCGAACCACGGCACTCCGCATCCCCCTCCAAACCGCCTCCTCCGCCCCACCCCTCTCCACCCCCGCCCTCGTCGCCACCCCCTTCCTCCACGTCCAAGCCGTTGACATCCGCCAACTCCTCCTCCACGGCGGCCGCCTCCACACCCGTCAAGGATCCCCACTCCCCATCGGCCTCTTGCCTCCCGGCCACCCGCCCTCGCCCGACGCCCTTTCTCTCCTGCCCTCTCGACCCGCCCAAGGCGTCGCCTCCTCCGTCACCAACGCCACGGAAGCCCACCACGCCGCCGCCCAACTCTGGGCCTCGATTACCAGTTCCACCGATGGCCTCGTCGACCGCTGGTTCAACCGGCCCTGTGGCCGCCCCCTTTCCAAACTCCTCGTCCATACCCCCATCTCCCCTAACGCCGTCTCCCTCGCCTCAGTCGCCCTCGGCCTCCTCGCCGCCGCCGGGTTCGCCCTCGGCCACCCCACCGCCGCCCTCGCCGCCGCCCTCCTCTTCCAACTCTCCGCCATCGTCGACTGCATCGACGGCGAACTCGCCCGCGTCGCCTTCAAAGAATCGCCCCTCGGCAAATGGATCGACCTGGTCGGCGACCAAGTCGTTCATGGCGCAGTCTTCGCCGGCCTCGCCCTGGGGGCAGTGCGCAGCGGCCAACTCCCCACCGCGCTTGGGCTCGCTTTGGGCCTGAGTGCCGTCCTGGGGGGAATCCTCGCCTTTGCCGTCGTCCTTCGCGGCATCCTCCGCCCTCTCCAATACCGCAACGAGCGCCTGCAACGCTTCGTCGATGCCGCCACCACCCGCGACTTCTCCGTCCTGGTCCTCCTGCTCGCTTTCTTTCAGCACCTCGATTGGTTCCTCTGGATGGCGGCCATCGGCAGCCACGTCTTCTGGATCGTCGCCCTCGCCCTCCAACGCTCCACCGCCTCCCATGACCCCCCCCTGAAATCGGCAATCCGCAATCCCAAATCCCAAATCATAAATCATAAATCATAAATCACGTGAAGCCCGCCGTCCGCATCGCCGCCCTCCTGCTCGGACTCGCCCTCCTCGGGCTGTGCCTCCGCAGCGTCGAGTGGCCCTCCGTGGTCGGACTGCTCCGCCAATTGGGATGGCTCGCCCCCCTCGTCCTGCTCCCTTACTTTTGCGTCTACGTCATTGACTGCCTGGCTTGGCGCCTCACCTTTCCCTCGCCACTCCCCCTCCCCTTCCACCGCCTCTTCCGCATCCGTTGGTGCGGCGAATCCGTCAACAACACGGTCCCCTCGGGCTACGTTGGCGGCGAGGCCGTCAAAGTCTACCTCCTCCGCCAGCAAGGCCTTCCCGCCCGCGTCGGTGCCTCCGCCGCCCTCGTCTCTAAGACCGCCCAAAGCCTCGCCCAACTCGTCTTTATCCTGGTCGGATCCGTCGCCCTCCTCCTCATCGCCCCACCCCAACCCGGCCTGCGCGCCGGCCTCGTCACCCTCCTCGCCGCCGGCGGCCTCGTCCTCGCCCTGCTGTTCTGGATCCAACGCCGAGGGGTCTTCGCCTCCCTCCTCGCCGCCACCCGTCGTCTTCACCTCCGGCCCCGCTTCATCGAACGCCGCCAAGCCCAACTCCTTGACATCGATTCCACCGTCATCGGCTTCTATCGCCACCACCGCCCCCGCTTCTACGCCGCCACCGCCATCTTCTTCGCCGGCTGGCTCCTCGATAGCGTCGAAATCCTCCTCTTCGCCTGGCTCCTCCAACTCCCCCTCTCCTGGCCCCAAGCCCTCGCCGTCGAGGCCTTCACCGGCGTCGCCAAAGTCCTCGGCATGTGGATCCCCGGGTCCCTCGGCGTCCAGGAATCCGGCATCGTCCTCCTGGGACGCCTCGCCGGCCTGCCCCCCAACCTCGCCGTCACCTACGCCCTCTTCCGCCGCGCCCGCGAACTCCTCTTCGCCCTCGCCGGATGGCTCCTCCTCTCCACCCACCACACCTCGCTCCGCCAAATCCGCCACCACACCTCCCCTTCCCCCGCTCACCCCCACCATCATCCTTCAACCTATCCAAACCCATGAATGCCATCATCTACGCCGCCGGACGCGCCTGCCGACTCGGCCCCCACGCCCGCGGCACCCCCAAAATCCTCCTCCCCATCGGCGGCCTCTCCCTCCTCGAACGCCACGTCCGCATCCTCGCCCACCTCCGCATCCCCCGCCTCTCCGTCGTCACCGGCTACGAACACCATCAGGTCCAACAGGCCCTCCCCACCCTCTCCTCCCGCTACCGCGTCGAACTCAACGAAATCCATAACCCCGACTTCACCGAAGGCAGCGCCCTCAGCATGCACGCCTCGCTCCCCACCATCGCCCAAACCCAAGAACACGTCCTCATCATGGACGGCGATGTCCTCTACGACGCCCGCATGCTCCAACGCCTCCTCCTCTCGCCCCACCCCACCGCCCTCCTCATCGACCGCCATTACTCCACCGCCGACGATGACCCCGTCCTGGTCCCCCTCCGCCAAGCCAAACCCTTCGAGTTCGTCAAGAAATGGCAGGGCCAAGCCGACGCCATCGGCGAATCCATCGGCTTCTTCAAAGTCCACCGCCAAGACCTCCCCCTCCTCGTCGAACAAACCCAACAACGCGCCACCGGCCCGGGACGCCAGGATTCCTACGACGAAATCCTCCGCGCCCTCGTCCAAGCCGGCCGCTTCGCCGCCGAAGACGTCACCGGCCTCCCCTGGACCGAAATCGATTTCCCGGAAGACCTCGACTACGCCCGCGACGTTATCCTGCCCCAACTCCAAGACCCCCCCGCACCCTGACCCGCCCCCCCCACACCCGGCAGGTCCCTGAAGCCCGCGCCCCTGCGTCCTCCCCGAACCACGGGGGAGGCGCGCTCACTGCCCCGCCCCGCCCTTTGCGCCCCCAGCCCACGGCGGCGGTTGCCGCAACTGATACAACATCTCCCCCGCCTTGCGCACCAGCAACACCCCCGCCCCCGCCCGCTCCGCCTAGTCTTCCACCCGGATGGGCGCCGGGTCCCGATACCCCCGGTTGATCCGCCCACAGACCTCCGGCGGAATCCCCGTTGCCAGCGTCACCCGCGCCCGGGGCCGCTCCACCCCGTCCTCATACGTCCCCACCCCATACACGTGCGTCGCATGGGCTAGGACCCCCCACGGATAATGACGGAACCGCTCCCACTGCTTCAGAAAATAGTCGCGACAGTGATAGCCCACCTCCTCGATCGCCCGCCCGTGCGTCACGCACACCTCCCGAATGTGCGGGGCGTAAATGATCAGCTCGCCCCCGTCCGCCAACACCGGCTCCAACTTGTACATCGCCTTCCCCCCTGTCCACAGCTCGTCATACATCGGCGGCGCACACGACAGGATCGAGTGGAACGGTCGCTCCTTGTAGACAATGTGCCGTTCCCGCGACAACCCGCTCGCCGCTTCCCACGCCTCCTCCGGAGTGCCGAGAAACAAACCCGCCAACCCCGCCCCATCCACCACCAAACAGCAACACCGCTTCCGCACCGACACCATCGCCCCCGCCCGATCCACCACCCGACGCACCGGCGTCCACTGGTTTCCAATGATCATCGGATTGGTCACCACCGCCCCCAGCCAGTGAAAGAAATTCAAGATCTGCGGGCCCGCCACCCCGGGGAACAAGTATTTGTTGCCCCCCGAGAACCCCACCACCTCGTGCGGAAACACCGGCCCCACGATGATCACCTCGTCATACTCATACAACAAGCGGTTCACTTCCACGGGCACGTCCATCCCAAATCGCCCGTCCGTCAACGCCCGAATCTCCGCCGCCGGAATCACCCCAATCTCCCGTAACGCCCCGGGATCGTCCCACGCATGATTGAAGAATCGCACCCGCCCATACGCCGAAACCCGCTCCGCCACCGTCAACTCGAGCCGCGCGCAAATCGCCTCCTCGCTCATCGGCTGATGCGTCCCCAGCGCAATCAGCACGTCCAACGCCTCCGTCACCGGCCCCAATCGCTCGTGCAACGCCTTGAACACCATCCCCACCGGCGCCGTCCGCGTCCCGTCCGGCACGATCAGCAACACCTTCCGTCCGGTGTAGTCCGACACCCCAAAGCATCCGGCCAGCGCCTCCCGCACCCCCTCCGCGGTCAGGGCCTCCCCCGCCGCCGCCACCCGAGCAACCACCTTCATATCGTCGTGGCCAAGAAGCCCCCGTCCACCCGCACATCCGCCCCGGTGACGAACCCGCTCGCCCGCGCGCTGGCCAGGAAGATCGCCGCCCCCACCAACTCCTCGGGCACCCCGAACCGGCCCATGGGGGTGTGCCCCAAAATCGCCTGACCCCGCGCCGTCGGGGTCCCATCCGCCTGAAACAACAACCGCCGATTCTGCTCCGCCGGGAAAAAGCCCGGCGTGATCGAGTTAACCCGCACCCCCTGCGACGCCCATTCCCGGGCCAGAAACTGCGTCAGACTCAACACCGCCGCCTTCGCCGCCGCGTAGGCCACCACCCGCGACAAGGGAATATGCGCCGATACGCTCGCGATGTTGATCACACACCCGCGCCCCCGTGCCACCAGCCCAGGGCCGAATTCCTGACACGGCAACAACACCCCGCCCACCAAATTCAAATCGAAGTTGCTCTGCCACGCCTCCAACGGCAGCGCGTCGAACGGCTTCTCCGCCGTCACCACCGCGTCCGGATGCGTCCCCCCCGCCGCGTTCAACAACACCGTGGCCGGCCCCCACGCCCGCGCCCCCGCCTCCCGCGCCGCCCGCCAACGCTCCCGGCTCAGCGCATCCGCCCCCACAAACCGCGCCTGCCCCCCAGCCCCCTCGATCGCCCGCACCCGCGCCTGTCCGCGCTCCGCGCTCCGCCCCACCACCGCCACCCGCGCCCCCGCCGCCGCCAACCCCTCCGCCATCGCCCCTCCCAGCACGCCCGTCGCCCCAATCACCACCGCCACCTCGCCCGTGAGATCAAAGAGAATCGTCAACATGCCGCCCCCAGGCAGCCCCGCCCCCGCCCCCCCACCCCCCGCGCCGGCAGACCGAGC
>CAZVRY010000351.1:0-6561 GCA_964629545.1 uncultured Verrucomicrobiota bacterium | reverse complement strand
CCGGGGGGGGGTCCACTGGATGTCGAGGGGGCGGGTTTCGGCGAGGGGATCGCCGTTCCAGCGGGCGGTGGCGAGGTTGGGGGGGGCGGGGGAGGGGAGGTTGGTGCGGGCGTTTTGGATGGCGATTGCGTTGGGGCTGGGGAGGTTGGCGGGGCCGATTTGGAGGTTGGCCTGGAGGGTGGCGTCGCCGGGGAGGCAGAGTTCTTCGCATTCGAGCCAAGCGACGTTGGCGTTGAGGGTGAGGGGGCCGTGGGGGAGGTTGGAGGCGAGGGTCAGGGGGACGAGGAGGATGGCTTCGTCGTGGAGGATGTAGGTTGTGAACGGGTCGGTGAAATGTTTGTCGGGGATGGGCCAATGGATGGAGCCGGCGGTGATGCCTGGTGGGAGTTTCCAGTCGATGGTGGTGGCGTCGCCGGAGTCTCCCGGGAAGGTCCAGTAGGTATGCCAGCGTTGGTTCATGACGAGCCGGACGCCGGCCCAGACGGTATCGCCGGGGCGGGCTTGTTGGGCGTCGAGGAGGAGGCTGGCGGTGGTGTTGGGGGCGGCGAGGGCAGGGGATGGGGTGAGCCAGAGGGTGGCGGCGAGGATGAGCAGGGCGAGGGGGCTGCGCATGGGCTATGGAGCTTGGGGTGGGGGGTAATGTTCGAAAAAAAGTGGGGAGGCGGACGGGCTATTGGGGTTGGAGGAGGTCGCGGATTTGGGGGACGGTGGCGGTGCCGGTGGTGCCGAGTTGATGGATGACGACGGAGGCGGCGGCCATGGCGAGGTGGAGGGCTTCCGGGAGGGTGGCCCCGCTGGCGAGGGCGCAGGCGAGGTTGGCGGTGACGGCGTCGCCGGCGCCGACGATATCGTGGGGGCCGCGGCGGGGGAGGGTGGGTGCGTGTTCGAGTTGGCCGTCGGGGGAGGCGGCGAGGATTCCGCGTTCGCTCAGGCTGACGAAGACGGGGTGGTGGTTGGTGCGGGCGATGCGGAGGGCGTGGTGACCGAGGTCCTGGAGGCTGAGGCTGGAGGGTGCGGGGTGGTGGGTGAGGGCGGCCAGTTCGGAGGCATTCATTTTGAAGATCATGGGGGGCCAATCGTGGAGGGAGCGGCGGCTGTCGGCGAGGACGGGGAGATGGGGGTGGGCGAGGGCGAAATCGCCGATCGCTTGGCGGACGCGGCGGGTGACGACGCCGGTCTGGGGGAGGTCGACCTGGTCCATGAGGATGAGGGCGTCGAGTTGGGGGGCGATGGCGTGGAAGGCTTCGAGGATGGAGTCTTCGACGGAGGTGGGGGTGGGGTTCCAGTTTTTGATATCGAGGCGGTCGAGTTCTTCGGGGGGTTGGCCTGGGTGGTGGAGGAGGGGTTTGGTGTAGGTGAAGGTGCGGAGTTGGGGGTGGCTGATGAGGCGGTGGCCGCCGCGGACCCGGCCGAGGGCGCGATGGAGTTCCCAGCCTTCGCCATCTTCGCCGCAGAGGCCGACGGAGAAGAGCTCGACGCCGAGGGCGGCGAGGTTGTTGAGGATGGTGCCGGCGGCGCCGGGTTGGCAGCGGACGGAGACGACGTTATGGACGGGGCGGTTGGTTTCGAGGGAGGTCTCCTGGCGTGCCGGGTCGATGTCGAGGTAGCGGTCGAGGCAGATATCGCCGACGACGGCGATGCGGAGGGTGGGGTAGCGGTGGGTGAGGGAGAGGAAGCGTTCGGCGTTCATGGGCGGGCGAGTTCGCGATAGAGGTGGTGGACGAAGGCGAGGTTATCGCACTGGCTGTAGGTCATGGAGCCGCCCATGCGGGAGAAGCTTTTACAGAAGCGCAGGTAGTAGGCGGGGTTGGTTTTGGGGGGTTCGCCCTGGGACCAGTCCCAGTGTCCGCCGTCTTGGAGGTCGACGACATGGATCGAGTGGTCGTGGACGAGGGGGCGGTGGTTTTGGAGGCGGAGGTTATGGACGCAACTGAGGCTTTTCTCGAAGACCTGGGGGGCCATGATGGCGGAGCCGATCGAGAGGACGACGCCGTGGTCGAGGCGGTCGACGGCGGCGGCGAAGAGGCGGAAGTCTTCGGCGGCGGCGCGGCCGATGGCGGCGCCGTTGAACATGGGGTGGCAGGCGATGATGTCGTAGCCGATGCCTGGGTGGACGGTGAGGGGGACGCCGAGGCGCCAGGCTTGGGCGAGGATGGAGGCGTGGGGCCAGCGGTGGGGGGTGAGGGAGGGGCCTGGGGTGAGGTGATGGCGGTGGATGGCGGTGAGGAGGTCGGCGCAGGCTGGGGTGAGGGGGTCGGCGGGGAACTCGCGGATCATGGTTTCGAGGGTGGCGGGGTCGGGCAGGGTGGCGCCATTTTCGGCGATGTATTTGCCGACGGAGCGGCCGTAGCCGAGGCCTTGGAGAGCGCCGGTGAGGAGGGCCAGGTGGAGGTGTCGGCCGGTCTCATCCCAGGCGCCGAAGGTGCCGGTGGCGACATTTTCCTCGACGCTTTCGGTGGAGCGGCCGAGCCAGGCGTATTCCCAGTCGTGGATGGAGCCGGCGCCGTTGGTGGCGAGGTGGGAGAGGAAGCCTTGCTCCATGAGTCGCGTGATGAGGAGGGCGGCGCCGTTGCGGAGGAGGTGGGCGCCGTAGAGGAGGATGACGGCGGCGCCGGCCGCGCGGGCGGCGCGGATGCGGGCGGCGGTGCGTTGGACGTCGGCGAGGATAGGGGGTGGGAGGGGAGGGGGATCGCTGGCGGGGTCGACGAGGATGTCTTCGACGCGGGTGAGGCTGCGGCGTTCGGCGAGGGGCCGCACGCGGAGTCGGCTGAGGTCGAGCGCATGCACGGGTGCAGTCTGTGGGGCGGCCGGAGTTTGGCAAGCGTGCACACGTCGGAGACGGGGGTTGCCGGTTCATTCGGGGGGGGATGTCGGCCCACGCGAGGGGGGGACGGCCCCGATCCTCGCTTCCGCACAGACCCTGACGGAGTTGCCCCTTGACCTGGCGTCGTGCTTTCGCATGATCCGTGCACTCACCGTGGTGGCGGGGGTTCCGTGCGCGCCTCCGTCAGCCCTGGATGGTGAAGAGAATCCGCGAAACTCTCGCTCCCACGCCGCTATGAGATCGTCATCTGTTCTGTTCCTCCTTGGAGTCACGGTTTGCGCCCAGGACCCGACGCCGGTGGTGGCGCCGGGTGCGGTTGGCGGCTGGGGTCGGCCCGTGGGCTACCCCATGCATCCGGCGTTGAGTCCTGACGGGCGGACCTTGGTATTCAGTTTTGGTGGGGACCTGTGGTGGGTGCCGAGCACGGGAGGGGTGGCCCAGCGCGCAACGACCCATCCGGCGGATGAGCTGCGCAGCGCGTTCAGTCCTGACGGGCGGATGCTTGCGTTCGAAAGCGAGCGGGATGGGCCGCGGAACCTTTACGTCATGCCCGTGAGTCCCGGGCCCGAGGGGCCCCGTTTCGGGGATGTGCGGCGGGTGACGGCGAACGAGCGTCCCCAGAATCTGGCGGGCTTTTCCAACGATGGAAAGCGGGTGCTTTTCCACGCCAACCTCGAGCCGGGCATTTATCGGGGGACGCGCCTGTATGCGGCTCCGGCGGCGGGTTTGGGACCGACGGAGCGGTTGACGGACGCCTGGGGGAGCGGGCCGGTGATGACGGCGGATGGATCGGCGCTCCTGTTTACCCGCAACCGGTATGAGGCGAGTCGACCGGCGTATGACGGGCCCGCGAACGCCGACGTATTTCGCTGGGACCTGAAGACCGGGGGGTTCACGCGGCTGACCACTCATTCCGGGCACGATGCGGACGCCTACCCGTTGGCGGACGGTTCGATCGCCTATGTCTCGGCGCGGGACGGCCAGAACAACGTGTGGCGGCTGCCGGCGGGCGCGGCGGGTGACGCGGAGGCGCAGCCCGTGACGACGTTCCGGCCGTCGCCGGGGGAGATCACGCTGGCGCATGGGGTGCGCGATTTCAGCGTCGCCCCGGGGGGCCGGCACGGTGTGTTCGTGGTCTGGGACACTCTCTACACCCTGGATTTTTCGGCGGCACGTCCCGAGGCCACCCGCGTGGAAGTGGTCGTGGCCGGCGACGCGGCGGACTTGGATTATCAGCGACTGGAGTTGGGCAAGCAGGTGGACGAGGCGGTCTTGAGTCCCGATGGCCGGACGCTGGCGGTGGCGGCGCGGGGTGAGATTTTCGTTCGCAGCACGGAGAAGGATCGGCCCACGCGGCGGGTGACCCAGACCCACGCGCGGGAGCGTGATCTCGTGTGGTCGCCGGACGGGGCCACGCTCTTTTTTGCCAGCGACGAGCCCGGCACTTACGCTCTCTACCAGGCGAACGTCGAGTTGACGCGGGAGGACGTTCGGGGGGTTGGGCCGGGAGCGGCGTCCTCCGCGGGCGGCGGGTCGACGAGTTCCGCCGAGTCCAAGTCGTCGGCCAAGAAGCCGGATCCTGGGAAGCGCTGGGCGGAGTCGCTGACGTTCCGGGTGGAGGCGTTTCACGTGACTGGGCGGAACGATCGTTCGCCGCTGCCGAGTCCTGATGGCAAGGCGTTGCTGTTCGTGCGGGGTCGTGGGGACCTGGTCGTGCTGGACGTGGCGACCCGGACGGAGCGGACGTTGTTGGCTGGTTGGAGTCGGCCGGAAGCGGTGTGGGCGCCGGATTCGAGGCATGTGGTGTATGCCCAGCAAGACGAGTATTTCAATTCCGATCTGTGGTGGCTGGACACGCAGGATCCGGGTGCCGTGCCGGTGAACCTGACGCGCCATCCCGACGCTGACCTGGCGCCGCGTCTGTCGGCGGACGGTCAGGTGCTGTATTTTCTGAGCGATCGGGACGGGGCGAGCAATGGCGAGTTTGCCATTTATGGGTTGAAGCTGGAGCGTCGGTTGGACGGCCTGTCCTCGTATGAATTGGCGGACTATTTCAAGGCGGCGGCGGAGAACGCGAAGAAGCGGAGGCCGGTGGGGGCGGAGGAGGGGGTGAAGAAGGAGGAGCCGACGGTGGAGTCGGCCAAGGCGGGTGGGGGAGGGGACTCGGCGAAGGCGGTGGTGGCATCGAGGCCGTTGGAGTTTGATCTTAAGGACACGCATTTACGGGTGCGGCAGGTTCTGGCGGCGCCTGAGTTAGGGGCGCTGGAGGTTACGCCTGGGGGCGAGCGGGTGGTATTTCGGGCGACGCTGGACGGTTCGCCTGGGCTTTACAGTGTGGATTTCAAGGGGAAGGAGCGGAAGACCGTGGCCACTGGGGGTGCGGGGGCTCCGGCGGTCAACCTGACCGGGGAGAAGGTGGTGTATCTGAGCGGCGGGGAGGCGTTTTTGGGAAAGCCGGCGGGCGGGGAGGCGGAGAAGCTGGCGGTGGAGGCGCCGGTGACGGTCGAGATTCGGCAGCAGCAGCGGCAGAAGTTCCTCGAGGCGGCCCGGCTTCTGGGTGAGCAGTTCTATCATCCCACGCTGAAGGGACTTGATTGGGAGGGGTTGAGCCGGCGGTATCTGCGGCTGGCGCAGCAGGCGCGGACCGACACGGAGTTCAATGCGGTGGTGAGCAGTCTTTTTGGTGAGTTGGACGGCTCGCATCTGGGCATTCGCGGTGGGCGCCGCACCGCTGGGGAGGGGGAACCGCAGGGTTATCTTGGGGTTGACGTGGTGGCGGCGGGGGAGGGGTGGAAGGTGACGCGAACGTTCGCTCAGGGTCCCGCGCGGCGGGAGCATTCCCGGTTGGAGGTGGGCGAGGTGATCCTGGCGGTCAATGGTCGAGCGACGGCGGCTGGGGGGAAGGTGGAGGCTGACTTGAGCGTGCTCCTGGCGGGGACGGCGGGGCGGGAGACGCTGCTGAGGGTGCGCGCCGAAGCGGGGGTGGAGCGGGTGGTGTTGATCACGCCGGTGAACCTGGGGGCGGACACGCAGTTGCGCTACGAGGAGGAGGTGGCTCGACGCCAAGCGATGGTAGAACGGCTGTCCGGGGGCAAACTGGGCTATCTGCACGTGCGCGGGATGGACCTGGGGTCGGTGCGTGATTTCGAGCGTGATCTTTACGCGGCGGCGGCTGGCAAGGTGGGCTTGCTCATCGATGTGCGCGACAACGGGGGGGGTTGGACGACCGACATCCTCCTGGCCTCGCTGACGGCGCCGCGGCATGCCTACACGGTGGCGCGAGGGGCGGATCCCGCCGCGATGCCGCGGGACGCGTATCCCCGCGATCGCCGTCTGATTTACGCGTACAACCGGCCGATCAGCGTGCTGATCAACCAGAACAGTTACAGCAACGCCGAGATTTTCGCTCATGCGATCAAGACGACGGGGCGCGGCAAGCTGGTGGGGGTTCAGACCTTTGGGGCGGTGATTTCGACGGGCGCGGCGAGTTTGATCGATGGGACCACGGTGCGGCTGCCCACGCGGGGTTGGCATCTTCCTGACGGCACGGACATGGAGGAGCACGGGGCGAAGCCGGATCTGGCGGTGCCGATGACGCCGGAGGCGGAGGTGGCGGGGACGGATCCGCAAATCGAGGCGGCGGTGACGGAGCTCCTGGAGCGGGCGGCGCGCCGGCCGTTTTGGGACTTAGGGTCTGTGCAAAAATAACTTCCGATTTTGGCGGGAGCGCCACCGGG